>JAHFPN010000005.1 GCA_023269635.1 Hyphomicrobiales bacterium | reverse complement strand
CCGAGGAACTGCTCAAGCACTGCCGCGCGAACCTGGCGGCCTTCAAATGCCCGCGCTACGTGGTGTTCGTCGAGCTGCCCAAGACCAGCACCGGGAAGATTCAGAAATTCAAGTTGAGAGAGATGGCGAAGGGGGTGTGATCTCCCGATGAGACTGTCTTCATTCCTCGCGCTACTCGGGGCTATCGGAATCTTCACGGTAGCTAGTGCGCAAACTCGGATGGACTCGGCACGGGCCTTCTATCTCGATGTACGCAAGCACTTGCTTGCTCAGGAGCGCGCAATCACTAAGGCCTTCAACGAGCGCGATCGGGAGCAGGTACAGTTTATCCTCGACGAACTCGAACGGTTCACGATGAGAGTTGAAAGCAGCGAGGAGAGGCTGAAGGATGGCCTTGGCCGCGAGCATCTATCCGTTTGTCAGCCTCTCAGCGACCAGCTCACGATACTCGCCATCAGCTTCAAGAATGTGCTGGTCGGAATCGAGGGCTGGCGCGGCAATCACGCCTGCATCCGCAACACTTGGGTCGCCGATTACGATAAGCGAATGCGTGAGTGTGAGGTAAAACTAAGCCTCAAACCAAGCGAGCGGGTTTTCCCGATTTCCCCTTTCTGCCAATAGCAGCTCGTAGGATGGGCAAAGACGCGTCGCAGGGCGACTTTATTTCGTGGCGGCAGGGCGCCTCTGCCCATCCTACAATTCTACTCAAAACGCCTTCGGCAATCCGGCCTGTCGAAGGATAGCATTGGCCGTGTGCCGGCTGGCGATGCCGATGGGGACCGGAAAATTCCGCTTGGTGATCGGGCTGTGCCAGATTTCGTGACTGCCCTTGCCTTGGCGTACGAGGACACAACCGGCCGCGCGCAATAGCTCCCGGAGCGCGCGGTCGAACTGCGGCGCCATCAGGCTGCGGCCGGCTCTGCTTCACGCAATGCGGTGATCTGAAGGTAGAGCGACGAAGGATCGACCGCGGGATGGTTGTCCGGCAGCAGATCAAGCGCCATTGCCGATATTTTTGCGAGCAGCTCGTCCAGCGTCGGCGCGTCGGCGGCGGCCGGAATGTCGTCGCAATGGCCGCTCCAAACCGACGCCTCGGCGTCCCAGACGGCGGAAATCGTGTAGATTAGGGGTTTGCTCATTTCCGGTTCCTCGCACCACAATTATAGCCCGGAAGAAGCGCAAGCGAAATCCGGATAGCAGCATTCCGCTTCGCTCGATGCGGGCTACGGCTTACGCCGCCTCCGCCTCCATAACGCCCACCACCAGCCGCTTCCCCAGCGCGCGCAGCGCGGCGGTGAGCGCCGGCAGCTTGGTCGGATGCCTGGGGTCGAGGATGCGGCGCACCTCCTTCTCATCCTTGCCGATGCGGCGCGCGAGCTCGCTCTTGCTGAGGCCCGCGGCCTTGAACGCCTCCAGCACCGCGAGCTTCGCGGCCACGTTGGGAGCCACCGCGATCTCCACCAGCGCGCGGCCCTTCGCGCGCGGCTTCGGCAGCGGCTTTCCGTTTTCCAGATAGGTCAGCAGCACGAGGCCGAGCGCTTCCTCGGCCATGGCGCGCGCATCGGCCTCGCCGCGCCCCTGCGTAATGGCCTCCGGCACATCGGGGAACGTGACGACGACATTGCCGCGCCGCTCGCCCGGCTCGAACAGCGCCCGATATGCATAGGCTTTCATCGTTTTCTCCGCTTCAGTGGGCCAGCCCAAGCTGTTTTCGAATCTTTCGGCCCGTATGCGGGTCGATCTCGCGCGCCGGCAAGGTGGTGAAGCGCTCGCCGATCCACACCATGGCATGGCCGCCCTTGCCGCGCCGGTATTCGATGCGGAAGGGAAGTCCGCGTCGGCGGGCCTCGTCCCGCAGTTCGGCGATGAATCGGTCGCGCTTGTTCACGGCCGTCCGGCCCGCTCGCGTAAGCTTGCAGCTTCGGACAAAATTGTCCGAAAGTCAAGAATGCCAATGCCGATGGCCGGGACAAGCCCGGCCATGACAGTATTGTGCCGGAAGGAGTCCGATCATGTTCACCCTCACCCACATCCGCCACGTCGCCGTGCTCGCCATGCAGCACGGCAAGGCCAATGCGCTCGATACCGAGTTCTGCCTGGCGCTGGCGGCGAAGTTCGATGAGCTGAAAAGCGCCGACGCGCGCGCCGTGGTCGTCACCGGCCAGGGCCGGATATTCTCCGCCGGCGTCGATCTCCTGCGCGCCACGACTAGTGGCGCGGATTATTTCAAGCACTTCCTGCCGGCGCTGGCGAAGCTCTACATGAGCGCGTTCTTCTTATCCAAGCCGCTGGTCGCGGCAGTCAACGGCCACGCCGTGGCCGGCGGCTGCATCCTCGCCTGTTGCGCCGACCGGCGGCTGATGGCTCGCGGCGAGGGGCGGATCGGCGTAACCGAGTTGCTGGTCGGCGTGCCGTTCCCGCCGCTCGCGTTCGAGATCATGCGCTTCGCCACCGCGCCCAGGTATTTTCCCGAGATCATCTATACCGGCGCCACGTTTCCGCCCGAGGAAGCGCTCGCGCGCGGCCTCATCGACGAGATCGTCGCGCCCGAGCAGCTCGTCGAGCTGGCAATCGCCGCCGCCGAAAAGCTTGGCGCGCTCCGGCCGGAAGCCTTCGCGCTCACCAAGCAGCAGATGCGCCAGCCGGTGGCCGACGCGCTCGACCGGCATGGGAAACGGGTCGACGCGGCTACCGCCGCGGTATGGCTTGCGCCCGAGACGGCCGCCAGCATGCGCGACTACGTTTCCCGCACGTTCAAGAAATCCTGAGTCAATTTCCCGTCATTCCGGGACGGCGCGCCCGGATCAGGTCCGGGGCCGCGCCCCGGAATGACAGTGCCGCACGCACGGGCATGCCGGGGATAGAATTATTCCGGCCAGCCAAGGCGTTGTACGATTCCATTCACAGGACGCGCGGGAATCTGTCCCCGCCGCTTGGCGCGCCCTTATCTTGCCCCTGTCTCGATCCGATGAGGGGCGCGTGGCCACGCGAAACCATGTGGGATCAAGATCGGCGCCTGCGCGCGGGCTTCGCAAGCCCGCGCTCGGGATGCTCCGGGGCTCCGCCCCCGGCCACTAGGAGCCGGTGCGAGGAGCTCGCTGACGGAGAGGCTGTGCGCTTGCGCTGGCCTCACGAAAAGCGCGGCCCGGGGTACGAAATCGCCGGATGGAGCGCCGTGAAGGCGCCGCGCCCCTCGCTACGGGGCGCGAACAAGAACAATGGACGCGCCGACCGGCGCTCCATCCCCCTCGCCCTGTCCCCGCGAAAGCGGGGATCGTTCGAGGGGAAACCGAACCAAGCCTCGGGGCCGATGCGCTCGCGAGAACGCGAATCCTTTTTCACCTCTCCCCATCGGGGAGAGGTCGGTTTCCGAGCGGAGCGAGGAAGCCGGGTGAGGGGGATGGCTAGCGCGGATGCCCCCTCACCCAGCCGCTCGCTGCGCTCGCGGCCACCCTCTCCCCGGTGGGGAGAGGGAAAGGTGGCAAACATCTCGGGAGAAAGAATCGCTGCAACAACGATCGTCCCAATTGCGATGATAAGAATACGCTTGGCCCCATGAACCTGACCACCCCAGACGGCGTCGAGCTCTTCGTCCAGGACTGGCCGCTGCCCGCCGGCGCGCGCCGCCGCGGCGCAGCGCTCATCATTCACGGCCTCGGCGAGCATTGCGGCCGCTATGCCCATGTCGCCGCCGCGCTGAACCAGATCGGCGTCGCCGTGCGCGGCTACGATCAGCGCGGCTTCGGCAAGTCCGGCGGCCCGCGCGCCGCCATTCCTTCGCTGAACGCGCCGGTGGATGACGCCAAGCTGGTGTTCGATCGGTTCGCGGCCGAGGCGATCGCGGCGGGCGATCGCGCGCCGCCGTTCCTGATCGGCCACAGCATGGGCGGTGTGATCGCGGCCCGGGCCGCCACCGGCGGCTGGATCCGGCCGTGCGGCCTCGTGCTCTCCTCGCCGGCGCTGAAGACGCGACTCAGCGCCGCGATGCGTTTCCTGTTCGCCGCCGGAAGCCGGATCACGCCGAACCTCGTGCTTCCGCACAGCCTGCCGCTGCACCGGCTCTCCCATGATCCGCTCATCGTTTCCGAACTGATGAGCGACCAGCTCTGCCACGCCTATGCCACGCCGCGGACCATCGCCTTCCTTCTCGACGCCGGCGAAAAAGCGCGGCGCGATGCGGCGAAGCTCGACGTGCCGACGCTCTTGCTGGTCGCCGGCGAAGACCGGCTGGTCGATCCCGAGGGCGCGCGCGAGTTCGCCGCCGCGATGCGGCCGGGCCGCGCCACGTTGCGCTGGTACGCGCCGCTCTGGCATGAGGTATTCAACGAGCGCGAACCGGACCGCACCCGCGTGCTCGGCGACCTGCAAACCTGGGTCGCGAGAGAGATCGAGGGCAGGGGGAATTGATGGACGCGGACGTCATCATCATCGGCGCCGGACTGGCGGGGCTCACGGCCGCGGCCGAGCTCGCCGACGCCGGCAAGAAAGTGATCCTGCTCGATCAAGAGCCGGAGGCCTCGCTCGGCGGCCAGGCGTTCTGGTCGTTCGGCGGGCTCATGTTCGTGAACTCGCCGGAGCAGCGCCGGCTCGGCATCCGCGACAGCCGCGAGCTCGCGCTGCAGGACTGGCTCGGCTCGGCCGGCTTCGACCGCGACGAGGATCTGTGGCCCCGCCAATGGGCCGAAGCTTACGTGGATTTCTGCGCCGGCGAAAAGCGCCCCTGGCTCTACGCCATGGGCGTGCGCTGGTTCCCGGTCGTGGGCTGGGCCGAGCGCGGCGGCTATCTCGCCAGCGGCCACGGCAACTCGGTGCCGCGCTTCCACGTCACCTGGGGCACCGGCCCGGGCCTGCTCGCGCCGTTCGTGCGCCGCGTGCGCGAGGCCGAGAACAACGGCCTGATCTCGCTCCGCTTCCGCCACCGCGTCACCGCGCTCACCAAGACCGGCGGCAAGGTCGACGGCGTCGAGGGCGAGATTCTGGAGCCGAGCACAGTCGAGCGCGGGCACAAGAGCTCACGCAATGTCTTCGGCCGTTTCGCGTTGAAAGCGCAAGCCCTGATCGTCACCTCCGGCGGCCTCGGCGGCAACCATGAGCTGGTGCGCAAGCACTGGCCGAAGCGCTTCGGCACGCCGCCCGCGAATCTGCTCTCGGGCGTACCCGACCACGTGGACGGCCGCATGCTCGAAGCGGCGGGCGCCGCCGGCGGCCGCATCATCAATTCCGACCGCATGTGGCACTACCCGGAAGGCGTGGACAATTGGGCGCCGATCTGGCCGCGCCACGGCATCCGTGTCCTCTCCGGCCCGTCGCCGCTCTGGCTCGACGCCCGCGGCAAGCGGCTGCCGGTGCCGCTCTATCCGGGCTTCGACTGCTACGGCGCGCTCGAGCACATCCTGCGGGCCGGCGACGACCATTCCTGGTTCTTGTTGAACGAGCGCATCATCGGCCGCGAGTTCGCGCTCTCGGGCTCCGAGCAGAACCCGGATTTCACCAACAAGAGCATCCTCGGCGTGCTCCGCCGCGGGCGCGGCAAGACCCTCAACCCGGTGCAGAAATTCGTGCAGGCCGGCAAGGATTTCGTCGTCGCCAAGACCTTGCCGGAGCTGGTGGAGGGCATGAACCGGCTGACGCAAAAGAACCTGGTCGATCTCGCCACCGTCGAGCATGAAGTGATCGCGCGCGACCGCGAGCTCGACAACAAGTTCGGCAAGGACGCGCAAATCATGGCGATCCGCGCCGCGCGGCAATATATCGGCGACCGCCTGATCCGGGTCTGCAAGCCGCACAAGCTGCTCGATCCCGCCGCCGGCCCGCTGATCGCGGTCCGGCTCTGGGTGCTGACGCGGAAGACGCTGGGCGGGATCGAGACCGATCTCGAAGGCCGCGTGCTCGGAGCAAACGGCGCGCCGCTCGGCAATGTCTATGCGGCCGGCGAGGTTGCCGGCTTCGGCGGCGGCGGCATGCACGGCTATCGCGCGCTGGAAGGCACTTTCCTCGGCGGCTGCCTCTACTCGGGCCGCGTCGCCGGCCGCGCCGCGGCCAAGACGGTGGGTTGACCGCCGGCCGCGGCCGCCAGCGTAAACAGTTTCTGAAAAGAATCGCTTCGCTTGTTGTGATCGCGACGGGTCTTGACCTAGCCGCAAATTTTGAGACTATAGCGCCCGCAACTCGAATTTGGCTGTTTTGCTATCCCGCTCCCGCTTGGGCTGCGCTACGAGACCAAACCCCCAACATTCGGATTGTAGAGACCGCGCGATGGTCGCGTGGTGAGAAACGCGCTTCGAAGAAGTGCGCGAGAGGAACGACGATATGGCTACTGGTACCGTGAAGTGGTTCAATGCCCAAAAGGGCTTCGGCTTCATCCAGCCCTCCGACGGCGGCAAGGACGTGTTCGTCCACATTTCCGCCGTGGAGCGCGCCGGCATGTACACGCTCAACGAAGGACAAAAGGTGAGCTTCGACATCACCACGGAGCGCGGCAAGACCGCCGCGACCAACTTGAAGGCCGCCTGAGGCGGAACCGCTTTGCGAATGGAGAAGCCCGGCGCGAGCCGGGCTTTTTCGTTCTTGCGCGTCGCCGCAAATGAAATGGCCGGGACAGTCCCGGCCATTCCAATCAGGAGCCTTGCTGGTTCGAGCCCGGTCAGTGGGCGAGCAGCCCAACGAGGATGAGCGGCGGGAAGAAACAGGTCGCCGTCGACCAGATCACCTCTTCGTTGGAGAGCTGGCGTTGCTCGAGCGCAACGGTGATGATCGGCGTCAGCGCCACGCAGCCGATGGCGCCGACCACGTAGGCGACGCCGGTGGCATTGGTCCATTTCGGGTGGAAGAATTTGCCGTGCTTGGCCGGGCCCAGCAGGTAGTTGGCCGTGCCGAGCGTGGCCGCGACCGCGACCGTGGTCTTGATCCGCTTGTGGTGGCTCTTCGCCAGCGCCGCGCCCGGCGCCGCCGCGATCGCAATTGCCAACGCCGCGGCGAGAACTTTGATCATTCGCATTTCGCACCTTCCTCTGTCGGAGAGCAGCGCGCCGTTGCCCGACGCGGCGCTCAGTTTGCACCCTTGCCGCTCGATGAGCTGAGGACGATGTGGAGGGGATCCGACGAACTCGCCAACTCAACAAGCGCGCGGAAGATGAGCGCAGAATCCACAATGCGCCACAGGGAATTCCCCCTATGCATAAGGCTTAAGCTTAACGCTCAAGCCCTGAAATCGCCCGCCTTTGACGCGAAACCGCCGGTCTCGATGACCGGCGGTTCGGATCCTAGCGGCGGGTCGGCGATCAGTGCACGGCCTGCTGCCGCAGCCGCTCGATCTCGTCCTTCAACTGCAACTTCGCGCGTTTCAACTCGGCGATCCGGAGATCGTCGACGGAAGGGTGGTTCCGTGCTTCTCGCAGTTCGGCTTCCAGTGCCCGGTGCTTCCGTTCCAGTTCCGCGAGCTGCTCCTGAATGGACATGGATCGAATCTCCCATGCAGGGGGCGATGCAGGAATTGTGACACGGGATTCCCGGCAAGTCGACGCCGGGCGGGCTTTGGCGGCGCATCAATCCACCGGGGATCGTGCATGATTGGTTGCGCTCGAGCGAACCTCGCCTTGCCGGGCGCGGACCGGACCGCTAGGAACGCGAAGGCCCATCGCGCGGCTCTTGATCCCCTGGAATCCCGGTGCCCGCTCCGGATTCGATCAGCAGAATTCCGTCCAAGATCGGCCGCCTGCTGCGGCGGCTCGTGCCCGCGCGCTGGCACGCCAGCACGCCCGATCCGGTGCTCGCCGAGGCGCTCGGACCCTGGGCCAGTGCCGCAAGCGACATTCGCGACCACCTCGGCACCATCTTCCTCGAGACCGTGCTCTCCCGCCCGCGGCTGATCGTCGAGCTCGGCACCCGCGGCGGGGTTTCGACCCGCGCGCTGCTCGCGGCGGCCGAGGTCGCCGACGCCCATGTGCTTTCCGTGGATCTTGCGGATTGCTCCGGTGTCGAGCTGCCGCAGCGCTTCCGGCCGCGCTGGTCGTTCGTGCGCGCCGACGACGTCGCCTTCGCCGGCAAGGGCTTCGCCGACTTCTGCACGGGCCGCGGCCTGCCCGCGCGCGCCGAGGCGATCCTGATCGACACCTCGCACGAATACGACCACACGCGCGCCGAGATCGCGGCCTGGGCGCCGCGGCTTGCGGCCGGCGGCGCGCTCCTGTTCCACGACACCAACATGGCCGCATGGTTCCGGCGGCTCGACGGCAGGGCCGAGCCGGGCCGGGACAATGCGCGCGGCGTGATTCGGGCGCTCGAGGAGTTTCTCGGCAAGCGGTTCGACGAGCGCACCTTCTTCGTGGACCGGGCGCAAGGCTATGCGGTTTGGCACGTGCCCTGGTCGAGCGGCTTCACGGTGCTGCGCAAGCTCGATTGAGCGCGCGCCTTGCCGCCGGCGGGTGCCGGGGTGATACTTGCCGGGCGGAAAATGCGCCGCTGCCGCGGGGCACGACGCGGGGCCATGAACGCCGAGGAAGAACGCCAGCTACGCCGGGAACTCGAGCGGCTGAAGCAGGAGCATCGCGACCTCGACGCCGCGATCGACGCGCTCACTTCCGTGCCGGGCTCCGACCGGCTGCAAATCCAGCGCCTGAAGAAGCGGAAGCTGCATTTGCGCGATCAGATCACGCGCATCGAGGACCAGCTGTTCCCGGACATCATCGCATGAGACAGCGCCGTCATCCTGAGGTGGCCGCCCGATCTCGGGTTTACCCGAGATCGGGGCGATGAATGCGCAAGTCGGCGACCGCCGACTTGCGTGGCGGCCCTCGAAGGATGGCGGCCTGATGCTCGCACGTCATCCTTCGAGGCTCGCCCTGCGGGCTCGCACCTCAGGATGACGTGCCGGTCAAAGCGCCTTCAGCATATTGTCCGCGCCGGTGACCTCGGCCTTGCCGGCAGCCTCTTCGACATTCAGCGCCTTCACCACGCCGTCCTCGACCAGCATGGCGTAACGCCGGGAACGGGTGCCGCCGAGCCCGCCGCTCGCGTCGAACGCGAGCCCGATCGCCTTGGCGAACTCGGCGTTGGCGTCGGCGAGGAAATCGACCTTGCCGTCGGCGCCGGAAGTCACGCCCCAGTGATGCATCACCCAGTGATCGTTCACCGCAGTGACGGCGATCTTGTCCACGCCCTTGGCCAGGAACTGGTCGGCCTTGGTGATGAAGCCAGGCAAATGGTTCTTGTGACAGGTCGGCGTGAAGGCGCCGGGCATGCCGATCAGCACCACGCGCTTGCCTTTGAAAACCTCGTCGGTGGTACGTGGCTTCATCAAGCCGTCCACCACCACGCGAAAGGTGGCCTGCGGAATCCGGTCGCCGACCTTGATCATCGTCTCCTCCGTCACGCGCCGGCGGCCGTGCCGGCGCGCCTATCCTAGAGCAAGCCGCGGTTCAGTCGAGCGGAGCATCGACCTCGATCGCCTCCGCGCCGGCGACGAGCGTGAGCCGGAGCTTGGACGGAATGGGATCGGCGCCGGAGGGAGCGCCTTCGAGCGGGATCGCGAAGCGCACCCGGCCGGCTTCCGCCGGAAGCTTCTCGGGCAAGGGCAACGCCCAGGCCTCGGTCGGACCCTCGGCGAAGAGATCGGGATCGCGCCCCGCCGGTACCTTCGCCTCCACCAGCGCGCGCGGCGTCGGACCGCGTTCGAGCCGCACGCTTAGAATGGCGAGGCCCGGCGCCTCGCCGAGGCGCACGCGCCGCGGCACCCGCGCATCGGCCTGCGCCAACAGCGGGACGTCGCCCACGCCCGGAGGCACTTCCAGACGCACCCGCGCCTCGGCCGGAATGCACAGCCGCTCGCACACCGCGAACTCGAGCTTGAGCTCGAGCCGTACCGGGCGCTTCGGGTCCTGCGGCCGGATCCGGAGCGGGAACAGCACGCCGTCCTCGTAGCCGATCGACATGGCGGCCTGGGTCACGATGCGCACCGGCGCCGGCCACTGCAGCTCGATCCCCGCCACGTTATCGGACGCCGCCCACTCGAAGCGCGGCGGCACGCCGGCGTCGCCCGGATAGCGCCAATAGGTGTGCCAGCCGCGCGTCAGGCGAATCTCGACCCCGCCGCTGAGCTCGGTCGCGCCGACGGCCGGGGCGCCGGCGATCAGTCGCACCGAAGATTGCGGCGCCTGCGTCCAGGGCGATTCGAGCGCGTGCACCGGAACTGCCCCGCCGCAAAGCAGCCAGGTGCCCGCCGTCGCCGCCAGAAATCTGCCGCTGAAACCCATGCGTCGTCCTAGCTCCTGGCAGCGTTCGCGGCCCATGCACATCCGCGTGAACACGTGCGACGAATTCCGACGTTTGCAGCCCTGCCCATCCGCGATAGTCTTTCCACATGCGCATCGGACGCGCCCGACTCGGCACCCCGCGCGGCGGTCCTGGCTACCTCGACGGCCAGCTCCTCCTCGCCATGCCGTCCATGCAGGACGAGCGCTTCGCCCGTGCGGTGGTCTATGTGTGCGCGCATTCCTCCGAGGGCGCCATGGGCATCGTCATCAACCAGCCGGCGCCGCACATCAAGTTCTCCGATCTGCTGGTGCAGCTCGAGGTGATCCCGGCGGCCGAGCGCATCCAGCTGCCGCCGCGGGCGGATGAAGTGCGGGTGCTGCGCGGCGGGCCGGTGGAGACCGGCCGCGGCTTCGTGCTGCACAGCGCGGATTTCTTCATCGACAATTCGACGCTGCCGATCGCCGCCGGCATCTGCCTCACCGCCACGCTCGACATCCTGAAGGCGATCGCCCGCGGCCAGGGGCCGGCGAGCGCGGTGCTCGCGCTCGGCTATGCCGGCTGGGCGCCGGGCCAGCTCGAGACCGAGATCCAGTCGAACGGCTGGCTCAACTGCGACGCCGATCCGGAGCTTCTGTTCGGCCCGAACACCGAGGAGAAGTACGCTCAGGCGATGCGCAAGATCGGCATCGATCCCGGGAAGCTCGCGAGCGACGCCGGCCACGCCTGACCGCTCTAGCCCGCCTTGGCGCGGCGCTCGGGCGGCAATTCGGGCGCGATCAGCCGCATCGCCTCCTCGGCGGTCATCGGCTCGCCGAAGGCGAAGCCTTGAGCGTATTCGCAGCCGAGCTGATAGAGCTCGACCGCGTCGGAGTCGGTCTCGGCGCCCTCGGCGATCGTGGTCATGCCGAGGTCGTGCGCGAGCGCGATGATCGAGCGCAGGATCACCGGCCGCACGCCCTTGCCGGTGCTGCGCACGAACTGCTGGTCGATCTTGATGGTGTCGAACGGGAAGCGCTGCAAATAGGCGAGCGACGAGTAGCCGGTGCCGAAATCGTCGAGCGAGAGCCCGGCGCCGAGCTCGCGGATGCGCGCGAGCATCTGCGCCGCGAGCTCCGGGTTTTCCATGATCAGCGACTCGGTGAGCTCGAGCTTGAGCGTGCCCGGCGCCACCAGATTTCGCGCCAGCACCGCCTTCACGTCCTGGATCAGGTCGTGGCGCAGAAGCTGGCGCGAGGAAATGTTGACGCTGGTGAACACCGGCACCACGCCCGGCATGGCGCGCTGCCAGGCGACGAGTTGGCGCGCCGCGCGCTCGAGCGCGAAATGCCCGAGGTCGACGATCAGTCCGGTTTCCTCCGCGATCGGGATGAATTCGGAAGGGCCGAGCCGGCCGAGCCGCGGATGGTTCCAGCGCATCAGCGCCTCGAACCCGGCGATGGTGCGGTCCTCGAGCCGCACCACCGGCTGGTAGAGGATCGTCACTTCCTCGCGCTCCAGCGCCCGCCTGAGGTCGGACTCGAGCGTCAGCCGGTCGTATTTCTGCGAGCGCATCGCCGGCTTGAACACCTCGATCTTGTCCGCGCCCGAGCGCTTGGCGTGGAACATGGCGAGCTCGGCGTCCTTCAGCACTTCCTCGCGCTTTTGCGTCTGGCCGTCGACCAGCACCAGGCCGATCGAGGCGGTGAGGAAGATCTGCCGTTCGCCGAACCCGATCGGCGCCCTGAGCGTGCGCCGGATGGTGTCGGCGAACGCCGTGATGCGCTGCGGGTCGCGCTCCGAGAGCAAGATCAGGCCGAACTGGTCGCCGCCGATGCGCGCCAGCGTGTCCTGCGGCTTCAACAGCCGCCCCAGCCGGCGCGCCACGGTGAGCAGGATCGAGTCGCCGACCGCCATGCCCACGCTCGAATTCACCTGCTTGAAGCGGTCGAGATCCACGACGATCACGGTCGGCCGCATCTGCTCGTCGGTGCGCGCGAATACGATCGCGGCGTCGAGCCGATCGAAGAACAGCTCGCGGTTCGGCAGCCCGGTGAGGTTGTCGTGCACCGCGTCGTGCAGCAGCCGCTCCTCGGCGACCTTCTGGTCGGTCACGTCGGTGATGGTTCCGACCACGCGCAGCACCTCGCCGTCGGTGCCGACCAGCGGCCGCGCGCGCAGCGTGAACCAGCGATAGTGGCCGTCGCCGCCGCGCAGGCGGAACTCGAGGTTGATGCGGCCGCGGCGGTGCTCCAACACGCCGTCGAGCGCCATGCGAAAGCCGTCGCGGTCGGCCGGATGCAGGTGTTCGAGCCAGCCCGCGGCCGCGGTCTCGAGCGTGCCGCGCTTCAGGCCGAGAAGCTGCTCGGCCTCGGCGCTGGTGTAGATCTGATCGCGGTCGACGTCCCAGTCCCAGACCAGGTCGCCGGCTCCGGTGAGCGCGAGCGCGCGCCGCTCCAGGTCATTGACGATGCCCTCGGCTCCGACGCCGGCGAACGCGTGCTGCATGACGGTGAAGCCGATCAACATCACGATCAGCACGAGGCCGCCGAGGAGCGCCGGGCCGATCAGGTCGTTGGTGAGCAGGCCCGCCACCGCTAATCCCGCGGCGAGCACCCAGATCGTGAACAGGAACCAGGTCGGGATCAGCAGCACCGCGCGGTCGAAGCCGTGGGTCGCGAGATAGACCACGATGCCGAAGCCGAGCAGCGCGACCGCCAAGAGCGAGAGCCGCGCGATGCCGGCCGCGATCGTGGGGTCGAACAGGGCGAGCGCGACCAACAGACAGAGGAACACGAGCCAGCCGATCGCGACATGCGAGTAGCGCACGTTCCAGCGCGCGAGATTGAGGTAGGCGAACAGGAACACGACCAGCGTGGCCGCCAGGATCGCCTCGCCGGCCGCGCGCCAGAACTGCTCGGTCGCCGGCGAGAGCCCGAATACCTTGCCCCAGAATCCGAAGTCGACGCCGATATAGCCGAGCACCGCCCAGGCCAGCGCGGCCGCGGCCGGGAACATGATCGAGCCCTTCACCACGAACAGGATGGTGAGGAACAGGGCCAGCAGCCCGGCGATGCCGATGACGATGCCGTTATAGAGCGTGAAGCTGTTGACCTTGCCTTTGTAGGCCTCGGGCTCCCAGAGATAGAGCTGCGGCAGCAGCGCGGAGGAGAGCTCGACCACGAAGGTGATCGTGGTGCCGGGATCGAGCGTCACGAGATAGACGTCGGCGCCGATCGCGCTCTGCCGCTCGGGCCGGAAGCCCTGGCTCGGCGTCACCGTCACGATGCGGGTCGAGCCGAGGTCGGGCCAGAACACGCCGGAATTCGCCATCTGGTAATGCGGGGCCACGATCAGCCGGTCGACCTGCTCGTCGGTATTGTTGGTGAGCGCGAACACCGCCCAGTTGGTCCGCCCCTGCGGGTTGCGCGCGCGCACCTCGATGCGGCGCACGATGCCGTCGGGCCCGGGCGCGATCGAAACCGGCAGGCGGTCGGTGTCGGTGGCGTGGCGGTCGGTGGCGGGCAGCAGATCGAACGCCGGCACTCCGAGCCGCACCGCGATCGCTTCGAGCGCGAACGCGGGCCGCGCGCCGACAACGGCGAGGAGGACGAGCAACGCAAGAACGAGACGACCCAACCGCAAGAACCGACCTCCCCCAGCGGCCCGCGCGTGGCCGGGCGGACGGCGACCACTAGCCGCCCCTTGCGGCAGCGGCAAGGCAAGGCTCAAGCGCGCACCACGAGCATGATCTTGCCGATATGGACGCTCGATTCCATGCGCGCGTGCGCCTTGGCGGCCTCGCGCAGCGGGAAGGTGGAATCGATGACCGGCTTGACCTTGCCGGCCTCGATCAGCGGCCAGACCTTCTCCAGCAGCCCGCGGCCGATCGCTGCCTTTTCGGCGACCGGGCGCGGCCGCAGCGTCGAGCCGGTGTGGGTCAGGCGTTTCAGCATGATCATTCGCACATCGACGGCCGCGTTGGGCCCGGCCTGCACCGAGACCTGGACGACGCGGCCGTCCATCGCGGCCGCGTTGTAGTTGCGGTTCACGTAGTCGCCGCCGATGATGTCGATGATCAATTCGGCGCCGCGGCCGCCGGTCGCGGCCTTGGTGACGGCGACGAAATCCTCGATCTTGTAGTTCACGGCAACATCGGCGCCGAGCTTGCGGCAGGCCGCGCATTTTTCCGGCGAGCCGGCGGTGACGATCACGCGCGCGCCGAACGCCTTGGCGATCATGATCGCGGTGGTGCCGATGCCGCTCGAGCCGCCGTGCACGAGCACGGTCTCGCCGGCTTTGAGCGCGCCGCGCTCTATCATGTTGTGCCAGACCGTGAAGAAGGTCTCCGGCAGCGCCGCGGCCTCGATCATGGAGAGGCCCTTCGGGATCGGCAGGGCGATCGCCTCCTCGGCCACGCAATACTCGGCATAGCCGCCGCCGGCCACGAGCGCGGTCACGCGCTCGCCGATCCGGAGCCGCGAGACCTTCTCGCCGACCGCCGCCACCTCGCCGGCGATTTCGAGGCCGGGGATGTCGGGCGCGCCCGGGGGCGGCGGATACATTCCCTTCCGCTGCATCACGTCGGGACGGTTCACGCCCGCGGCCGCGACCCGAACCAGCACCTCAGTCGGCCCCGGCTTCGGCAGCGGGCGCGTCTCCGGCTGCAACGCTTCCGGCCCGCCCGGGGTCGGGATTGCGATCGCGGTCATGGTTTCCGGCAAGCTGGGCATGATGAACTCCAGAGCGGTGGCGGTTGCTCGTACGATCGCGCCGGGGCGATGACAACCGCGGGCGCGATCCGCTAGCCTCTGTCCGCCGCGAACCGGAGGCGGACATGGCCATCGCCGACGAGGAACCCTTACGCAAGCCGTCCATCGTGCACGAGATCGGCTGCGACCTCTCGAAACTTTCGGTCGAGGAGTTGCACGAGCGGATCGCGGCGCTCAAGGCCGAGGTCGAGCGGCTCGAGGCCATGCTCCGCTCGAAACAGGCGTCGCGCAACGCCGCCGACACCTTCTTCCGCCGCTGAGGCCGCGGGTTGGCGGGGTTCGCGGCCCCGCGTTAACCATTGATTAAGGTTTCCGTCTCACTATCGCGATGCGTCCACTTTGTGGACGCCGAGTGGCTCCTGTCCACTCTGTTTGACGCCTCCCTGTGAAAACCTTTGAGCCGCCTTCGGGCGGCTCCTTTTTTTGCCCCTGTCCCGCTGCGGCACAGGGCCTCCGGCGCGCGCCTTGCACGTACAGCTGTCGAAATGGGGCGCAGCACCCGCCTTTGACTCGCGGCCGCCTTGGGTGCATCGATTCCAAGGGCCGCCAGCAACAGTCCGGTAGCGTTACGGGTAGGTAGATGTCCGAAGTCCAGCCGCGCGGCAGCAATGCCGTGGTTCTCGCCGAACGGATCGCCGCCGGCCAGGCGTTCGGGGCGCTGTTCCGCCAGGGCATGAGTCTAGTGGAGAACGTCGCCGCCTATCTCGACGGTCCTGGCCGGAAAGAGGCCAAGGGACTCGCGCGCAGCGCGGCGCTCGCCTACGCCACCGAGTCGATGCGGCTGACCACGCGGCTGATGCAGCTCGCGTCCTGGCTCCTGCTGCAGCGGGCGGTGAACGAGGGCGAGCTCACGATCGAACAAGCCAAGAGCGAGAAGACCAAGGTCAAGCTGGCGCCGTTTCAGCCGCCGCACGAGGAATCGCTGAATGCGCTGCCCAAGCGCCTGCGCCAACTGATCGATGATTCGCGGAAATTGCACGAGGCCGTGCAGCGCATGGACGCCCTGGTCTATGGCGGCGCGGCGCCGCTGCCTTCAAACGACAATCCGGTCCGGCGCCAGCTCGGGCTCCTGCAGGCGGCGTTCGGCGCCGAGAGCCGCCGCGCCTGACGGCCAATCACTGTCATCCCGGGCGAGCGGCGCCGAAGGCGCCGCGAGACCCGGGATCCAAACCGTCTCGCTCGCGAGGCTCTCGACGTCGGAGGCTATGGATCCCGGCTCGCGCTCGCCCGTCGCAAGTCGGGCCTGCCCGACTTGCGACATGCGACGATGCCGAATTCGGGCAGGCCCGAATTCGGATGCGCGGGCTCGCTTGGCCGGGATGACAGGAGAAAAGCAAATGGCCGGTCTTGTCACCGCAAGTCGGGTTCACCCGACTTGCGGCATTTGATCGTGCGGAACTCGGGCAAGCCCGAGTTCCGATGCCATCCATGTCTTGAGAGCGCGGTGCCAAAGACGTGGATGCCCGGCACAAGGTTTACACTCGGGCCGGCCGAAGGCCGGACCCGTGTGCCGGGCATGACGAGGTAAATTCTGGCTCGGCGAGGGAGCGAAAGCCGGCTCAGCCCTTGATGAAACCCGCGAACTTCTTCTGGAAGCGCGAGAGGCGGCCGCCGCGGTCCAAGAGCTGCTGCTGACCGCCGGTCCAGGCCGGGTGCGTCTTCGGGTCGATATCGAGATGCAGCGTGTCGCCAGCCTTGCCCCAGGTCGAGCGCGTCGTGTATTCGGTTCCGTCGGTCATCATCACCTTGATCAGGTGATAATCGGGATGGATTTCGGGCTTCATGGCTCGGATCCTTAGGCGCGAGCGGCCCTGCCGCCGCTGATTTCGGCGGCTTCATACAAGAGAGCGATCCTTGACACAAGCCGCCGACGCACCGCCACCGCCCGCCGCGCGGCTCCGGCCGCTCATGACGCTCGTGCCCTATGCGCTGCGCTACCGCGGGCGCATCGCGGCCGCGCTCGCGGCATTGCTGGTCGCCGCCGGGGCGACGCTGGTGGTGCCGCTCGCGGTGCGCCGCATGATCGATTTCGGCTTCGCGCCGGAACGGGCCGGCACCATCGACCAGTATTTCATGGTCATGATCGGCGTCGCCGCCGTGCTGGCGGGCGCGAGCGCGCTTCGCTTTTACCTGGTGACCACGCTCGGCGAGCGCGTGGTCGCGGATCTGCGCGACGCGGTGTTCTCCCATATCGTGTCGCTCTCGCCCGCTTTCTTCGACACCGCGCGTACCGGCGAGCTGGTGTCGCGGCTTGCCGCCGACACCACCCAGATCAAGACCGCGGTCGGCACTTCGGTCTCGATCGCACTCCGCAATTTCGTGCTGTTCGTGGGCGCGATCATCATGATGGTGGTGACGAGCCCGCGCCTCTCGGCCATGGTCCTGGTCGCGATCCCGATCATCGTGCTCCCGCTCGTGGGCTTCGGCCGCGCAGTGCGGCGGCGTTCACGCTCGGCGCAGGATACGCTCGCCGACGCCTCCGCCTATGCCGCGGAAGCGATCGGCGCCATACGCACGCTGCAAGCCTTTACCGGCGAGCGCGCCGCGCGCTCTCAGTTCGCCGCCGCGGTCGAGCGCGCATTCGTGGCCGCGCGCGATTCCACCAAGGCGCGCGCCTGGCTCACCGCCGGCGCGATCTTGCTCGTGTTCGCGAGCGTGGTGGGCGTGTTGTGGACCGGCGCGCAGGACGTGCTCGCCGGCCGCATGAGCGCAGGCCGGCTCAGCCAATTCGTGCTCTATGCGGTGTTCGCCGCGGGCGCGCTCGGCGAGCTCTCGCAGGTCTGGGGCGAGGTGAGCCAGGCCGCCGGCGCCGCCGAGCGCATCGGCGAGCTTCTGCGCATCGAGCCCGCAATCCAAAAGCCCAAGCTCATCGTCGCGCTGCCGGAGCCGGCGCGGGGCGCGATCGGTTTCGAGGCGGTTTCCTTCGCCTATCCCACGCGGCCCGAGGCGCGGGTGCTCGACGCCGTCTCGTTCGCGATCGAGCCGGGCGAGCGGGTCGCCATCGTCGGGCCGTCCGGCGCCGGCAAGAGCACGCTCTTTCACCTCCTGCTGCGCTTCTACGACCCGCTGGCCGGCCACATTCTCCTCGACGGCGTGGACTTGATGCACGCCGATCCGCTCGCGGTGCGTGCGCGGATCGCACTGGTGCCGCAGGAGGTGGCGGTCTTCGCCGCCAGTGTGCGCGAGAACATCCGGCTCGGGCGGATCGAGGCGAGCGATGCCGAGGTCGAGCGCGCCGGCGCGCTCGCGCTCGTGGACGAGTTTGCGCGCAATCTGCCGCAAGGCTACGACACGGCGATCGGCGAGCGCGGCGTCACACTTTCCGGCGGCCAGCGCCAGCGGGTCGCGATCGCGCGCGCGATCTTGCGGAACGCGAAGATCTTGCTGCTCGACGAGGCCACCTCCTCGCTCGACGCCGAGAGCGAGACCTTGGTGCAGCAGGCGCTCGAGCGCTCGATGGAGAACCGCACTTCGCTCGTGATTGCGCACCGGCTCGCCACTGTGCTCGGCGCCGATCGCATCCTCGTCCTGGAGGGCGGGCGCATCGTCGAGGAAGGCACGCACGCGAGCCTGGTCGCGGCCGGCGGGCTCTATGCGCGGCTCGCCGAATTGCAGTTCGGGATCGCGGTGTAAGGCTCGTTCCCCGGGCGAGCGCGGACAACTGTCCGCGCGAGCGCTGTAGGGCGGGCAAAGGCGATCGCTGGCTTCGCAAATAGCGATGCGCGATTGCGCCTTTGCCCACCCTACGAGTAAGCGCTCGGCTTCCACTCGTACCGCCAGATCGGCCGGCCGGAGAGGGGGTTGATCCCTTCGCCCGCGCGCACGAAAGCGGCGCGCTCGTAGAAGCGGATGGCGCGTCCGTTGTCCTGGTTCACGTCGAGCGTAACGCCCGCGGGCGAAAGGCGCTTGGCTTCATCGAGCAAGGCGTCCGCTGCGCCCTGGCCCCAGGATTCGGGCTCGATCGCGAGCTGATCGAGATAGCCGGAACGCGGATCGATGACGACGAAGCCGATGAGTCGGCTACCGGCTTCCGCGACGCGGATCGTGTTGTTCGGCACCAGCTCGCGCGTCCAGCGCTCGCGCCACCAGGGGAGCCGCGCGGAAAAGTCGATGTCCGGGAACGTGGCGTCCCAGGCGCGCCACCAAAGCTCGATCGTCGCCTCGCAATCCGTGTCCCGGTAATCGCGAAGAATGAGCGCGCTCACCGCTCGGTCAGCTTCAGCTCGATGCGGCGGTTGCGGGAATAGGCTTCCTCGGTCGCGGCCGGATCGATCGGCTGAAATTCGCCGAAGCCGGCGGCCACCAGGTGCTCGGGCTTCACGCCCCGGCCGATCAGGTACTGCACCACCGAGATCGCGCGCGCCGAGGAAAGCTCCCAGTTGGACGGAAATTGCGCGGTGGCGATCGGCCGCACGTCGGTATGGCCGTCGATGCGCAAGACCCAGGCGATGTCGGCCGGAATCCTGCTCTCGAGGTCGAGCAGCGCGGTCGCGATCTTGTCGAGCTCGGGCCGCGCCTCGGACCGCAGCGCCGCCGAGCCGCGGTCGAAGAACACCTCGGACTGGAGCACGAAGCGGTCGCCGACGATGCGGATCTCGGGCCGGTTGCCGAGGATCTCGCGCAGCCGCCCGAAGAATTCCGAGCGGTAGCGTTGCAGCTCCTGCACCCGCTGCGCCAGCGCCACGTTCAGCCGCCGGCCGAGGTCGGCGATCCTGGCTTGGGCCTCCTTGTCGCGCTTCTCGGAAACTTCCAGCGCCTCCTCGATCGCGGCCAGTTGCCGGCGCAGCGCCGCGATCTGCTGGTTCAGGAGCGTGATCTGCGACACCTGCTGCTCATTGAGCTTGCGCTCATTGGCGAGATCGGTAGCGAGCGCGCCGGCCTCGGTGCTGGTGCCGGGCCCGCGCAGCCGGTCGCGCTCGGTCTCGGCCGCGCGCAGGTTCGCGCGCAGCGCCGCGAGCTGGTCCTCGAGCGAGGTCGTGTTCGCGCGCTCGAGCGAGAGCAGGTCCGAAAGCTGGCGGATCTGCGCGGTGAGTCGCGTGAGCACGTTCTCCTTGCCGGTGATCTCTTGCGTCAGGAAGAACTGCGCCAGCATGAATACCGAAAGCAGGAAGATGAAGGCCAGAAGCAGTGTGGAAAGCGCATCGACGAATCCGGGCCAATAATTCATGCCTAGGTCGCGCCGGCCGGCGCGTCCGATCGCCATGTCACGTCCTCCCGGCGTCGGTCGAGTTGCGCGCGATCCGCTCCAATAGGCCGCGGATCTCATCCTGCTTCGCGGCCTGCGCCTCGGCCCAGTCGCGGATCATTTGCTGCTCGGTGCGCATGTGGTTGACGAGGTTCTGCAGGCTCTCGGCGAGATTGACCATGGCTTGGGTCGCGCGCTGGGAGCCGGCCTCGCGGATCGCGTGTTCGAGGCGTTCGGCGGCGGCGGCGAATTCCTCGGCCGGAAAAGCGGCGAGCGCCGAAATCGGCCGCACCGAGCGCTCGAGCCGCTCGATCACGCCCATCAATTCCTCGACCGGGAACGGCGCTCCCGGCGCCACTGAATAGGCCGGAACCGCGCCGGCGGTGACGCGCGTCTCGCGCGCGCGTTCGTCCGCGGCCTGGTCGATCGACTCTTTCAGCCGCTCGATCGCCTTGATGAGCGCGGGGGCGGGAAACGCCGGCGCGCCGGCGACCGCGGGCTGGCCCTCGGCCACGCCGAGGTCGCGCACCGTGGTCGAGAGCCAATCCTCCAGATCCGTGTAGAAGCGGTTCTGTGCCTGGTTTGCCTGCAGGTCGAGAAAGCCCAGGACCAGCGAGCCCGCGAGCCCGAACAGCGAGGAGGAGAAGGCGATGCCCATGCCGCCGAGCGGCGCCGCCAGCCCGCTTTTCAGGTCCTCGAAGATCGCGCCGGCGTCGCGCCCGACCTCGAGCGATTGGATCACCTTGCCGATCGAGCCGATGGTCTCCAACAGGCCCCAGAAAGTGCCGAGCAGCCCGAGGAACACGAGCAGGCCGGTGAGATAGCGCGCCATGTCGTGCGCCTCGTCGAGGCGGGTGCCGATCGAATCGAGAATCCCGCGCATGGTGGTCTGCGACATCGACATGCGGCCGACGCGGTCGCCGAGGATCGCCGCCATGGGCGCCAGCAGCACCGGCGGCCGCGCCACCGCGAGCCCGGGATCGGCCAGCCGAAAGCTGTTCACCCACGCGATCTCGGGGAACAGCCGCAGCACCTGCCGGAACGAAAGCAGGATGCCGACCACGAGCACGCCGACGATCAGGCCGTTCAGTCCCGGATTGGCGAGGAAGGCGGCCCAGATCTGGCGATAGAGCAGGAAGGCGAGCAGCGCGCAGAGGATCAGGAACACCGCCATGCGGGCCAAGAAGATCCGCGGCGAGGAAACCTTCGCGTAGGGGTCGACGTCCCGCGCCATGCGGTCAATCCGAATCCGTCCGCCGACTATGGCATAGGCGAACCGAAAGAAAATGGCTTGGGCTAGCGACGAAATCGCGGCGGCTCAGGCGCCCTGCAGGACGGCGAGAAGCTGCTTCTGAATCAACTCGTTCCCGGCGCAGACCGAGCCCTTGCCGAACAGGTCGTCGCTGCCGTCGAGATCGGTGACGAAGCCGCCGGCCTCGCGGATCAGCACCATGCCGGCGGCGAGGTCCCAGGGCGAGAGCCCGCGTTCCCAAAAACCGTCGAAGCGTCCGCTCGCGATCCAGGCGAGGTCGAGCGCGGCGGCGCCGGTGCGGCGCACGCCGGCGACTTGGTTCTGCACCGCGGCGAGCTCGGCGCGGAAGCGGGCCGGGTCGCCGCGCCCCGAATGGGGAATGCCGCAGCAGACGACGCAGTCGGCAAGCTCGCGCCGCGCGGCGACGCGCAAGCGCCGCTCGTTCACGAACGCGCCGCGGCCCTTTTCCGCGACGTAAAGCTCGTCGCTGATCGGATTGAAGACGACGCCGGCGATCGGCACGCCGTCCTTGACCAGCGCGATCGAGATCGCGAACAGCGGAATGCCGTGCAGGAAATTGGTGGTGCCGTCCAAGGGATCGATCATCCACTCGTGCGAGGGATCGCTGCCCGCAATGCGGCCGCCCTCCTCCATGAGGAACCCGAAAGCGGGCCGCGCCTTGGCGAGCTCGCGGTGCAGGATTTCCTCCGCGCGCCGGTCCGCGGCGGTGACGAAATTGCCGGGGCCCTTGACCGAGACCTGCAGATGCTCCACCTCGCCGAAATCGCGGATCAGCGCGCGCGACGCCTTGCGCGCGGCGGCGATCATGACGCTGATGATCGGAGAGCGGAGCATGACATTCCTTCCCTCTCCCCTTGTGGGAGAGGGTGGCCGAGGGCGCAAGCCCGAGGCCGGGTGAGGGGTGAATACGACGGCGGGCGCGAGTTGTACCCCTCACCCGCCTCGCTCGCTTTCGCTCGCTCGGCACCCTCTCCCACAAGGGGAGAGGGAATTATTCCGCCCGCCGCACGTAGGTGATCTCGTTGGTGTTGACGACGATTTTCTCACCCGCCGAGACAAAGGGCGGCACCAGGATGCGCAAGCCGTTTTCGAGCTTCGCCGGCTTGTAGGACGAGGCCGCGGTCTGCCCCTTCACCACCGCGTCCGCTTCCACGATCTTGAGCACCACCTGGTCCGGCAGCTTGATGCCGATGGGGCGCTCTCCGTGCATGTCGAGCGTGACCTTCATCCCGTCCTGCAGGAAGGCGGCGCGCTCGCCGACGAATTCCTCGGGCAGCTCGATCTGCTCGTAGTTGTCCGAGTCCATGAACACCAGCATGTCGTCCTGCCGGTAGAGGAACTGGAAGTCCTTCTGCTCGAGCCGGATGCGCTCGACCCGCTCGTCGGAGCCGAAGCGGTTGTTGAGCTTGCGTCCGTCGATGATGTTCTTGAGCTCGACCTGGTTGTAGGCCGGGCCCTTGCCCGGCTTCACCGCCATCGCCTTGACCGCGATCCAGAGTCCGCCGTCGTGCTCGATCATCATGCCGGGCCGGATTTCGTTGCCGTTGATTTTCATGCAAGGCGGTTCCTAAGCGCGTCGCGCGCTCTCGTAGAAGCCGCACCTTGCAGCGTCAAGTGCGCGGCGCCGTTTGACCCGCGCGCCAGGCCTGCGCGCGTCGCTCGGCCGCGGCGCGGTCGGCCTCGGGGAGCGCGGCGAGCATCTGGTCGAGCCAGGGATCGGAGATGCCGGCGGCGCGCGCCAGGAGATGCCAGGCGCCGGCCTGGATCGCGTCTTGGGTGACACCGCGGCCGGCCGCGAGCAGCCGCGCCAGCCGGTTTTGCGCCACCGGATTGCCGCTCAGCGCGGCGCGGCGGAACAGCGCGGCGGCGCGCGCGTCGTCCTTGACGACGCCCGCCCCGTTGAACAGCGCGATCGCCAATTCGACCATGGCCGGGACGTGCCCGAGCAGGGCGGCGCGGCCGAGCCAGCGCGCGGCCTCGGCCGGATTTTGCTCGACGCCGCGGCCGTCCTTGTAGAGCAGCGCGAGCGCATGTTGGGCGTCGGCGAGATCGCGCTCGGCGGCGGCGCGGAACAGGCGCGCGGCGGACGTGTAGTCTTGCGGGAATACCTCGCCCTCGATGTAGAGCACCGCGAGATTGTAGGCCGCCGAGGCGTTGCCGAGATTGGCCGCGGTGCTGAACAGCCGCGCCGCTTCCTTGCGGTCGGCGGCGACGCCGCGGCCGCGGAGATGCAGGACGCCGAGCGCGAACAGCGCCTGCGGGTCGCCGCGCTCGGCGGCCTGCCGATACCATTCGGCGGCGCGCTTAGGATCGATCTTGACGCCGAGGCCGTTGGCATAGAGCTCGCCGAGCAGGGTCATGGCGGCGACGTCGTTCGCTTCCGCGGCCCGCTTAGTCGCCACCGCGAAGGCGGTGAGGTACTCGCCGCGCTGGAACGCGCCATAGGCGTGGTCGACCGGCTCGGCATCGCGGGGTGCAATGGTTGGCGTTTGGGCGGAGACACCGCCCGTCACCAGCACGAGCGCCGCAATAGCGAGCGCAAGGCGAAGCGTGCTCACGGCGCCGGCTCCGTCGCGCGGATCCGCGTCATGGCCTCGGTGAGCGCGCCGACGCCTTCCGGCGAGTTCCAGATCGAATCCGCGAGCGCGACGAAATCCGCGCCGGCGCGCGCGAGCTCGCCGGCTTCCGCGAGCGTCGCCGCGTAGCCGATGCAGGGCACCTGGAACAGCTCGGCCCACCAGGCCACGCGCTCGCGGATCGCGTCGAAGCCCGGGCGCTTGCCGCCGGCGTCCGGTTCGCCGAACATCACGTAGTCGGCGCCGGCATCGGCCGCGAGCATGGAGTCGTGGCGGGTGACGAGGCCGCCGCAGCCGATTGTGCGGTCGGGCTTCAAGAGCGGAACCGCGGCTTTGAGCGCCTCGATGCCGGTGACATGGGCGCCGTCGGCCCGGGCCTTCAATACGAGATCGGCGCGGCCCTCGATCAGCGCGGCGGCGCCCGCGTCCTGCGCCGGCGGCGCCAGCACCCGGGTGCGTGCCACGATCTCGGCCTCGCTGGTTTGCTCGAAGCGCAGGATCAGCGCGGCGATATCCGCCGCGCGGTAGCAGGCGGCGAGAACCGGGGCGAGCGTGGCCGCAACGCCGACGGGCGGCGCGATCAGCACGAGGCGCGCCTTCGGCTTGGGCTCTGGACGGCGATTCATGGTGCGACGTTCGCACACGATCGGGGCGAATACGCGGCCCCGACGCTGAGCACGCGACGAGACGAACCGAAAAATTTTCCGGCCTACGCGGCCTTCTTCTCGAGCTCGGCTTTCCACTGGCCGAGCGCGGCGAGCCCGTTCATGCGCGCGCGATGGGTGAACGCCATCTGCGCCCGGCCGACGTTCTCAGGCCTCCCGGCCCAGGCCTTTTGCGGCGCCGCCTGCAGCGCGCGGCCATAGGAGAAGGTGAGCTTCCAGGGCACGCCGCCGATGCGGTTGATGGCGTCGAGGTGCGCGGTCGCCTCCTCGTCCGACTGGCCGCCGGACAGGAACGCGATGCCGGGCACCGCGACCGGCACGCAAGCCTTCAGCACGCGCAGCGTCTTTTCGGCGACCTCTTCCACCGAGGCGCGCGTCGCGCATTTCTTGCCGGACACCACCATGTTCGGCTTGAGCACCGTGCCTTCGAGCGGCACGCGCGCGTAATAGAGCTGCTCATAGACGGACTTCAGCAACCATTCGGTGACCAGGTAGCAGCGCTCGGCGTCGTGGTCGCCGTCCATGAGCACTTCCGGCTCCACGATCGGCACGATGCCTTCCTCGACCGAGAGCGCGGCGTAGCGCGCGAGCGCCTGGGCGTTGGCATTGACGCAATCGTGGCTCGGGATGCCGGCGCCGATGTCGATGACCGCGCGCCATTTCGCGAACTTGGCGCCGTGGTTGCGGTACTCGATCAGCCGGTCGCGCAGGCCGTCGAGACCTTCGGTGATCACTTCGCCGGGCGAAAACGGAAGCGGCTTGGTGCCCTTGTCGACCTTGATGCCGGGCAGCGCGCCGGTCTGCTCGATGATCTTCACGAGCGGCGTGCCGTCCTTCGCGCTTTGGCGGATGGTCTCGTCATAGAGGATCACGCCCGAGATGTGGTGCCGCATGGCGTCGGCGGAGCGGAACAGGAGCTCGCGATAGTCGCGCCTGGTGTCGGCCGTGGACTCGACCCCGATCGCCTCGAAGCGCTTTTTGATCGTGCCGGTGCTCTCGTCGGCCGCCAGGATGCCCTTGCCGGGCGCGACCATGGCGAGCGCGACCTTGTGGAGCTCAGCGAGGTTCATCGGGGCCTCCTTGCCTTCCTCGACCGGGGACGGCGATGTATAGCCGCCTCCGCGCGCAGGCGGGAGGGCGGCGGCGTTTACCTTACCCGCAGCGCCTCGACCCCGGGAAGCGGCTTTCCCTCCAGCCACTCCAGAAACGCGCCTCCGGCTGTGGATACGTAAGTAAAGCGGTCGGCGGCGCCGGCCCGATGCAGCGCTGCAACGGTGTCGCCGCCGCCGGCGATGGACACTAGCTTGCCGGCCGCGGTCAGCTCGGCCGCGGCCTCGGCCATCTCGAGCGTGCCGGTATCGAACGGCTCGAACTCGAAGCCGCCCATGGGGCCGTTCCAGACCAGCGTCTTGGCGCGCGCGAGCATGGCAATGAACTGCTCGATCGCGCGCGGGCCGATATCGAGGATCAAGTCGTCGGCCGCGACCGCGTCCACCGACACAACCTGTGACGGGGCGAAAGCCTCGAACTTCTTCGCCACCACGGCGTCCACGGGAAGCACGATTTGCGACTTGCCGGACTTGGCCTTGGCCAGGATCGCGCGCGCGACCTCCAGCATGTCGTGCTCGCAGATCGACTTGCCCACGTTGTTGCCCTGGGCGGCGAGGAACGTGGTCGCCATGCCGCCGCCGATCAGCAGGAAATCGACCTTGCCGACCAGGTTGCCGAGAAGCTCGATCTTGGTGGAAATCTTCGCGCCGCCGACGAGCGCGGCGAGCGGACGCGCGGGCGCTTGCAGCGCCTTGGCGAGTGCTTCGATCTCGGCCTGCATGGCGCGGCCGGCATAGGCCGGGAGTTTGTGGGCGAGGCCCTCGGTCGAGGCGTGCGCGCGGTGCGCGACGGAGAAGGCGTCGTTGACGTAGAGATCGCCGAGCTTCGCGAGCTCGGCAACGAAGGCCGGAAGGTTTTTCTCCTCCTCCTGGTGAAAACGGGTGTTCTCCAGGAGCAACACGTCGCCCGGCTTCATCGCCGCGACCGCCTGCTCGGCTTCCGGTCCGATGCAGTCGGCGGCGAACGCGACCGACTTGCCAAGACATTTCGCGACCGCGGGCACAACGGGCTTCAGCGATTGCTTCTCATCGTTGCCCTTGGGCCGGCCGAAATGCGAGAGCAGGATCGCCTTGCCGCCTTTCTCGGAAATTTCGCGGATCGTGGGCACCGCCGCGCGGATGCGGGTGTCATCGGAAACGCGCCCGTTCTCCATCGGCACGTTGACATCGACGCGCACGAGCACGCGCTTGTTCTTCACGTCGGCGTCGTCGAGAGTTCGGAAAGACTGCTTCATCGTGCTTGGTTCGCCCTCATCCTTCGAGACGCCCTCGCTGCGCTCGGGCTCCTCAGGATGAGGGATTCCTCAATCCTCGTCCTGAGGAGCCTGCCGAAGGCCGGCGTCTCGAAGGACGTGGGGTTCACCCGAGCCGGCCCATGGCGACCGCGGTGTCGGCCATGCGCATGGAGAAGCCCCACTCGTTGTCATACCAGGCCATGACGCGGCAGAACGTGCCGTCCATCACCTTGGTCTGGTCGATGTGGAACACGGCCGAGTGCGGGTCGTGGTTGAAGTCGATGGAGACATTGGGCGCGACCGTATAGCCGAGGATGCCCTTGAGCTGCTGCTCCGCGGCGCGCTTGATCGCCTCGTTGATCTCCTCCTTCGTGGTCTTGCGCTTGGCCACGAACTTGAAGTCCACCACCGAGACGTTCGGCACCGGCACGCGGATCGCGACCCCGTCGAGCTTGCCGGCGAGCTCCGGCAGCACCAGGCCGACCGCCTTGGCGGCGCCGGTCGAGGTCGGGATCATGGAGAGCGCCGCTGCGCGCGCGCGATAGAGATCCTTGTGCACCTGATCGAGCGAGGGCTGGTCGTTGGTGTAGGCGTGGATCGTGGTCATGAAGCCCTTGTCGATGCCGATGGCGTCGTTCAGCACCTTGGCGACCGGCGCGAGACAATTCGTGGTGCAGGATGCGTTCGACACCACGACGTGTTGCTTTGTGAGTTTCTCGTGGTTCACGCCATAGACCACGGTGAGGTCGGCGCCCTCGGCGGGCGCCGATACCAGCACGCGCTTGGCGCCGGCGGAAAGATGCGCCGAGGCTTTGTCCTTGGCGGTGAAGATGCCGGTGCATTCGAGCGCGACCTCGACGCCGAGCGCCTTGTGCGGCAGCTGCGCCGGGTCCTTGATCGCGGTCACCTTGATCGGGCCGGTGCCGCAATCGATGGTGTCGCCCCGGACCTTGACCTCGCCCGGGAAGCGGCCGTGGACGGAGTCGTAGCGCAGGAGATGCGCATTGGTCTCGACCGGGGCGAGGTCGTTGATCGCCACCACCTCGATGTCGCGCCGCTTGGTCTCCACGATCGCGCGCAAGGTATTGCGCCCGATGCGCCCGAACCCGTTGATCGCAACCCGGACCGTCATGCCATTCCCTTTCGCGTTGGCACCTTTTAGTCGGCGCGCGCGCACTTGTCAGCGTGCGCAAGGCGTCTAGCGCCGCAGAGCCTTAATGCCCGCGGCCTTCTCCTCGCGCCCGAGCGAGTCGAGCGCGGCCGCGGCCACTGCTTCAGGCGTGATGCCGAAGTGCTTGTAGAGGTTCTGGTAGGGCGCGCTGGCGCCGAAGCCGGTCATGCCCACGAAAGCCCCGTCGGTGCCGATGATCGCGTCCCAGCCCATGCGGACCGCGGCCTCGACCCCGACCCGCGCCGGTGCGTCGCCGATCACCGAATGGCGGTAGCCGGCGGGCTGCGCCAGGAACAGCTCGAAGCACGGGACCGAAACTACCCGTGTCGGCACGCCCTTCTTCTCGAGCTCTGCTTGCGCCGCCATGCAGAGCGAAACCTCCGAGCCCGAGGCGAACAGCGAGACTTCCGCCTTGGCGCTCGCCGGCGAAAGCTCGTAGGCGCCGCGCGCCGAGAGATTCTCCTCAGCGAAGCGTTTGCGCGCCGCCGGAAGATTCTGCCGCGTCAGCGCGAGCACGCTCGGGCCGTTCGTGTGCTCGAGCGCGAGCTGCCAGCACTCGGCGGTTTCGGTCATATCCGCCGGACGGAACAGATGGAGGTGCGGGATCGCGCGCAAGCTGGCGAGATGCTCGACCGGCTGGTGCGTGGGCCCGTCCTCGCCGAGCCCGATCGAGTCGTGCGTCATCACGTGGATGACGCGCTTCTCCATCAGCGCCGCAAGCCGGATCGCCGGCCGGCAATAGTCGGAGAACACCAGGAACGTGCCGGAATAGGGGATCACGCCACCGTGCAGCGCCATCCCGTTCATGGCCGCCGCCATGCCGTGCTCGCGCACGCCATAATGGATGAAGCGGCCGGAGAAATCGCCGGGCGCCACGATCTTCATGTTCTTGGTCTTGGTGTTGTTCGAGCCGGTGAGGTCGGCGGAGCCGCCGATCATTTCCGGCAACGCCTCCACCAGCGCTTCGAGCGCGATCTCGGAGGCTTTGCGCGTCGCCACGTCCTCGGGCTTGGCCGCGGCATTCTCTTTCAACTTGCGGACGGAAGCGGCGAGGGCAGGGGCGAGCTTGCCCGAAATGCGGCGCTCGAATTCCGCTCGGGTCGCGGGATCGAGCGCGGCCACGCGCGTGGCCCAAGCCTTGCGCGCCTCCTTCGACCGCGCGCCTGCTTGGCGCCATTCGGCGAGAATGTCGGCCGGGATCTCGAACGGCGCATGGCTCCAGCCGAGCTTCGCGCGCGCGCCCTTGATCTCGTCGGCGCCGAGCGGCGAGCCGTGCGCCTTCTCGCTGCCGGCTTTCGTGGGCGCGCCGAAGGCGATCATGGTCTTGCAGGCGATCAGGCTCGGCCGCTCCGATTTCCGCGCGGCCTCGATCGCGGCTGCGATCGCCTCCGGGTCGTGCCCGTCGACGCGGGTCGCGTTCCAGCCCGACGCCTTCACGCGCGCCACCTGGTCGGTGGAGTCGGTGAGCGAGAGCTTGCCGTCGATCGAGATGCCGTTGTCGTCGAACAGCACGATCAATTTCGAAAGCCGCAAGTGCCCGGCGAGCGCGATCGCTTCCTGGCTGATTCCCTCCATGAGGTCGCCGTCGGACGCCAGCACGTAGGTTTGGTGATCGACCACGCCGCCGAAACGCGCGGTGAGGATACGCTCGGCGAGCGCCATGCCGACCGCATTGCCCAGCCCCTGGCCGAGCGGACCGGTGGTGGTCTCGATGCCGGCGGCGTGGCCGTATTCCGGATGGCCCGGCGTCTTCGAGCCGAGCTGGCGGAAGCGCTTGATCTCCTCGATCGTCATGTCGGCGTAGCCGAGGAGATAGAGCAGCGCGTAGAGCAGCATCGAGCCGTGCCCGGCCGAGAGCACGAAGCGGTCGCGATCCGGCCAGGCCGGGTCGGCCGGGTCGAACTTCAGGAAGCGGGTGAACAGGACGGTGGCGACGTCGGCCATCCCCATCGGCATGCCCGGGTGGCCGGACTTGGCCGCCTCGACCGCGTCCATGGCGAGCGCGCGGATGGCGTTGGCCATGCGGTCGTGGGTCTGGCGAGCCATGGGTCTCGTCTCGTGCAGGCCCGGGAGCGCCACCTGCTCGGAGCTGCGCGGGGCCGTGCCGTCGTTGGGGCGCGGACAATTAACACTTGCTCCCCCCAAGTCCAAGCCGGCTGGCGTAGAATGTGTGCACGATGATTCGCACCGCTCTCCTGACCCCGAACCCGGCCACCGCGGAGCGGCCGATGCGGCAGCCGGGCGAGGAAGCGACGCTCGAACAGGCGAGCCGCCGACTGCACGCGGCGATCGGCGCGCTCGAGGCCGCGATCGACCGCCGCCTCGATGACGACCATCAGCGCGAGAACCTGGAAGCCGAGCTTCAGTCTTACGGCAGCGACCGCTCGCGGCTGGCCGCCGAACTCGACCGTTTGCGCGCGCGCTCCACGGATCTCGAGGCCGCGAACCGCGAGGTCTCGCGCCGCCTCGACCACGCGGTCGAAACGATCCGCGCCGTGCTCGCCCCGCACGAGCGCTGAACAGCCGGAGGCCGAGATGGCGCAGGTCAGCGTGACGATCAGCGGCCGCGTCTACCGGATGGCCTGCGACGACGGCCAGGAGGATTACCTGGCGCGGCTCGCGCGCGACGTCGACGCGCGCATCGGCCAGTTGCGCAGCGCCTTCGGCGAGATCGGCGACACGCGGCTCGCGGTCATGGCCGCGATCATGGTGGCTGACGAGCTCACCGAGCTGAGGAAGCGCCTGCGCACGGTCGAGAACGAAATCGAGGGCCTGCGTGATGCGCGAATGTCCGAGGTCTCGCGCATCGAGGCGAGCGAGCGCGCGTTCGCCGATGCGATCGACGGCGCCGCCGACCGGCTCGAGCGCTTGGCCCGCAGCCTCGACCAGGGCATGGGCAACGGCTCGGTCGCGGCCTGAGCGGGGCTAGCCGCGGCGCGCGCATCCGCCTAGAGTGCTTTCGCGGGGCTGTGGGGTGCGTAGGAGACACTATCCCCGGGGCCTTATCGATCCGTAAGGGAGCCGTCCCTGACCTTGCCCCTGGGCTCGGTCATCACGGCGCCCACCTACTTCGTAGGCATCCCGGGATCGATACTCCGACGGCCATTGCGGCTCCGCGCTCGCCCCTTCGAGGAATTTTCCGCCGCCGCCGCTCATGCCCGCGCAGACCGACGATGTTGTCGCGCAGAAGCGCGTCCTGCGCGCGGCCGCGCTCGCCCGGCGCGACGCGCTCAAGCCCGTGGTTCGCGCCCGCGCCGCGGAAGCGATCGCCGCGCGCGAGCTGCCGTTCCCGATCTACAAGGGCACCGTGTTTTCCGCCTATGCGCCGATGCGCTCCGAATTGGATCCGGGTCCGCTGATCGGCAAGATCCGCGCCGCCGGCGGCCGCATCGTGCTGCCGGCGATCGTGCAGGGCAGGATCGTATTCCGCCTGCACGAGCCGGGTGATCTACTCGTGCCCGGCACGTTCGGCACTTCGGAGCCGCGCGCCGAGGCGCGCGAGCTCAATCCCGACGTCCTGCTGGTGCCGCTCGCGGCGTTCGACTCCAAGGGCGGCCGGCTCGGCTACGGCAAGGGCTATTATGACGAGGCGATCGCGCGGCTGAAGCAGGAGCGGCGGATCGGCGTGGTCGGCCTCGGCTTCGAGGCGCAGCGGGTGGACAAGATTCCGCTGAGCCCCCGCGACCAGCGTCTCGACCTCGTGCTCACCGAGGCCGGCGCGCAGTGGTTCAGCACGTTCGGGAAGGAGTGATGCGTATATTGTTCCTCGGCGACATCGTGGGCCGCTCCGGCCGCGACGCGGTGACCTCGCGGCTGCCCGGCTTGATCCGCGACTGGAAGCTCGAATTCGTCGCCATCAACGGTGAGAACGCGGCCGGCGGCTTCGGCATCACCGAGGCGATCTATCAGGAGATCGTTGACGCCGGCGTCGACGCCATCACGCTCGGCAACCACGCCTGGGACCAGCGCGAGGCGCTGGTCTTCATCGAGCGCGCGCCGAAGCTCATTCGCCCGCTGAATTTCCCCATGGGCACGCCCGGCCGCGGCGCCGCGTTGCTGCCGGCCAAGAACGGCGCGCGCGTGCTGGTGATCAATCTCATGGGCCGCATCTTCATGGATCCGCTCGACGATCCGTTCGCCGCGATCGAGCCGGAGCTTTCCGCCTGTCCCCTGAAAAGCCAGTGCGACGCCATCGTCGTCGACATGCACGCCGAGGCCACCAGCGAGAAGCAATCGATCGCCTACGTGCTCGACGGCCGCGTCAGCGTCGTGGTCGGCTCCCATACCCACGTGCCGACCTCGGATGAGCGCGTGCTGCCCGGCGGCACCGGCTACGTGAGCGACATCGGCATGTGCGGCAACTACGACTCGGTGATCGGGATGGAAAAGAGCGAACCCATGCGCCGTTTCCTCACACGCGTTCCGGGCGCGCGCTTCGAAGCGGCGAGCGGGCCGGCCACGTTGACCGGCATCGCCGTCGAGCTCGAAGACGCCACCGGCCTCACCAAGAGGATTGCGCCGGTGCGCCTCGGCGGCGTGCTGTCGGAGGCGCGGCCGCCGTTCTGGACTTGAGCAATGGACATGACCGACTTGACGCCGCGCGCCGAGTTCCTGCTCTACGACACCGAAGATAAGGTCACGCTGAACGCGCTTCTGTTCCTGCCGCCGGCGCCGACCCGGAGCGCGGTCGTCTACGTGCCCGGCATGACCGGCGGCTTCATCGGCATCAACGACTACTCGCCCCTGGCGGCGCGGCTCAACGCCGCCGGCTACGCGCTCATGGTGCCGAACATGCGCACCGCCGGCCTGCACGGCATGCTCTATGCGCGCTTCGCCGACTACGTGACGGATATCGCCGCCGCCATGGCGACCGCGAGAGGCCGCGGGCTGGATCGCATCGCGCTCTTCGGCACCAGCTTGGGCGGCCCGCGCGTGATCAATTATTGGCGCAAGACCCATGCCCCGGCGGTGCAGGCGCTCGGCTTAGTGGCGTCGATCAAGTCGCCGTATCTGGAGGCGCAGATCCGCTTCGACGCCAACAAGAAGGCCGAGTTCGACGCGCATCTCGCCAAGTGCCGGGAGCTGATCAAGGCCGGGCGCGGCAGCGACATTCTCATCTACAAGGATTGGTTCCCGGCCCGGGACTTGGTGCTGGCAGCCGACGTCTATGTGGATTTCTTCGGCACGCTCGCGGAGTCGGACGCGAGCACCATCAAGTTCGGCGCCGAGGTGACATTGCCGGCCGCCGTGATCCACGGCAGCCAGGACGACCTCGCGCTGCCGCCGAACGCCGAGGCGATCTACGAGAGTTTGACCTGCGCGCCCAAGCGCGATCTCGTCTGGGTCGAGGGCGGGCACTTTCTCACCCCCGGCCCGGTCGCCGAGGCGTTCGGCAAGGCGGTCGCCGACTGGGTGGCCAAAAACCTGCCGGCGCGCTAGCTGTGCCCGGACACAAAGCGTGCAGGGTCTAGGCCATGGCCGGCCATTCGCAATTCAAGAACATCATGTACCGCAAGGGCCGCCAGGACGCGGCCAAGTCGAAGCTGTTCGGCAAGCTCGCGCGCGAAATCACGGTGTCGGCCAAGCAGGGCCTGCCCGATCCCAACATGAATCCGCGGCTGCGCGCCGCCGTGATCGCGGCGCGCGCCGAGAACATGCCCAAGGACAACATCGACCGCGCGATCAAGAAGGCGGCCGGCGGCGACGCCGAGACCTACGAGGAAATCCGCTACGAGGGCTATGGCCCCGGTGGCGTCGCCATCATCGTCGAGGCGCTCACCGACAACCGAAACCGTACGGCGTCCGAGGTGCGCGCGTTCTTCTCCAGGCACGGCGGCAATCTCGGAGAGAGCGGCTCGGTCGCGTTCAATTTCGAGCGCGTGGGCGTGGTGCAGTACGACGCCGGCAAGGCGAGCGCGGAAGCCATGCTCGACGCCGCGATCGAAGCCGGCGCCGACGACGTGTCGTCCACGCCCGCCGGCCACGAGGTGATCGCCTCGGCGGACAACCTGCACGCCGTCGCGCGCGCGCTCGAGGCCAAGTTCGGCGCGCCGCGCAAGGCGGGCCTGGTCTGGCGGCCGCAGAACACCGTGCCGGTGGACGACGAAGCCGGCGAGAAGGTGTTGAAGCTGATCGAGACGCTCGAGGACAACGACGACGTCCAGAACGTCTACGCCAATTTCGAGATTTCCGACGCGCTCGTGCAGCGCATGAGCGCCTGACTGTTCCCTCCCTCCCCCTGAAAGGGGGAGGGTCGCCGAGCGAAGCGAGGCGGGGTGGGGGTCTGCTAGGGGGCGACGACCCCCACCCGGCTCGCCGCTCACGCGGCTCGCCACCCTCCCCCTTGCAGGGGGAGTGATCGAGGGGGCTACCGCACCAACCCGTCGAACAGCGGCAAGCTCACAAGCGCCGCCACCGCCACGATCGCATAGGCAACGCGGCGATAGGTGATCTCGGCGGCGCCGTGAAACAGCCGCGCACCGAACGTCAACGCGGCGAGAAACGGCAGCGGGATCAGGAGCGCGAGCGCGGTCGGCTCGGCCGCGAACAATCCCTGCACGAGATAGGTCGCGACCACGATCGCGTCGGTGAGCAAGAAGAACACGATCAGATTCGCGCGCACGGTCGCGGGCCCGCTCGCGCTGCCGAGCCAATAGACGATGGCGAACGGGCCGGTGAGCGTGGTGGCGCCGCCCGAGATGCCGCAAGCGAGGCCGACGCCCGAGGTCAACGGGGGCGACGGCTTCTTGCGATAGCGCCAGCCCGAGATCAGCACCGCGAGCAGCCCGAGCACCAGGATCGCGATGAACCAGCGCAGCCACACCGGCTCGACCCAGCGCAGGATCATGGCGCCCAGGGGGATGGTGAGCGCGGTCGCGATCGCGAGCGGGAACACCGCGCGCCGGTTGCAGCTCGGATAGGCGCGGATGCCGAGCGGAATGGTGCAGAAGAAATCGATCAGCACGAACGACGCCGCGGCGATCTTCGGCTCGTACACCGCGCTCACCAGCGGGATGAAGATCAGCGCCGAGCCGAAGCCGGAGAACCCGCGCACTACGCCGGACAGGATCGCGATCGCAAGCGTGGCATAGAATCGCGGGTCCGCGAGCACGGCGGCGAAGTGCGAGCTTTCGGGGAAAAAGTTCACGGGCGGAATCGGGTGGATGTTTCTCTAGCAATTGGCGTTGATACTGGCGACGAGTCTTTGTCGCATACGTCCCATGCGGCCGCGCGTCCTATGCGCCGGGCCGCGCGCGGGCTAACAACAGCTTCGGCAGGGAAAGATCCCATGACCCGACGCGACACGCTGATCGGCACCGCCGCCGCGCTGGTCACGGTGACGATCTGGGCCGCCTGGATCGTGGCCACCCGCCACGCGGTGACCGGCACACTCGAGCCGGCGGCGGTCGGCCTGCTGCGCATGGCGGTGCCGGCGCTGCTGTTCGCGCCAATCTGGCTCCGGACGGGTATCGCGCCGCGCGGCATTCTGGGTTTGCTTTCGCTCTGCGTGCTCGGGGCCGGGGCGCCGTTCTTCATCCTGGTCGCATCCGGCATGCAGTTCGCGCCGGCCGCCGATATCGGGCCGCTGCTCCCGGGCACCATGCCGCTGTTCGCGGCGCTGCTCGCCGTGCTCGTGGACCGCGAGCGCATCGGCCCGGCGCGGCTCGTGGGCTACGCGCTGGTCGTCGGCGGCATCCTCGCCATCGCCGGCCGCGGCCTGTTCGCGCTTTCGAGCGGCGCCTGGCGCGGGCACCTGCTCGTGCTCAGCGGCGCGTTCCTGTGGGCGATCTATACGATCGCGTTCCGCCGCAGCCGGCTCGGCGCCATCGAGGCCGCGGCGCTGATCGGCCTCTGGTCCACGTTCCTGCTGCTGCCGTTCGGCACCCTGCCGCTGGTCGAGGCTTGGCGCGCCGGCCATGGCTGGGAAATTGCGGCGCAGGCCGCGATCCAGGGAATCTTCTCGGGCGTCCTCGGGCTGATCGGCTACGGCATCGCGGTGGCCCGGCTCGGCGCCTCCAAGGCCGCCGCCTTCGCCGCGCTCGCCCCTGGCATGGCGGCGCTGATCGCGATCCCGGTGCTGGGCGAGATCCCCGATATCGCCGCGCTGATCGGCATCGCCGCCACCAGCATCGGGGTCGCGCTGGCGAGCGGCGCGCTGGCGCGTCCGCCCACAGCGGCCTAGCGAGCGGCCGCGGCTTCCGGCTATCAAGGTGCCATGGCCGCGCGCCCGATTCGGATCATCGGCATCGATCCCGGGCTCCGCCGCACCGGCTGGGGCGTGGTCGAGATTGCGGGCAACGCCTTGAGCTACGTGGCCTGCGGCTCGGTGGCGCCCGATCCGGAGGCGGAAATGGCGATGCGGCTCGCCGCACTCCACACCGGGCTGCGCGAGGTGGTGGAACGTTTCCGTCCCGACGAGGCCGCGATCGAGGAGACGTTCGTGAATGCCGATCCGCGCGCGGCCTTGAAGCTCGGCCAGGCGCGCGGGATCGCGCTCTTGGTGCCGGCCGAAGCGGGAATCACCGTCGCCGAATACGCGCCCAATCTCGTGAAGAAATCGATCGTCGGCGCCGGCCGCGGCGAGAAAGCGCAGGTGCGGATGATGATCGGCGTGCTGCTGCCGAAAGCGCGGCCGGAGACCGAGGACGCCGCCGATGCGCTTGCGGTCGCCATCACCCACGCGCACCATCGCTCGGCGCCGGTGCTGAGAATCGCGGCCGGAGGCGGGCGATGATCGGCAAGCTGCGCGGCGTGATCGATTCCTACGGCGAGAGCCACGTGGTGCTCGACGTGCACGGCGTCGGCTATCTCGTGCATTGCTCGGCGCGCACATTGCAGTCGCTGCCGCCCACGGGCGAGGCGGCCACGCTCTCGATCGAGACCTACGTGCGCGAGGACCAGATCCGGCTGTTCGGATTCTTCAGCGATCTCGAGCGCGAGTGGTTCCGGCTGCTGCTGGAAGTGCAGGGAGTCGGCAGCAAGGTGGGGCTCGCGGTGCTCTCGACCCTGAAGATCGCGGACCTCGCCAATGCCATCGCGCTCGGCGACAAGGCGCAGCTCGCGCGTGCGCCCGGCGTCGGCCCTAAGCTCGCGCAACGCATCGTGACCGAGCTCAAGGACAAGGCGCCGGCGTTCGCCAGCGTCGATCCGGCGGTGATCCGCCTGCAGGGCGATCTGGCCGAGAAGCGCGCGCCGCGGCCGGTGTCGGATGCAGTGTCGGCGCTCATCAATCTCGGCTATGGCGAAATCCAGGCGAGCTCGGCGGTCGCCGCGGCGGTGCGGGCGGCGGGCGATAATGCGAGTACCGAGACCTTGATTCGCGTCAGCCTGAAGGAGCTTGCTCGATGAGCCGCCGTCTGGTGGAGCCGGAGTTGCGCCCGGACGATCCGGCCGAGGCGAGCCTGCGCCCGCAGCGGCTCTCGGAGTTCATCGGCCAGGAAAAAGCGCGCGCCAATCTTGCGGTATTCATCGAGGCGGCGAAGAAGCGCAAAGAAGCGCTCGACCACGTGCTCCTCTACGGGCCGCCCGGCCTCGGCAAGACCACGCTCGCGCAGATCGTGGCGCGCGAGCTCGGCGTCAATTTCCGCGCCACCGCAGGCCCGGTGATCGCCAAGGCCGGTGACCTCGCGGCGCTGCTCACGAACCTGGAAGACCGCGACGTCCTGTTCATCGACGAGATTCATCGGCTCGCGGCCGCGATCGAGGAAATCCTCTATCCGGCCATGGAGGACTACCAGCTCGACCTCATCATCGGCGAGGGCCCGGCCGCGCGCTCGGTCAAGATCGATCTCGCGCGCTTCACGCTCATCGGCGCCACCACCCGCACCGGCCTGCTCACCACGCCGTTGCGCGACCGCTTCGGCATCCCGATCCGGCTCGGCTTCTACGCGGTCGAGGATCTGGAGACGATCGTGACGCGCGGCGCGCGCGTGCTCGGCATCGGCGTCGCCGCCGAAGGCGCGCGCGAGATCGCCCGCCGCGCGCGCGGCACGCCGCGGATCGCCGGCCGCTTGCTCAAGCGCGTGCGTGACTTCGCGCTGGTCGAGGGTCTCGCCGCGATCGACCGTCGCGCCGCCGACCGCGCGCTCGTGGAGCTCGAGGTCGACGTCGCCGGCCTCGACGCCATGGACCGGCGCTATCTCCTCACTATCGCCGAGAATTATGCCGGCGGGCCGGTGGGGGTGGAAACGCTCGCGGCCGCACTCTCCGAGCCGCGCGACGCGATCGAGGAGATCATCGAGCCGTTCCTGGTGCAGCAGGGCTTTCTGCAGCGCACGCCGCGCGGCCGCACGCTCACCTCGCACGCCTTCCGCCATCTCGGCCTGAATGAGCCGCCGCGCGACGCCTCGCAGATGCCGCTGTTCGATCAGGAAGAAGAATGAGCGGCGCGGACTGGCCGCAGCTCGCCGGCCGCCTGGTCGAAGGCGGGCACGTTCTGCCGGTGCGGATCTATTACGAGGACACGGATTTTTCCGGCTTCGTCTATCACGCGAGCTATTTGCGCTTCATGGAGCGCGGCCGTTCGGATTATCTCAGGCTGCTCGGCGTCGAGCAGGGCGCCCTGTTCGCCGAAGCCGCGGCCGAGGCGCCGGGCTTCGCCTTCGTGGTGCGCTCCATGACCATCGATTTCCTGAAGCCCGCCAAGATCGACGACATGGTCGAGGTGCGGACCGCGCCGAAAGAGGTCGCGGGCGCCTCGATCACGCTTCACCAGCGCGTGAGCCGCGGCGGGGAGACCCTGGTCGAGGCAGAGGTGAAGGTCGCGTTCGTGGCCGGCGGCAAGCCCCAGCGCATCCCGGCGGCGCTGCGCGAGGCCATGGGCGGCTAGCGCGCGCCTCCAATCCGCTAACCGGACATTAACGACGGCGGGCGCTCTCTCCGTTCAGGACGGGGTGCTCGGCGCCCAAGTTTGGACAGATATTCGGCGTCTGGCTGCCGGCGCGCGCCCGCCAGGCCAGACGCCGCTGCCCGGCCGCTCGGACCGGCCAAAGGCGTTCGCTCCAAACCCGGCGTACCGGTCCCCGGATACGGAACCGCGAGGTCGCTTGAGATGAATCCCGAAACGCTCATTGCTCCCGCCGCCGACGTCACGCTGTGGGGCCTGTTCTGGCAGGCGCATATCCTGGTCAAGGCGATCATGATCGGGCTGACGCTGGCCTCGGTCTGGGTCTGGGCCATCGTGATCGACAAGTGGATCCTGCTCGGACGCACCAAGCGCCAGATGGATCGCTTCGAAGAAGTGTTCTGGTCGGGCCAGAGTCTCGAGGAGCTTTATCGCTCGGTCTCGCCGCGGCCGAGCAACCCGATGGCCACGCTGTTCGTCGCCGCCATGCGCGAGTGGAAGCGCACCTATGAGGGCGGCGCCCGCTCGCTTGCGGGGCTCACCGAGCGGATCGAGAAGGTGATGGATGTGACCATCGCCCGCGAGGTCGATCGGCTCGAGCGGCAGCTTTTGGTGCTGGCCTCGGTCGGCTCGTCCGGCCCGTTCATCGGGCTCCTCGGCACCGTCTGGGGCATCATGACGAGCTTCCAGGCGATCGCGGCCTCGAAGAACACCAGCCTCGCCGTGGTCGCGCCCGGCATCGCCGAGGCGCTGTTTGCGACCGCACTCGGCCTCGTCGCCGCCATACCGGCGACGATTTTCTACAATAAGTACGTGATCGAGGTGAACCGCCAGGCGCAGCGCCTGGAGGGTTTCGCCGACGAATTCTCGGCGATCCTGTCGCGTCAGATCGACGAGCGGACCTGAGCCATGGCCGCCACGACCTCCATGGGCAGCGGATGGGTGAGCCGGCGCTCGCGCCGGCGCCGCGCCACCGTGATGAGCGAGATCAACGTCACCCCCATGGTGGACGTGATGCTGGTGCTGTTGATCATCTTCATGATCGCGGCGCCGCTCCTGACCGTGGGCGTGCCGATCGACTTGCCGCAGACGCAGGCCAAGAACATCGACCAGGACAAGGAGCCGCTCACCCTCTCGATCAATGACAAGGGCCAGGTCTATCTGCAGAATACCGAGATCAAGCTCGACGAGATCGTGCCCAAGCTCAAGGCGATCGCCAAGAACGGGGCCGAGGAGCGCATCTACGTGCGCGGCGACCGCAAGGTCGACTACGGCACCGTGATGCGCGTGATGGGCCGGCTCTCGGCCGCCGGTTATCGCCGGGTCGCGCTGGTCACCGAGGTCGAGCAGGAGAGTTGAGGTAAGCGTTGCGTCCAGGAATCACCATATCGGGGTTCGGGCACGCGCTGGTGCTCGGCTGGGGGCTCGTCGCTTTCGCGGTGCAGCCGCTGAACGCGCCGCCGACCGAGGCGATGCCGGTCGATCTCGTGCCCTTGAGCGAGCTCATCCAGCTCAAGGCCGGCACGCTCAAGACCACCAAGCTCGAGGAGAAGAAGCCGGTGGCCGAGAAGGTCGCCGAGCCGAAGCCCGCACCGGCGCCCGAGGCCAAGCCGGTGGACAAGCCGGAGCTGAAGCCGACTGCGGCGGTGCCGCCGCCGCCTCCGCCGCCGGCGGACAAATCGCTGGAGCGCCTGATCGACAAGATGGTGACGCCGGAGCCCACACCCGCGCCGAATCCGGTGCGCGTGCCCGAGCCGCCGAAGCGCCCGCCGATCCCCAAGCAACAAGTGCAGAAGCTCGACACCCCGACCGAAACGCGCGCGCCGCAGCGCACCTTCGATCCCGGCCGGGTCGCGGCGCTGCTCGATCGCCGCACCCCCCAGCGCCCGCACGCCGCCGCCGAGGAGACCTCGCGCCAGACCACGCTCGGCGCGCCCACCGGCCTCGATCAGCGCCTGAGCCAGAGCGAGATCGACGCCTTGCGCGCGCAGATCCAGGCCTGCTGGAATCCGCCGGTCGGCGCCGAGGAGGCGGAGAAGCTGATCGTGCGGCTCCGCATCCAGTTCAAGCCGGACGGGACGCTCACGCGCGAGCCCGAGCTGCTGAACCGGGGCACCAGCCCCTATTTCACCGTGGCGGCCGAGAGCGCCATGCGCGCCGTGCGCCGCTGCCAGCCCTATACGCTGCCCGCCGCCAAGTACGAGGTGTGGAAGGACGTGGAAGTCACCTTCGACCCGCGCGATATGTTCCGCGGCTAGCCGATTCCCCCGCCCGAGCCCGAGAATGCCGAACGAGCTTCCCGCCTTTCGCTTGCCCGCGATCCCGACCACCAGACGCCGCTTCCTCGCCGCCGGCGCGGCCGCGTCCGCGCTCCTGGGGCTCGGCGTCCGCCCCGCGCGCGCGGTGCTGAAGCTCGACGTGACGCAAGGAACCATCCAGCCGCTGCCGATCGCGATCCCGGACTTCGTGGTCGGCGCCGGCGTCGAGCCGACGCTGGGCAAGGAAGTCGTCGGCGTCATCGCCGGCAACCTGCGCCGCTCCGGCTTGTTCGCGCCGATCGAGCCCGCCGCCTTCATCGAGAAGATCCAGAACATCGACGTGGCGCCGCGCTTCCAGGACTGGCGGGTGATCAACGCGCAGGCGCTGGTGGCCGGCCGCCTCGGCCGCGAGGCCGACGGCCGCATCAAGACCGAGTTCCGCCTGTGGGACGTGTTCGCCGGCCAGCACATGACCGGCCAGCAATATTTTACCCAGCCCGCGAACTGGCGCCGTATCGCCCACATCATCTCGGACGCGATCTACGAGCGGCTCACCGGCGAGAAGGGCTATTTCGACACCCGCATCGTGTTCATCGACGAGACCGGCCCGAAGGAGCGCCGCATCAAGCGGCTCGCCATCATGGACCAGGACGGCGCCAATGTGCGCTATCTCACCCGCGGCGACGAGCTGGTGCTCACCCCGCGCTTCAGCCCGAACAGCCAGGAAATCACCTACATGGCCTATGGCCGCGGCGACCCGCGGGTGGTGCTGCTCAACATCGAAACCGGCCAGCGCGAGATCGTGGTCGATCTGCCGGGCATGACGTTCTCGCCGCGCTTCTCCCCCGACGGCCAGCGCGTGGCGCTCAGCCTGCAGCAGGGCGCCAATTCCAATATCTACGCGATGGACCTGCGCTCCAAGCGCACCACGCGGCTCACCGACACCGCCGCCATCGACACCTCGCCCTGCTATTCGCCCGACGGCCGGCAGATCGCGTTCGAGTCCGACCGCGGCGGTTCGCAGCAGATCTACCTCATGGGCGCCGACGGCTCGAACCCGCGCCGCATCTCGTTCGGCCAGGGCACTTACTCGACGCCGGTATGGTCGCCGCGCGGCGATGTAATCGCCTTCACCAAGCGCGCCGGCGGCAGCTTCGGCATCGGCGTGATGCGCATCGACGGCTCCGGCGAGCGAATTCTGACCGAGGGCTTCCACAACGAGGGCCCGACCTGGGCGCCGAACGGCCGCGTGCTCATGTTCTTCCGCGACCCCGGCGGCAACGCCGGGCCGAACCTCTTCACCATCGACTTGACCGGCTACAACGAGCAGCGCGTGCCGACTCCGAGCTACGCCTCGGATCCCGCCTGGTCGCCGCTCCTTTCCTAACCCGTCATTCCGGGGCGCGGCCCCGGACTTGATCCGGGGCCGCGAGCCCGGAATCCATAGTCGCTGTCCGTGGTTATGGATTCCGGGTCTCGTGCGGCTGTCGCCGCACTCGCCCGGAATGACGGATCGGGGATTCTTGCCCCGAAACCGTCCGATTTCCGGCGCCAGATTTTCGCGCGCGGGGTCGTGGATTCACCCTCTGCTAACCACGACGGCGGGATTCCGCGGCGGCCGGCGGGGAAGTCGAGGATTGGCGCGGTATTCTGAACACTCCATCAAGGTTGACGGAATATTGGCTTAACCAACGCGCGGTTAGATCGAAACCATCCGGTCTCGGGGACCAAGGGAGCCACCGGCATGAAGTTCGCTAGTTCAATCTCGGGCGGCGTGAAGATCGCCGCCGTGCTCGCGGTCGCGTTATTTGCCGCCGCCTGCTCGAATACGCCGACCAATCCGACCGGCCCCGCGGCCCTCACCACGACCGCGCCGGGCAGCCCGCAAGATTTCGTGGTCAATGTCGGCGACCGGGTTTTCTTCGAGACCGATTCCACGGAGCTGACCCCGCAAGCGCGCGAGACGCTCGACAAGCAGGCGCAGTGGCTGAGCACCTATAACCGCTACGCCTTCACCATCGAGGGTCACGCCGACGAGCGCGGCACCCGCGAATACAATATCGCGCTCGGTGCGCGGCGCGCCCAGACCGTGCGCGAATATCTGGTCGCCCGCGGCGTCGAGAACTCGCGCATGCGCACGATCTCCTACGGCAAGGAGCGGCCGGTGGCGGTCTGCAACGACTTCTCCTGCTGGTCGCAGAACCGGCGCGCCGTGACGGTGCTGAGCAACGCCGGCGCTTGAGCCCGGATGTCCCCGACGTGCCGCCGGCGCCCCCTTAAGGGCGCCGGTGGCGTCTGCGGCCCAACTTTGGACGCACTCGCGGCACTAACTTGATCCGAACTAACTTGTTCCGACTTGGGGGCCATCCTTTCCCGCGATCGATTGTCATGTCCGCCGCACCGCGCCTGTTCGCGCTCGCACTTAGCCTTAGCCTCGTTGGCGCATCGGCCTCCGCGGAGGACGCCGACGGGCGCGTGACCCGGCTCGAGCGCCGGAGCGAGACGCTGCTCGCGCAGCTGTTTCCGCGGCGCGAGCCCGCGCCGACGCCGCCCGGGCCGGTCGGCGACCCCACCGAGCTCACGCTCCGCCTCGACCGGCTCGAGGCCCAGATGCGCCAGCTCACCGGCGCGATCGAGCAGCTGCAGTTCCGCAACCAGCAGCTCGAGGCGCAGTTGCGCCGGATGCAGGAGGACGTCTAGTTCCGCCTCGGCGTGCCGGCCCCGCGTCCGCCGGCCGTGCGTACGCCGACCGCGCCG
>JAHFPN010000201.1 GCA_023269635.1 Hyphomicrobiales bacterium | reverse complement strand
CCGGCGCGCGACGCGGCGGAATGAAAGCGGGAGAAATACGATGAAAAAGATCGTGCTCGCGGCTCTTGCTGCGCTCATGCTCGCGCTGCCGGCGGCCGCGTACGAGGTGAAGACCTATCCGGTGAACCCGGGCTCGCGGCCGCACGACGTGGCGGTCTCGCCCGACGGCACGGTCTGGTACACGGCGCAGGCGCAGGGCGCGCTCGGGCGGCTCGACCCGCGCACCGGCGCGGTGCGGCAGATCAAGCTCGGCGAGCGCTCGGCGCCGCACGGGGTGGTGATCGGCCCGGACGGCGCGCCCTGGGTCACCGACAGCGGCTTTAACGCGATCGTGCGCGTCGACCCGCGCTCCGAGCAGGTGACGCGCTTCCCGCTGCCGAAGCAGCGCGGCTATACCAACCTGAACACGCTCACCTTCGACAAGAACGGCGTGGTCTGGTTCACCGGCCAAGCCGGCGTCTATGGAATGGCCGACCCGAAGACCGGCAAGGTGGAAGTGTGGGACGCGCCCAAGGGCGGCGGCCCTTACGGCATCGCCACCACGCCGTCGGGGGAGGTCTGGTTCGCCTCGCTCGCGGGCAACTACATCGCCCGGATCGACGTGAAGACCGGCGCGCTCGAGGTCGTGGAATCGCCGACGCCGGGCGCGGGCGCGCGCCGCGTGTGGTCGGACTCCAAGAACCGGCTGTGGGTGAGCTTATGGAACTCGGGCGAAGTCGGGCTCTACGATCCGAGCACCAAGGCCTGGAAGAAGTGGAAGCTGCCGGGCGCCAACCCCATGTGCTACTCGGTCTATGTGGACGAGACCGACGCCGTGTGGCTCACCGATTACGGCTCCAATACGATCGTGCGCTTCGACCCGAACACGGAAAAATTCCAGAGCTTCCCAGGCAGGAACATTCGTCAGATGCTCGGCCGGCCGGGCGAGGTCTGGGCGCCGGAATCGGGCGATGATCGGATCATCGGGATTCGGTTCGGCTCGTAGCCGCTTCGTGCTGTCTGTCATCCCGGGTCTGCGGCGCACCGCTTCGCGCTGCGCCTCGCCCGGGATGACAGCTCAATATTTCCACCGCTCGCGCGCGGTGCCGGCCTTGAACACGTTGACCAGCGCCGCTTTTTGATCGGCGGGCGGGCGATTGCGCAGTACCCGGAACGTGATGCCGAGCCGGTCGTAGATCAGGTGATCCTGCTCCGCGTTCGGCGCGGTCATTGCGCTCGGCTGTCCATAGGCGGCGATCACCTGCTCGCGCGTGGAGCCGATGCCAATGCCCTCGACGGTCTTGTAGGCGTCGCTGAAAATCGTCAGGCCGACGATATTCTGGTCCCCGCGCTCGACGGTGAGCACGCGCAGGCGCACGTGATCCCAGCGGTGAATCCACAGCGGCTTCACTAAGTCTTGCTGCGCCGGTAGGAATTCCAACTCGCCCGGCCGAATCCCGATGGCCTGCTTGGGGCCATTGATCCGATTCAAATCGGCGACAGTCATTTCGAGGGTCCAAGGCCCGATGCGTTGGCCTGGAACGATGCGCTTGTCGTCGTTTGCCTGCGCGCCAGCATCGGACGCGAGCGCCAGTAATCCCAAGAAGCCCAGGACGGGCCAATGCATGTCATGCCCCTACTAGGAGGCGCCTGAGAAGCGCGCCTGCGACTTCCTCTCGCTACGCCGCCGCCGAACGCTTCTTCGGCAGCACCGCGGCGCTGTAGTCGTCCATCAGCTGCTTCACCAGCGGGCCGACCTTGAAGCGCCACTTGCCGATCTCGGACACCGGCGTCACTTCCGCCGCGGTGCCGGTGATGAAGCACTGCTCGAACCCGTCGAGCTCCTCGGGCTTGATATGACGCTCGATCACCTCGATGCCGCGCTTCTTGGCGAGCCCGATCACGGTGTGGCGGGTGATGCCATCGAGGAAACAGTCCGGCGTCGGCGTGTGGATCTTGCCGTCACGCACGAAGAAGATGTTGGCGCCGGTGCATTCGGCCACATAGCCGCGCCAGTCGTACATCATGGCGTCGGCATAGCCCTCGCGCTCGGCCTTGTGCTTGGAGATGGTGCAGATCATGTAGAGGCCGGCGGCCTTGGCCTTGGCCGGAATCGTCCTCGGGTCGGGGCGGCGATACTCGGCGACGTCGAGGCGCAGACCCTTCATGCGCTCGGCCGGGTCGAAATAGCTCGGCCATTCCCAGCTCGCGATTGCGAGGTGGATCTTGTTGTGCTGGGCCGAGACCCCCATCATCTCGGAGCCGCGCCAGGACACCGGCCGCACATAGGCGTCCTTCAGCCCGTTGTTCTCGAGCACCAGGCGCTTGGCCGCGTCGATTTCCTGGATCGAGTAGGGAATGGTGAAATCGAGCATCTCGGCCGAGCGCTTCAGGCGCTCGGAATGCTCGGTGATCTTGAAAATCTCGCCGCCATAGGCGCGCTCGCCCTCGAACACGCAGCTCGCGTAATGCAGCCCGTGCGACAGCACGTGCAGGTTCGCGTCGCGCCACGGCACCAGCTTGCCGTCGTACCAGATCCAACCTTCGCGTTGATCGAAGGGCGCGCCGGCAGCCATGGCGGTTCTCCTTGAAGCGGTGCGTTTCCTTGCGTCTTCTCGGGGCAGGTGCCCGCGCCGGACCCTGCCGCTGGTTCGGGTTTTGCCTCGCGGCCCAACTCCCGATATGTTGGGCTGATGAGAGCGCGGTTGGCCGCGCGGCGCAACGACCGGCCCGGTTTGGGTTCGATCGTTTCGTCCAGGCCTTGTGCCTTGTAACTATCCAACCGAGATATGTCAATATGGCTGACATAAATGTCTCGACGGCCGCTTCTCGCCTTCCGGAGCCCGAAACCGAGCGGCCCGGGGGGCCGGCGTTCGACCTGATCGAGCTGCTGTTCTTCGCCTATCGCGACTTCATCGGCGACGCCGACGAGTTGCTGGCCAAGATCGGCTTCGGGCGCGCGCACCACCGCGTGCTGCATTTCGTCAACCGTCACCCGGGCATGCGGGTCGCCGATCTGCTCGACATCCTGAAGATCACCAAGCAGAGCCTCGGCCGCGTGCTGCGCGAGCTGGTCGACGACGGCTACATCACCCAGCGCGCGGGCCCGGCCGACCGGCGCCAGCGGCTGCTCTACCCGACGGCGAAAGGCGAGGCGCTCGCGCTCGAGCTCGCCAATCTGCAGACCCGGCGGTTCGTGCGCGCGCTGCACGAGTGCGGGCCCGCCAGCCGCGAGGCGGCGCGGCGCTTCCTGACCGCCATGATCGAGCCATCGGCGCGTGGCGAAGTGGAGGCGTTGATCGCCCGCGCCGACCAACTGAGCCGCGGCCGGCCGCGTTGAGGCAATCGAGAGGCGTGATGGTTCGCTCCCCTGCCCGGCTTTCGGACGACGCGCCGCACCTGTTGGTGGTCGACGACGACCAGCGCATCCGCGATTTGCTGTCGCGCTACCTCGTGGATCACGGCTACCGGGTGACCACCGCGGCCTCCGCCGCCGAGGCGAGGAAGCAGCGCGACGGCATGGCGTTCGATCTCCTGGTGCTCGACGTGATGATGCCGGGCGAGAGCGGATTCGAGCTGGCGAAATCGATCCGCAAGGAATCCGAGGTGCCGATCCTGATGCTCACCGCCCGCACCGAGGCCGAGGACCGCATCGCCGGGCTCGAGCTCGGCGCCGACGATTACATCCCGAAGCCGTTCGACCCGCGCGAGCTGTTGTTGCGCATCAACAACGTGCTCAAGCGCGCGATCGCGCCGGAGGCGCAGGCGATCGAGATGGTGCACTTCGGCGAATTCCAGTTTCACCTCGCCCGCGGCGAGCTATCGCGCGGCGGCAAGCCGGTGCGCATCACCGACCGCGAATGCGACATGCTGCGGGTGCTGGCCGCGCGCGCGGGCGAGACCGTGCCGCGGCAGGACCTGGCGACGCCCGGTGCGGCTGCGAGCGAGCGGGCGGTGGACGTGCAGGTCAACCGCCTGCGCCGCAAGATCGAACGCAACCCGACCGATCCGGCATTCCTCCGCACCGTGCGCGGGATCGGCTACCGGCTGGTGGCCACGCCATGAGCCCACTCGCGCTCGCGCTCGCCGGCGTCCGCTCGGTGACGGGGCAGTTCACCGCGCTGTGGAACCGGATCTCCAACTGGGTCTACGTGCGCATGCCCAAGGGCCTCTATGCGCGCGCGCTCATCATCATCGTGACGCCGGTGGTGGTGCTGCAGTCGGTGGTCGCGTTCGCGTTCAT
>JAHFPN010000054.1 GCA_023269635.1 Hyphomicrobiales bacterium | reverse complement strand
CAGTGGATCGAGTTCGTGAAGATCGCGAAGCTGCCGCTGATGTGAGCTTCACTGTCGCGGCGGGCGCGATGACGAGCACAGTCATCGCGCCCGTTGCTTTGTGGTAGAACGCTTTTTCGGCCCGAGGATCGACAAATGAAGCTCACCGACGCCGAACGGGCCATGCTCGACGGCAGAGAGGGCAAGGCCAAGCAGAAGGCGATGGACTTGCTCGTGCGCTACGGCGAAGCGCTCGGCGCCGAGCGGCTGGTGGACGTGAACAACGTGGCCGGCACCTGGAACGCCGGCTCGCCGGCGATGAAGCCGTTCGCCGAGAAGGGCATGGACGCGGTGTTCTCCAAGTTCAACCTCGACAGCGACGAGGTGGTGGAGACGCCGCAGGCCGAAGTCTATACCTGCCAGCTGATCCACGGCATCGATACACAAAATGCACATGTGACCGGGGTCGCGGCCGAGGCGGTGGAGCGGCAGAAACAGGCGGAGAAATATTTCGGCCGGCGCGGCGTCGCCATGTTCAACACCTGCACGCCGTATCAGGTCGGGAACGTGCCGGTGCGCGGCGAGCACTGTGCGTGGATGGAATCCTCGGCGGTGGTCTATTGCAACGCCGTGCTCGGCGCGCGCACCAACACCGAAGGCCGCGAGAGCACCGGGGCCGCGAGCATCACCGGCAAGATCCCCTATTGGGGCTTTCACCTGGAGGAGAACCGCTACGGCACCCATCGCGTCGAGGTCGAGGTCGAAGTCGACGACATGATGGATTGGGGTCTGCTCGGCTATTACGTCGGCGAGATCGTTCAGGAAGACATCCCGGTGCTCGCGGGCCTCACCCACACGCCGAGCATGATCAAGCTCAAGCACTTCGGCGCGGCGGCGGCGTCGTCCGGCGGCGTCGAGATGTACCATATCCCCGGCACCACGCCGGAAGCGCCGACCTTAGAGGCCGCGTTCGGACCGAAGAAGCCGGTCGGAACGATCAAATACGGCAAGGCCGAGCGCAAGCTCGCCTACGACAATCTCAATTCGTCGGCCAAGGACACGGCCGTGGACTTCGTCATGCTCGGCTGCCCGCACAACTCGATCGAGCAGGTCTGGACCGCCGCCAAGATGCTCGACGGCAAGAAGCTCTCGCCCAACACGCAGCTCTGGATCTTCACGCCGCGGGCGTTGCGCGACACCGCCGAGCTCAACGGCTACGGCCAGATGATCCGCGACGCCGGCGCGCACCTGATGAGCGACACCTGCCCGGCCATCGGCCGTGTGATGCCGAAGGGCACCATTGTGGTGGCGACCGATTCCGCCAAGCAAGCGCACTATTTGCCGGCGATCATGAAGTGCCAGACCTGGTTCGGCTCGGTCGAGGACTGCATCAACGCGGCGCTCACCGGCCAATGGCGCGGAGGGCTTTCCTGATGGACGCGCCGAACAAGATCGTGCTCCGCGGCCGCAAGGTGGTGGGCGGCGTGGCCGAGGGCGAGGCGATCGTGACCAAGGACACGGTCTCGGGCTGGGGCGGCATCGATTCCACCACCGGCACGATTATCGAGCGCCGCCACGAGCTCGTGGGTCAGAGCTTCAAGGACAAGGTTCTGGTGTTTCCCGGCGCCAAGGGATCTTCGGGCTATTCGCACTTCTTCCATCTCGCACGGGTCTATGGCGCGGCGCCCAAGGCGCAGCTGTTCAACAAGATGACGACGAAGGTCGCGCTCGGCGCGGTGGTGACGCGCGTGCCGGCCATGACCGACTTCGACCGCGACCCGCTGGAGATGATCGAGACCGGCGACTGGGTGAAAGTCGACGCCGACCGGGGCGTCGTCGAGGTGACCAAGCGGGCGCGGGGAGGGCGGCAATGAGCATCGAATTTCTAGTGACGTCGCTGATCGTCATCGTCTCGCCGGGCACCGGAGTTCTCTTTACGCTGGCGGCCGGGCTCTCGCGCGGCTCACGCGCGAGCATCGTCGCAGCGTTCGGATGTACGCTCGGCATCGTCCCGCACATGGCGGCGGCGATCATGGGTTTGGCGGCGCTCCTGCACACGAGTGCGCTCGCGTTCCAGACCCTGAAATACCTAGGCGTGGCCTATCTTCTCTATATGGCGTGGAGCGCGTTGAAGGAGCGGGGCGCGTTGCGCGTGGAGCAAGAAGTCGGCGCCCGCTCGACCATCGAGGTCACCACCACCGCCATTCTGATCAACATCCTCAATCCGAAACTGTCGATCTTTTTTCTTGCGTTCCTGCCGCAGTTCGTGAGCGCCAATGAGCCGCATCCGCTCGCGCATATGTTCATGCTGAGCGTCGTCTTCATGCTGCTGACGTTCGTGGTCTTCGTCGGTTACGGGCTGTTCGCGGCATTAATTCGCAGCCACGTCATCTCGCGTCCGCGGGTGTTGACCTGGATGCGCCGTACGTTCGCCGCCGCGTTTGTCGCGCTCGGCGCCAAGCTCGCGCTCACGGATCGCTAGTTCGCCACCTCGATCAGCACGTCGGCGTGGCACGGCCCGTCGAGCGAGCACCAACACGCGAGATCGCGGCCCTTCAACTCGCGCCGCGCATCGGCGACTCTGACGCGGAGCTTGCCGGCGAGCAAATCGCGGCGATAGGCGGCGACCGCCTCGGCGCGGCTCGTCTTGTCGGGCTTGTACGGATTGCCCCATTTGGTCGGCCGCGACACCACGATCGCGCCCTTCGGAAGACGAAAGCCCTTCCTGCGCGAGAGCTGCAACCGGCGCGGGGCGCGCACGCTCAGTCCTTCGGCTTCCGCCGGTAATCGTCCTCGAAGCGTTCGATGTCGTCCTCGGCGAGATAGGAGCCGGACTGCACCTCGATCAGCTCGAGCGGGATCTTGCCCGGGTTCTCGAGCCGATGCTTGGAGTTGATCGGCACATAGGCCGACTCGTTCTCGTGCACGACCTTGACGACGTCGCCGATGGTGATCTTCGCGGTGCCGCGCACCACCACCCAGTGCTCGGAGCGGTGCATGTGCTTCTGCAGCGACAACCGCGCGCCGGGCTTGACCACGATGCGCTTGACCTGGAAGCGCTCGCCGCGGTCGAGGTTCTGGTAGAAGCCCCACGGCCGATAGATGCGCGCGTGGGTGTCGGCCTCGGGGCGCTTCTCGGCGCGCAGCCGCTCGACCAGCTTGCGCAAGTCCTCGCTGCGGCTGCGGTCGGCGACCAGCACGGCGTCGTCCTCGACCACCACGATCAGGTCCTCGACGCCGACCAGCGCGGCCAGGCGGCCCTTGCTCGCGACATAGGAGCCCTTGGTGTCGAGCAGCACGACCTCGCCTTGCGCCGCGTTCTCGTCCCGGTCGCGCGGCAGCAGCGCCCAGACCGCGTTCCAGCCGCCGACGTCGGACCAGCCATAGGAAGCGGGCACCACCGCGGCGCGGAGGGTCTTCTCCATCACCGCGTAGTCGACCGATTTCTTCTCGGCCGCCTTGAAGGCGGCTTCGTCGAGCACGCGGAAGCTCAGGTCTTCGGTGGCGTTCTTCACCGCGCGCGCAATCGCGTCCGCGCTGTTCGGCTCGAACGCCGCGTATTCGGCGAGAAAAACGTCGGCGCGGAACAGGAAATTGCCGGAGTTCCAGAGATAGCCGTCTTTCACGTAACGCTCGGCAGTCTTGGCGTCGGGCTTCTCGACGAAGGCTTCGACCGCACGCGCCGGTGCCGCATTTGCGATCGCAGCTCCCGGCCGGATATAGCCGTAAGCCGTCGCGGCATGATCGGGCTTGAGCCCGAAGGTCACGATATGACCGGCTGCGGCCGCTGCCTGCGCGTCGCGGCAGGCGGCGATGAAGCCCGCAGGATCCCGCACCACGTGGTCGGCGGCGAGCACGAGCACGAGCGCCTTCGGCGCTTGCGCGGCGATCAGCGCCGTGGCGGCGGCAACCGCCGGGCCGGAATCGCGCCGCACCGGCTCCAGAAGAACCTCGGCGTCGACGTCGATTTCGTCCAACTGCTCGCGCACCAGGAAGCGGTAATCGCGATTGGTCACCACTACCGGCCGGCCGAACACCTTGGGGTCGGAGACCCGCAAGACCGTCTCCTGCAGGGTCGATTGCGGCCCGAGCAACTTCAGGAACTGCTTCGGCAGGCTGTCGCGCGACGCCGGCCACAGGCGCGTGCCCGCGCCGCCGCAAAGGATCACCGGACGAATGACATCGGACATGAGTTCAACAACGGAGCATACAAGGCGAACTCCAGCCCGGCGAGCCGGCGGCGAGCCTTCGGGCCGGTCCGGCTTCCGATAGGTAAGCCGGCGCCGTTGTGCCATAGCGTCTCGCGCGTGGTCTCGGCAAGCGCGGCACGTGCCCGCCCGCGATCGGCCTGCTAGGAAGGCCTAAGGAAACGCAACCAGCCGGGCAATCCAATCCGTGCGCTTCGCCTTCGCCATCGTGACGCTGTTCCCCTGGGGCGGCCTGCAGCGCGACTGTCTGAGGATCGCGCGCGCGGTGCGGGCGCGCGGCCACGAAGTCACCCTGTTCGCGAGCCGGACCGAGGGCGAGCTTCCGGCGGATGTTGCCGTCGAACGGCTGCCGGTCCGCGCCTTCACCAATCACGGCCGCAACGTGCGCTTCGGCTCGGCGCTCGCGCGTGCGGTGCAGGGCCGCTTCGACCGGGTGGTGGGCTTCGACAAGCTGCCGGGCCTCGATTTTCTCTATTGTGCGGATGCGAGCATCGCGGCGCGTGCGCTGCATCCGCTGCAACGCGCGCTGCCGCGCTATCGCGCGCTGCGCGCGCTCGAAGGAGCCTGTTTCGGCCCGGACTCGCGGACGCGCGTTCTCGCCTTGGCCGAGCCGCAGATCGAAGCTTACGCCCGCGCCTGGGGCACGCCGGCCGAGCGGATCGTGCTGGTTCCACCGAATATCGATCGCGCGCGGCGCAGACCTGAGCTCCGCACCGACGGCACGCGCGCGCGCGTGCGCGCCGCGCTCGGCTTGTCGCCGACGGCCTTGGTGCTGCTCGCGATCGGCACGCAACCCGAGGTCAAGGGCTTCGACCGCGCGATCGATGCGCTCATGCGCGCGCCGGCGGCGGAACTGGTGATCGCGGGCGTCGCGCCCGCGAGCGCCGACGGCCGGAAACTGCTCGGCGCGGCCGGACGCAAGGGCGTCGAGCGGCGCCTGCATCTGCTTGGCCCGCGCGAGGACGTGCCGGAGCTCTTGGCCGCGAGCGATCTTCTCCTGCACGCGGCGCGGCTCGACACCACCGGCACTGTGATCCTGGAAGCGATCGTGAACGGGCTGCCGGTGATCGCGACCTCGGTCTGCGGCTACGCGCCGCACGTGCGGCGTGCGGATGCAGGGATCGTGCTCGAGGAGCCGTTCGCGCCGGCGGCGCTCGACGGTGCGCTCGCGCTCGCGGCCGATCCCGGCCGCCGCAAGCAATGGTCGGCGAACGCCGCGGCTTACGGCGCCGATCCGGAGCTTTATCGCGGGATCGAGCGCGCGGCGTCGCTCTTGGTCGAGCCCGTTGCGCGCTGAGCCGCGCGCGCGGTTGCTTCGAGCAGGGGCTTCAGAATTTCGGCGATGCGGGCGCGCTTCAAGGCGGCGAGATCGACGCGGCGCTCGGTGCCGTATTCGTGCAGCCAGACGCCGCACCAGTGCAGTGCGCACTCTTCGAGCGGCACACCCGGCAGCGCCGCCGCGGCCAAGAATTCCTGCAGCTCAAGCCGGGTCCGGTCGGCATCTCGATAGAGCGTCCACCAATTGGCGCCGCCGGTGTCGAGGCCGACGAACCAGTCCTGACCGAAATCGAGCGCAAGATCGCGCACCGCGGCGAAACGGAAGAAGCAAAAGCCGGCCCACAGGAACCAGCGATTGCCGGCCGGCCGCACCGCGCCGAAGAAATCCTGGCGCGCGAGCGGCGCGAACGGATCGTCGGCCGCGGTCGGAAACAGGTCGTGGTCGAGGAACCCGAACGCCTCGGGCGCGCCGGGGCGGATCAAGTTTTGCCACAGCCAGTTGAGGGCGAGCCCGTGCGAGCGGCTGGCGCCGGGCCCGGCCCACGGATTCTCCGGCAGGCGCAAATAGGGCCGGTCGTCGCGGGCGGCGATCGCAGCGATCGCGCGGGCGGCGGCATCGTCGTGCGAATTGTCGGCGATCATGTAGATCGGCGCCGGTACGAAACGCCGGACCAGGCGACTCTGCCAGTCGATCGCCGTGGGATCCTGGTAGGCGACCGTCACCATCACCCGGCGGTTGCTGAGCGCGAGCGCGAGCGCGGGGAGGTCGCCGGTGCGCGCGGCGAGCTCCACATAGTGCCGCGTGACGCGATCGTAGCGCGCCTGTTTCAGGCGATGCAGGATCGGCCGCAGGCGCAGCCAGTCGCGGACCTGGTACTCGCTCAGCGGCCTCGGCACGGCGTTCTCCGGCGCGGCAAGGAAGTGGATCCGGGCGGGACCGGTTCTCTACCGGAGCTCCCCACACGGCGCAATTCTTCCGCCGCGCAACCGCGACTCATGGTTCTGCCCGCGGCGCTCGCGCCAGCAACTGGATCGCGCGCGCAGGATGCAGCGTGAAGAAGAGCGCAAGCAGGCGCGGCCGCGACAGCCACGAGGGCCGGTCCCTGCGTGACAAGAACTGCAGAAGGGCGCGCTGGGCGAGCCGGCGCTCGTCATGGTCGAGGCGGGTCGCGAGGCCCTTGAGCACTTCGCGATCGAGGCTCGCCGGATCGAGGGCGGCCGCTTCCGGATCGGCGAATTCGAGCAGGCGAAAGTCGCGCGCGTCGGCGCCGAAGAATGCATCGGCCCGCATGGTGCGCCAGTCGGGCGGGGCGGTGAGCGCATCGAGCGGATCGGGCCTCCCGGCCTGGCGCTCGGCCGCGGCGCGCCGCGCGAGGCGCGCGGAAAAGGCCATGCGCACCTCTTTTCGGCCGGTCACCGACTGCGGGTGGGTCCGATACTGCACCAGCGTCTCGGGCAGATTGCCGACGCGGGCGCGCTCGGCGATGCGGAGCCAGAGGTCATAGTCCTCCGCCGCCTCGAGCGCGGCCCGGAAGCCGCCGAGCGCGCGCACGAGATGGTTGCGGAACATGACGGTCGAATGCACGAACGGGTTGCCGCGTTGAAGCGCGGCCACGAGTGCCGCGTGGCTCACCGGCGGCTTGCGGGTGCGGAGCGCGCGGCCCTGTTCATCGATCTCCTCGGCGAAGCTCCCGAGCAGGCCGAGGCCGGGCTAGCGCTCCATTGTTTCAGTCTGGTGGGCCAGGCGCTCGGGCAGCGCGATGTCGTCGGCGTCGAGGCGCGCGATCAGCGGCGCGCGCGCCGCCGCGATCCCGCGATTGAGCGCGGCCACGAGCCCGGTGCGGGGTTGCGAGAGCGCCCTGATCCGCGGATCGCGGCGGGCGGCCTCCGCAACGATCTCGGGCGTTTCGTCCTGCGAGCCGTCGTCGACGATGAGGAGCTCGAAGTCCTTCAGCGTCTGCGCCAGCACGCTCTCGATCGCCGCGCGCAAGAAACGCGCGCCGTCGCGCACCGGGACCAGCACGCTGACCATCGGCAGAGCCATGCGTCACCTCGCCGGGTCGGCCGCGAGCGTGGTTTCGACGATGTGGGTCGCAAGCGCGCGCATGGTGTGGTGCGCGAGCACATGGGCGCGGCCGGCCACGGCCATGGCTTCGAGACGCGCCGGATCAGCAAGCGCGGCGCGGACCGTGAGCGCGAGGCCGCCCGGCTCGGGGTCGTAATAGAAGGCGTGCTCACCCTCGAGCAGCGGACGATGGCGCTCGATGGTCGGGCGGCTGATCACGGGAACCGCGAAGCAGGCGGCGGCCTCGTAATGGCGGAAGCAGTCCCAGCCCAGGCCCTCCGGCGACCACACCAGCCGGGCGCGGGCCATGCGCGCGTAGAATTCGGGCAATGGCAGGCGCTGCTCGGACAGATCCACGTTCAGGCCTTGCTCGCGCAAGGCCAGGAGCTCGGCCATGCCGCGCGCGCGCACGGTCGAGGACTGCAGCATCTCGCCGTGGAAGAACACGTCCACGGTCTTGTCCTGCGGCTTGTCCGGGAGCGCGGCCTCGCCCTCGGGCGGCAGGCCGAGCGAGATCGGCCGTAGTTTCTCCAGCCGGCGGCGCTGCCGCGCCGAGGCGCGGAAGCGAGGGGTCGGCACGTCGCGGTGTCCGGTGCGCTGAAACACGCGCCAATGGTCGATCGGCAGCTCGCGTTTGAAATAGAGCCGGCAGGAATCCATGAGGTGAAAATTGTGCCGCGCGACGTGCGGCACGTCCTCCTGATCGAGGATCGCGAGCGGCGCGGCAAGCCGCCCGCGCACGAGCTGGCTCCCGAATGCGGGCACGAATTGCCACTCGCCGCGCAGCGTGCGCCGGCTGAACAGCGCCCGCAGAATCCAGACCGGATTCCACGGCGCGAAGAAGGGCGGGCGGCAGACGATGAGGTCGAAGCCGGGCGCGTGCGCGCGATCCCAGAGCTCGCGCAGGTTCGAAAGCGAAAGCACATGGCGTTGTGTCGCCGGCGTCGGATCGGGGATCGGCGTGGTGGCGTAGAAGGTGGTGGCCGCGGGGAAGGCGGTCTTGAAATAGGGGATCGAGCCGATCTCGAGGATGCGGAGGCGCGCGGGGTCGGGCACGAATCCCTCGGGTGTGAATTCAGCGCCGCTTCGGCTTCTCGGCCGGCTGCGCGCGCTCGACCAGGCGCGTGGTGCTGTGCGCGGGCAGAAGCTCGACCAGGAGCACCTCGCCGCCGGCGGCCTCGACGATTTCGCGGCCGACCACCTCGTTCTTCTCGTAGTCGGCACCCTTGACCAGCACGTCGGGCAGCACCTTGCGGATCAATTCCAGCGGCGTGTCGGCGTCGAACGGCACCACGAGATCGACCACCTCGAGCGCGGCCAAGACTTCGGCGCGCGCCTTCTCGTCCTGCAGCGGCCGGTCGGGGCCCTTGAGGCGGCGCACGGAAGCATCGGTGTTGAGGCCGACCACGAGCCGGTCGCAGGCCGCGCGCGCTTCGGCCAGCACCTTGATATGGCCAGGATGCAGCAGATCGAACACGCCGTTGGTGAAGCCGATGCGGAGTCCGGCCGCGCGCCACTGGTGCAGCCGGCGGTCGAGGAGATCGGGATCGAGCGCCACCTTCTCGTGCGCGCGCAACACCGCGGGCAGCAGGCGGGCGCGCAGCTCGGTGAGCGTGATCGCGGCGGTGCCGCGCTTTCCCACCACCACCGCGGCCGCGGCATTGGCGGCGCGCGCGGCGGATTCCAGATCGGCGCCGGTGGCCAGCAGCGCCGCGACCGTCGCGACCACGGTATCGCCGGCGCCGGACACGTCGCGCACCCGCGTGGGGTGGGCCTCGATGTGAACCGGCTTCTCGCCGCGCACGACCAGCGTCATGCCTTCCTCGCTGCGGGTGGCCAGGATGGCGTCGACGTCGGCCACCAGCGCGAGCTCGGCGGCGGCGGCGGCGACCTCGTCCGCGCTGCGGACGCGGCGGCGCACCGCGTCGGAGAGCTCGGCGCGATTGGGAGTGATCAATGTGGCGCCATGATAGAGCCGGTAGTCGTCGCCTTTGGGGTCGACCACGACCGGCTTGTTCGCGAGCTTGGCTGCGGCGATCAGCCCCTCGATCAGTCCCGGGGTCAGCGTGCCCTTGCCGTAGTCGGAGATCACCAAGGCACCGCATTTCCGCAATGCCTTCTGCGCGAGCGAAAGAATCTCCTTCTCGCGTGCCGCGTCGATCGCGCGCGTGGTCTCCCAGTCGGCGCGCAGGAGATGGCTCGAGAAATGCTCGGACACGAAGCGCACCTTGCTGGTGGTGGCGCGCGCCGGATCGAGGGCGAGATGCGCATCGATGCGCCCGCCGCTGCCGGCGAAGATCGCGGCGAGCGTGCGGCCGGATAGATCGTCGCCGATCACGCCCACCAGCACGCAACGGCCGCCGAGGCCCGCGATGTTGAGCGCGACGTTGCCGGCGCCGCCGGGCGCGTGCTCCTCGCGCGCGACCGCGAGCACCTGCACCGGCGCTTCCGGCGACACGCGCGCGACCTCGCCATAGACGTAGCGGTCGAGCATCACGTCGCCGACGCAGAGCACGCTCTGGTCCCGGATCGCGTTCAGGCGCTTGTCGAGGTCGGACATCGGCGTTTCCGGCGGAGAGCGCGATCAGCGGTAGGGGTCGTCGCGGTCGAGATAGCGGGTCACGTAGTCCTCCACCGCATCCTCGAGCGGCGTGAACGGCGCATCGTAGCCTGCCGAGCGCAGCCGCTCCATCCTTGCCTCGGTGCGATACTGATAGCGGCCCTGCAACTCGGCCGGCATCGGAAAATATTCGATTTTAGGCGCGCGCTTGAGCGCCCGGAACAGGGCGAGCATCAAGTCCTTGAAGCTGCGGGCGCGGCCGGTGCCGACATTGAAAATGCCGCTTACCTGCGGATGGTCGAGGAGCCAGAGCGTCACCGCCTCGGCATCCTTCACATAGACGAAGTCGCGCTCCTGGCCGCCGTCGGCGATCCCCGGCCGGTCGCTGGCGAACAGGCGCACGGGATTGCCGGCCTTGGCGTCGGGGAACGCCTTGCACACCACGCTCCGCATCTCACCCTTGTGGTACTCGTTCGGGCCGAACACGTTGAAGAACTTCAGCCCGACCCATTGCGGCGGCATTTTCGCCGCGCTTTGCGCGCGCTCGAGCACCGCGCGATCGAAGCGGTGCTTGCTGCGGCCGTAGAGATTGAGCGGGCGCAGCCGCTCGAACGCTTCCGGCGTGTTGTCGTCGGCGAAGCCGGCGGCGCCGTCGCCATAGGTCGCGCCCGAGGAGGCGTAGAGCAGGGGCGTGCGCATTTCCGCGCACCAGTCCAGGAGCCGCATCGGCAATTCGAAATTTGCGGCCATCACCGCCGGCTCGTCGGTCGCGGTGGTGGAGGAGATCGCGCCCATGTGCAGGATGGCGTCGAGCTTGCGGCCGGCGAGCCAGCGCAGCAGATCGGCGGGCGCGACCAGCTCCGTGTAGCGCCGCTTCTCAAGGTTCCGCGCCTTGGCCTCGTCGGCATGGTCCGCGATCGCGATCGCGGTCTCGCCGCGCTGGTTCAGGCCGGCGACGAGATTGGAGCCGATGAAACCGGCGCCGCCGGTAACCAGGATCATACGCAACCCTCCCCGGCAACAGGCGGCCGGACGCCCGCTCCTTTGCCGCATGCGCGCGCGGCGCGCAACGGGCGAAACTGGACACTCGCGCCCGCCCGGTGCAAGAACCGGCACGATGGCAGCAGGACGCGAGAATTCGGCAAGCGAGCGGCCGATCCTGCTCGTCCCCTATGTCTGGATCGGCGATTTCGTCCGTTGCCACTCGGTGGTGAGGCTTATCCGCGAGCGCTGGCCGAAGCGGCCGGTGGACGTGCTCACGTCCACGCTGTGCGCGCCGCTGCTCGACTACATGCCGGGCGTGCGCAAGGGAATCGTGTTCGACATTCCGCGTCGCCGGCCGGCCTTGGCCGAGAACTGGCGGCTGGCGCAGCGCCTGAAGCAGGAGCGCTACGGCACCGCGCTGGTGATGTCGCGCAAATGGAAGGCAGCGCTGGCGCCGTATCTTGCGGGAATTCCCGAGCGGGTCGGGTTCGTGGGCGAAGGGCGATTCGGATTGCTAAGTGATGTGCGTTGGGGCGAGCAGAAGCTCCCGCGCATGGTCGACAGCTGCGCGGTGCTGGCGCTGCCGCGCGACGCGGCGCAGCCGCCGTCATGGCCGGAGCCGCAACTGAAGGTGCCGAAGCAGGCGGCGGCGGATTGGCGCGCGCAGGCCGCGCTCGCGCGAGACAAGCGGCCGATCGTCGCGCTCTGTCCGGGCGCGGTCGGCAAGGGCAAGCGCTGGCCCGAGGGCCGCTATGCGGAGCTCGCACGCAAACTCGCGGCGGACGGAATTTCGGTCTGGGTTCTGGGCGGGCCGGGGGAGAAAGCGATTGCGGCGACCATTTCCGGCAACGGAAAATTCGCGCGCGATCTCACCAGCGACGATCTGCGCAACGCGATCCTTGCGCTGGCGAGCGCAGACGCGGCGGTCTCGAACGACTCCGGGCTGCTGCACGTGGCGGCCGCGATCGGGACGCCGGCGATCGGCCTGTTCGGGCCGACGAGCCGATGGCACGTGGGGCCGCTCAATCCCGTTGCGGCAATCATCGAGGCGCCGTGGCGCGGGGCGGAAGGCGACATCAGCGCGCGCTCGACCGAGGACATTCCGGTCGAGGAGGTGTTTCAGGGCATGCGCCGGGTGCTCAAGCGCGCGTGACGCGATCGATCGCGGCAATTAACTCGGCGACTGCCGGCGGTGCCCCGGCGCGGCCCGCGATCGCGATCGGTCCCGGCCCGATCGGCCCGGTCAAACCGGGGTCGGATGCCGCGAAGATCGCGACCAGCGGAACGCCGAGCGCGGCGGCAAGATGCAGGAGCCCGGTGTCGACGCCGACCACGAGCGCGGCGCCGGCGACGAGCCGCGCGATTTGATCGAGCGGGGCGCGTTCGGCGACGCGGGCGTGGGGCACGGCGTCGGCGATGCGGACGGCGACGGCGCGCTCTTCATCCGTGCCCCAGGGCAGCATGAGTTCGAGGTTCCGGCGCGCGAGCGCGCGGGCAGTCTCGATCCAGCGCGCTTCCGGCCAGCGCTTTTCGGCGCGCGCGCTCGCGTGCACGAGCACGGCGTAGCGGCGAGCGGCCGGCGCTTTCAGCGCCGCGCGATCGAGGCCGTAGTCGAAGCTCGATTCCGGCGCATAGCCGAGGGCGAGGCCGGTGAGACGGCGGTTGCGCTCGATCGCGTGCAGCGCCCGGCTCACCGCGTGGCGCACGTCGTAGAAAAACGACGCCAGCGGCTCCTTGATACTCTTGGAATCGTAGCCATGACGCGGACCGCGCGCCGAGCGCGCGATCAGCGCGCTCTTCAACAAGCCCTGGGTGTCGATCACGAAGTCGTACGTGCGCGCGCGCAAGAGCTTGCGGGCCGCGCTGATCTCGGGCCAGGGCGCGCCGGCCGGCTCGAACAGCGGGTTGAGGAATACGTCGCGCAGCTGCCGCTTCCAGCGGCGTGTTGCGACCGGGATGACCTCGTTGACCGCGGGATGGAGACGCACGAGCGGCGCGAAATCCTCCTCCACCACCCATGCGATGCGCGCGTCCGGAAAGCGCCGCCGGGCGTCCGCGACTGCCGGCATGTGATGGATCACATCGCCAAGCGAAGACGTCTTGATGAACAGGATATCGGGCATAGTTCGCAATGCGTTGGT
>JAHFPN010000200.1 GCA_023269635.1 Hyphomicrobiales bacterium | reverse complement strand
CTCGTCCGTGACTACGAACGGCGCATCGACGTCTCCAAAGCCATGATCCACGTCGCTCTCGGAAGCCTACTCCTCAGGCGGATCGCCCACTAAAATGCATTCTCAAACGGACTCTAAGAACAACGCGAACGGGTCCGCGGCCTCCGAGGTCGGCGCCTTGTCGGCTGACCCAACGCGAAGGCGCTTCCGCACGGCACGCGGAACCGTCGTTTGACCCTTCGCGGAGAGTTCAGCAAGGACCGTGGTCTTCTTCGTGGGGCGGTTCATGCAAGCAAGCTACCTTAGCTTCTTGATCGAGGGGAGGGCCCACCGAGGTATAGGATTTCATCCCTCTTAGTCCAACAAAAGCCGCAATCTAGGAATTAAATCCGCATCACCCCGCTCATCCGAGGGGCGCTCTCTAGAGGCGTCTAGTTGGCGGAGCGGACTCGAAAGAGTGATCGAAGTCGGACAAGCCCGACTTCGATTGGTGTGGCGCCCGCTGGCTTGCCCCGCAAGCAAGCCACCGGGAGGCCCCGGGTCGCCGTCCGTGCGCATTGACAGACGCACTGCCTTCAATGGCTGGACGGGGGCCGGACGAGCCGGGCGAAAGCCCGGCGCTAGGGGGCGTGAAGAGCGCTCCGTCTGGTCCCAGGAAGCACGGCCCCGGGGTGCGAAAAACCGCCGCCCACGGAGCGCCGCGAGGCGCCGCGCGCCTGCCAGGCGCGCAACTGAATACGGAAGCGCCTTGTGGCGCTCCGCCCCCTCGGCTTGTCCCCGCGTAAGCGGGGATCAACGAGGGCTTTGAGCAGGGGAGAAAGGACAACTCGGATGCGAAAAACCGCATCGCGAGAACGAGAGCGGCTGTTTGTAATCTCCCTCTCCCCTCCGGGGAGAGGGTTGGGGTGAGGGGGCTAGCACTTGGCGATAGGCACGGCTGTTCCCCCTCACCCGGCGCGCTACGCGCGCCGACCTCTCCCCGGCGGGGAGAGGGAAATGGAGTAGTGAAAATCCCGCGCGTCCCGGTCTAGAATGCGCCCAACCCTTAGGCCCGAAAGGATCGTACCCATGGCAATCGACGGCACCTGGAACGTCACCCTGCATTCGCCGCTCGGCGAGCGCACCGCCACGCTCACGCTGAAAGCAGCGGGCGGCGCGCTCACCGGCACCATGGCGGCCGAGGGCGGCACCACCGAGATCTACGACGGCTCCGTCGTCGCCGACATGGTCAAGTGGAAGGTGAACATCCAGAACCCGATGCCGCTCACGCTCGAATTCTCGGGCACGGTCGCCGGCGACAAGGTCTCCGGCAACGTCGAAACCGGCGCCTTCGGCGGCTTCCCGTTCGACGGCACGCGCGGCTAGTTCCCTCTCCCCAACGGGGAGAGATGAAAAAGGAAGAATCCTCCCCATGCTCCAAAAACCCGCTTGCCCGATCGTCACCCTCGAAGACCATTATTGGGACCGCGAGCTCGCCGCCACCTTCGGCAAGGGTGATACCGCCGGCCCGCCCGAGTTGCAGGCGCGGCTCTATGATCTCGGCGAGCTGCGCCTCAAGGAGCTCGACGAGGCCGGCATCGACTATCAGATCATCTCGCACGCCGCGCCCTCGACCCAGAACCTCGCCGGCCCCGACGGCGTGGCGCTCGCGCGCCGGGTCAACGACCGCCTTGCCGCCGCCTGCCGCGCGCATCCGACGCGGCTCGGCGGCTTCGCCGCGCTCCCCAGCACCGACCCCGCCGCCGCCGCCGACGAGCTTTCGCGCTGCATCGAAAAACTCGGCTTCAAGGGCGCCATGGTCAGCGTGATGGCGAACAACGAGTTCCTCGATCACCAGCGCTACTGGCCGATCTTCGCGCGCGCCGAGGCGCTCGACGTGCCAGTCTATCTGCACCCGGCCTCGCCGCATGGCACCGTCACCGACATCTATTACCGCGACTACGTGAAGGATTTTCCGATGCTGACCCGCGCGGCCTGGGGCTACGCGGTCGAAACCGGGACCCAGGCCGTGCGCCTGGTGCTCTCCGGAATTTTCGACCAGCACCCGCGGCTGAAAATCATCCTCGGCCATCTCGGCGAGACGCTGCCGTTCTGGATCTGGCGCATCGACAGCGCGTTCGCGCGCGCCGGGCAGAGGTCGGTCCGCTTCCGCGACGTGTTCAGCCGGCACTTCTGGATCACCACCAGCGGCTTCTTCTCCACGCCCGCGCTCTTGTGCTGCATGATGGAGCTCGGCGTCGACCGCATCATGTTCTCGGTCGACTGGCCGTTCGTGTCGAACCCGCCCGGCGTGCGCTGGCTCGAGGCAGTGCCGATCTCCGACGAGGACAAGGCCAAGATCGCCTCCGGCAACGCCAAGCGCCTGCTGCGCTTGTAGCCGCTGCCCACCCGTTGACTTGAGGCCGGCCCGAAAGCGAAACTGGCCGCGCATGAGGAGGCGGGTCAGTAAGAAGAGTGGAGGGACGTATGAGAAAGCTAGGTCTAGCGCTTGCGCTCGCTTCGGCGCTGGCGATGAGCACGTTCACCGCGCAGCCCGCGCGCGCCGACGGCGGCGCCGTGATCGCTGCGGTCGTCATCACCGCGGTGGTGGTGAAGCTCCTGGTCAAGGGCCATGTCTGGGCGCCGGCGCCGGTAGTGGTGGCGCCGCGCAAGGTGAAGCGCAGGAAGAAGTAACGCCTAAGCCGCGGCACTCGAGCGCCGCGTCCGCGAACGGCGATTCGGGCGCCGCGCTTTCGGAGCGCGGCGCTCGTTCCGTTCCGGACGGCGATTTCGCTCAAGGCCCCGGGCGCGCGCGTTGTGCGCGCATCGGGCGCTTGGTACCGTCCGCGCGGGTAAGGGCCCGTAGCTCAATGGTCAGAGCCGGCCGCTCATAACGGCCTGGTTGGAGGTTCGAGTCCTCCCGGGCCCACCAATTATTTCAATGGCTTGCGGGGCGGGGAGTCGCGTCGCAGGGCCTTTGGCCAACGATTTGGCCAACGATTGGACTGGGCGGTAGCCGATCGCCCGTGCCGCGCCCTTCAGATGGGCCGGGTGGTGATGGCCGTAGACCCGATCCAGCATCTCAACGCTAATCCCGAGGAAGCCGGCCGCCTCCCACTTATCGACGCCCGCCTGCATCAGCCACGTGGCTGCGGTATGCCGCAGCGTATGCGGGCTGATCTTGCCATCGAGCTTGGCCAGCCGAACCGCCGATTTGAACGCGGTCTTGACCGACTTCACGGGCTGACCGTTCCACTCGACGAAATATTCTACAGCGATCCTCTTGGCGACCCAGCGACGAAGGTGGGCGAGCAGGCGAGGCGGGATCGGGACGGGCGGCTGGCGCTTCTTGGTCTCGCGCTGGCCCTCCGCCAGCCGGTAGAAGATCCCGTTGTCGAGGTCGACGAACGACCGGCCTTGGCCTCTGCGCAGCGCCGCCGCCGCGATCGCGCCGGCGCGGCTGCCGGTGTACAGCCCGACCAGGATGAACCTCGCCAGATGCGGTAACGGCCGTTTGTCGGTCTCGATCTTCTGCCCCTTGAGCGGCCCGCGATGCGCGGTCTGAACCTCGCGGGCTCGCCAGCAAGCGCGGAGCAATTCGGCCGCTTCGTTGCGAGTGAGCCACCGCTCGCGGGCTCGCCCCTTCGGCGGCAGCACGACCCGTACGATGCCGCGATGCAGGCCCTCCTTGGCGTGATGGTTGATAGCTGCGCGTAGGTCTTCAAGATCGCGACGGGCGCCGCCGATGCTGCCGTGCCGTCGCGTATATTCGCGGCATGTCTCGCCCGTGACGTCGGACAGCTTTCGACCGCCCCAAAAGGCATTCAGCCGTCCCAGTCGAGCCTCGAGCTTCGCCTGATTGGCTTGGCGGGCGACAAAATCAAATTTCGCATCCGGCTCAATCCCGGAACTAACAGGAAATTTGTCGGAATGGGCTTGATTTCATTGCCTTCTCAGCTACCTCTTAATCAGCGGGTCGTAGGTTCGAGTCCTATTGCGCCCACCACTAAATCAATCACTTAGCCGAACCCGATTTGCCATTCCGATAAAACGTCAGCGGCGCACGTCTGCTTCTGACCGATGCTGTTGAAAAAGTCGGTAACGAGCAGCGGGCGAGCAACTATCGAATCCGGACGGATAGTCTCTTGAATCGATGTTGCGCGATCGACTCCCTTATTGATGGTGTGGACGCCCCCTGCTCAGCGGCATCGATGTGCCATAGCGTGGTCGTTGGTTAGAACGCCACAGAGAGAGGGAGCGTCCGTCATGCAGGTTACCACTGTCGGATTGGATTTG
>JAHFPN010000053.1 GCA_023269635.1 Hyphomicrobiales bacterium | reverse complement strand
CCAAGCGAGCGCGAAAAAAGCGCGCGAGCGCGAGCCGGACCCATAGCCGCCGGCTGTGCGAGCTTGCGACGTCGGTGGCCCAGCTTGAAGTTGTGGCAGGCGGTGCAGGCGTCGAGCGCGCCCTCGCGCCCGGGAGCATCATCGGCTACGGCTCAGGCCACGAGCACCGCGACCCGGTGCATCGGATTGCCGCCGTAGCCTTGCGGGTTCCAGTTGCCGGCCACGTGCGGCTGCATGACGCCGCGCGCATCCGTGGCCCGCGACCAGATCTCGTAATAGCCCTCGGAGGGGAGCTGCACCGTGGCGCTCCAGCGCGTCCAATCGTACTTGTTGGTCGGCTTGGCAAGCGTCGCCGGGCGCCAACTCGCGCCGAAGTCGATCGAGACGTGCACGGCGCGGACCGCATGATCGCCGGCCCAGGCCGCCCCGCGCAGCTTCAGCTCGCGCGTGTTGCCTGCGAACTTCGCGCCGTTGGCGGGGCTGGTGATGATCGAGCGCACCGGCATCGACTCCAGATCGCGGAAATTCTTCTCGTCCGGCTTGTCGCCGGGGACCATGGGCTTGATCGCGACGCGGTAGGAGGTCCCGCCCATGCCCACGCCGTCGTGCACCTTGTCGCGGATCCAGATGCGGGTGAGCCACTTCTCCGACACTGAGCCGGGCCAGCCCGGGATCACCAGCCGCACCGGGAAGCCGTGAATGAGCTCCAAGGGCTTGCCGTTCATCGCCCAGACGATGAGGTTGTGCGGCTCCATCGCCTTCTTGATCGGCACGCCGCGCGAGAGCGCCTGCCGCCCGGGCTCGCCGGACAGATGCGGGTCGGCGCCGAAATTGCCGGTGAACACGGCCGACGATTTCAGGCCCGCCGCTTTCAGTAGGTCGGCGAGCCGCACCCCGGTCCAGTCGGCGGCGCCGACGCCGCCATGGGTCCACTGAATGCCGCGCGCCGGCGGCGAGAAGAACGAGCGGCCGTTGGCGCCGCACTCGAGCACCATGCGCAGGGTCGCCGGCTTGAACTTCGATTTCAGCTCGCCGACCGTGAGCGCGAGCTTGTTGGTGACCTCGCCGTCGATGGTGAATTTCCAGGCCTCCGGCGTCTGCGTGGTGGCCGGGATCTGCCCGTTGTTGCGGATGAAGAACTTGTCGGTCGGCGTGGTGTCGTCGTTCAACAGGCTTTCCGGCGTCTCGGCCACGAGCGGGCGCTCGCCGAGCACCACCAGGCGGGCGTCCTTGCCCGGGAAGTTCAAGAGTTGCGGTCCCTTCCGCTCGGGAGCGGCCGGCGCAGGCGTCGGCGCGGGAGTCGCGGGCTGTACTTGCGCGAGCGCCGAGGGGATCAATCCGCCCGGCATGGTGGCCGCGAACGGAACGCTGCCGCCCACGGCGGCGCCGAAGGCGGCGAGCCCCGCGCCCTCGAGGAAGCCGCGTCGGCTGGTCCCGGTGCGGCGGCCGAAGGCGAGCGCGTCGGCGCGCTCCGGATCGTCGCGATAGAGTTCGTCGAGTGAACGTTCGGTCTTCATCGGCGTCTCCCCGAGCGGCCGCGCGCACGGCAGCGGCCATTGTCGGCGTTCAGGGTGCCGGCCACGGGCAGCGGACCGAGCTGGCGTTAAGGGAAAGGTTAGTACCTTGCGGCTAGGGGATTCAACTTGCGGCGCACTGTGGCGTGCGCGCCCCTGTCGCCCGCGGCGGAAGACCGTTATGGTCGGCGCCGCAACGCAAGAGTTCGGTCATCCGGTGAGGTAGTCATGCGTCTCGTGCCGATCGCAGCCTTGGCAACCCTGTTCGCCTTTGCCGTCGCGACGCTCCCGGCGGAGGCGCAGCCCGACCGCGCGCGCACGCGCATCATCGTCAAGAAGAAGCGGAGCTACCTCGACGCCGGGACCACGGTGAAGCCGGGCCAGCGCAAGTATCTCGAATACGCGTTCCCGCTCGGCTACGACTATCCGACCTACGGGCCCTATCCCAACGCCAGCCGCTGGCCGCTGCCGGGGCCGTTCGACGGGCTGCCGGGCAATTACTGAAGCCGCTCCAGCTCCGCCAGGATCGCGTCGCTCATTTCCCGGGTACCGACGGTTTTCGTGCCCGAGCCGCGCAAGTCCGCGGTGCGCAAGCCCGCGGCCAGCACGGTCGCGACCGCCTGCTCGATCTTGTCCGCCACGTCGCCGAGCCCGAACGAATAGCGCAGCGCCATGCCGAGCGAGCCGATCATGGCGATCGGGTTCGCCAGCCCCTTGCCCGCAATGTCCGGCGCCGAGCCGTGCACCGGCTCATAAAGCGCGCGGCGCTTCTTGGTCTTGGCGTCCACCTCGCCGAGCGAGGCCGAAGGCAGCATGCCGAGCGAGCCGGTCAGCATCGCCGCCACGTCGGAGAGCATGTCGCCGAACAGGTTGTCGGTCACGATCACGTCGAACTGCTTGGGCGCGCGCACCAGCTGCATGCCGCCGGCGTCGGCGAGCATGTGCTCGAGCTCGACGTCCTTGTATTCGCGCTGATGCACTTGGCTGACCACCTCGTGCCAGAGCACGCCGGTCTTCATCACGTTCCGCTTCTCCATGGACGTGACCTTGTTCCGGCGCTTCTTCGCCAGCTCGAAGGCGACCCGCGCGATGCGCTCGATCTCGTAGGTGTCGTAGACCTGGGTGTCGATCGCGCGCTTCTGGCCGTTGCCGAGGTCGGTGATGGTCTTGGGCTCGCCGAAATAGACCCCGCCAGTGAGCTCGCGCACGATCACGATGTCGAGGCCCTCGACAAGCTCGCGCTTCAGGCTCGAGGCATCGGCGAGCGCCGGGTAGCAGATGGCCGGGCGGATATTGGCGAACAGGCCGAGGTCCTTGCGCAGCCGCAACAGCCCCGCTTCCGGCCGCACCTCATAAGGCACTTTGTCCCATTTCGGCCCGCCCACGGCGCCGAACAGCACCGCGTCGGCGGCGAGCGCTTTCTGCATCGTGGCTTCGGAGATCGCCTTGCCGTGCGCGTCGTAGGCGCAGCCGCCGACGAGGTCCTCCTCGATCGCGAAGCTCGCGAACCCGCGCTTCTCGATCCAGGCGAGCACGCGCATCGCCTCGCCCATGACCTCGGGCCCGATCCCGTCGCCGGGCAACAGTAGGAGCTTGAACCTCGCCACGCCTTCCTCCCGATTTCGCGCGCTTCCCTAGACGGGCGGCACCGATCCCGCAACCGTCAGCGCCCGCGGCGCAACACCTCCAACACCACCTCGATAGCGCGACCAGTCTGCGGTAGGCCGGCCTGCGCCTCGATCATGCGGATCGCCTCGCGCGAGCGCTTGCCGATCACGCCGTCGACCTCGCCGATCGCGAAGCCGCGCGCCAACAACAGCGTCTGCAATTCCTTGCGGCCCTTGCGGTCGAGCGGCTTCTCCTCGGTCGGCCACGGTGTCGCGAACGGACCACCGCCGCGCAGCCGGTCGGAGAGATGCCCGATGGCGAGCGCGTAGCTGGTGGCCGCGTTATAGGTGAAGATCGCATCGAAATTCTTGAACACGAGGAATGCCGGCCCCTGCCGCCCGGCCGGCAGGATCAGCCCGGCCTCGCCGCCGCCGGTGAGCGGACGGCCGTCGGCGCGCGTAACGCCGAGCGCCGCCCAGCGCGCCAGTGCGCGTTTCTTCGTGCGTCCCGCGAGCGCCTCGTTGAAGTTCGCCGGCAGCTTCACCTCGAAGCCCCAGGCCTGGCCCGGAACCCAGCCGGCCTTCTTCAGATAGTTCGCCATCGAGGCGAGGTAATCGGGCATCGAGCCGATGGTGTCGCGCTTGCCGTCGCCGTCGAAATCGACCGCGGTGCGGAACCACACCGTCGGCATGAATTGCGGATGCCCGAACGCGCCCGCCCAGGAGCCGCGCATCTTCATGGCATCCACTTCGCCGGTCGCGGCCACCCGCAGCGCGGCCAGGAATTCGCCGCGGAAATAATCGCGCCGGCGCGGCGCCATGCAGCCGAGCGTCGCCAGCGAGCGGAAGATCATGCGCCGGCCGATGGTCTTGCCGTAATCGGCCTCGATGCCCCACAGCGCCGCCAGCGTGTAGGGGTCGACGCCATAGGCGCGGCTCACCTTCTCGAAGATTTCCCGGTGCTCGGCGAGCGCGCGCTTGCCGTCGGCGATCTTCTCGGCATCCACGAGCAGCGCGAGATAGTCCCAGATCGGCGCCACCCGCTCGGGCTGGTCGTCGAGGTGGCCGAGCACCGAGACGTCCGAGCGCATGGCGGCGGTGAGCCGGTCATAGAGCGGCTCCGGCACCCCGCGCGCGAGCGCCTCGGGCTTGATCCTCGCAAGACAATCGGCAAGCGGCGGGCCGTCCACTTCCTGCGCGGCGAGCGGCGCCGCGACCAGCAGGAGCGCGAGGCCGCCGAGCGCCCTCATCGGCCCTTGCGCCAGGATTCGAAATCGCGGCGCAAGTCCGCGGGCCAGCGCGCGAGCGCCGGCCAGCTCGTGAACCGCCCCTCTTTCTTGAGCCCGAGAAACACCTGCTTCGCCTCGCGGTCGATGCCGATGAAGCCCTCCACGATCGTGCAGGAATGCGGCCGGCAGCCGGTGCCGACCAGAAAGCGACCCCTCGTCGCCACCGGCGAAGCCACGCTCAGCGCCTGCGCCACCTCGCCATAGTGTTGCCCGGCGAGCCGCCGCGCCGCTGCGTCCACCGGTGCCACCTCGAACAGCGACGTCGGATGGTCGAGCGCCTTGTCGAGATCGGCCCAGGTTGAGCCCGGCTGCGGCTCGAACACGAGCTTGCCGAGGCGCTTCACCCCGTCCTCGGCAATGCGCCAGATCGCGCCGTCGAGGCCCGGAAACGCGCGCTGCACCAGCACGATGGCGTCGGCCTCGGCCGCGGGGGCGAAGCCGCGGCACTCGTCCTCGAAGCGCTCGTCGACCATCACCTTGCCGGCGGCATCGACGGTGACGATCAGCGGCCAGGCCGTGCACGCATTGCCGCCGGCCCAGAGATCGAACAAGGCGATATGGACGGCGCCGGCCTTGACCACCGGCCCGGCCTCGATGCGATAGTCCTTGGCGAGCACGCGGGCGCCGTGCCGGAGCTCCTGTTCGGTGTCGGAGCGCGCGACGATTTCGAGCGTGACCGGACCGACCGCGACCGGTTTCGGCTTGTTCTCTTGCGCCGCGAGCGGAGCCGCGACGAGGGCGAATAGGAGCGCGAGCGCCGCTCTTAACTCCACGGCCGCGCGGCCCCGGCCCGCTTCTCGAATTCGTCGATCTTGCCGGCCTTCTCCAGGGTGAGGCCGATGTCGTTGAGGCCATTCAACAGGCAGCGCTTGCGGAACGGGTCGACCTCGAATTTGATCGTGCCGCCGTCCGGCCCGCGGATCTCCTGCCGCTCGAGATCGATGGTCAGCGTCGCGTTGGCGCCGCGCTCGGCGTCGTCGAACAGCTTCTCCAGCTCGTGCTTCGTGACCTTGATCGGCAGAATGCCGTTCTTGAAGCAGTTGTTATGGAAAATGTCGGCGAACGAGGTCGAGATCACGCAGCGGATGCCGAAATCGAGAAGCGCCCAGGGCGCGTGCTCGCGGCTCGAGCCACAGCCGAAATTGTCGTCGGCAACCAGGATCTTGGCGCCGCGATAGGCCGGCTTGTTCAGCACGAATTCCGGATTCTCGGAGCCGTCGTCCTTGTAGCGCATTTCCGAGAACAGGCCTTTGCCGAGCCCGGTGCGCTTGATCGTCTTCAAATACTGCTTCGGAATGATCATGTCGGTATCGACATTGACCATCCTGAGCGGCGCCGCGACGCCGGTGAGCACCTTGAACTTCTCCATACGCCGGGCTCCCTGATCTGCCGGCCACCGTTCTAGCCGCTGGCGGGCGGGCAGGCAAAGGGAAGCGCGCCGCAATGCGCGCGGCGCGCCAACGCTCTAATACCGGAAAATGCTCGGGCCGGCGTTACTTGCGGCGTCTGCCGCGCGAGCCCTCGCCGCCTGCGCTGCTGCTGCCGCCGCCACCGAACGACGGATTCTCCCGCATCTTCATCAGCACCAGCGGCGACAGGATCACCGCGCCGCCGATGATGATCGAGATCACGTAATCGCTCGGCTGCAACGCGGAGAGCTTGTACTGGGCGTAGCCGATCGGCAGGAACAGGAACACGCCGGTGATCACGCCCGGCGAAAACTGCCCGCCGGTGCGCGCCATCGGCCAGATGTGGAAGAAGATCGCGTTGATCAGCAGGAAAGCGGCGAAGCTGAGCGCCGCCAGCGGTTGCGACGGTGACAGCATCGCCGCCACCGCGCCGAGAATCAGGAATACGGTCTCGACCAGGCGATAATTCTCCTGCTCGATCTGGATGTGCAACGCCTTGCGGACGGAGCCGAGCCAGTCGAGGAAACGTTCTTCCATGATGTGCAGCGCGTAGGCCGCGACGGCGAGCCACGCCAAGTCCGAGCGCGACATGTTTCCCCCCAAGAGTTGTGAAAGTGGCGCAATTTACCACGGCGCGACCGCGGAAACTAGCGCGCGCGGGGCTCGCCTTCGGCGGCTTCGGCCTCCCCCTCGATCCGTTCCATATCGGCGTCGGAAAGGCCGAAATGGTGGCCGATCTCGTGCACCAGCACGTGCGTGATGATGGTGCCGAGCGATTCCTCGTGCTCGGCCCAGTAGTCGAGGATCGGGCGGCGATAGAGCTGGATCTGGTTCGGCAGCCGGCCGCTCTCCGGCACCGCGGCGTCGTGCGGCAGACCCACGCCGCTGAACAACCCGAGCAGACCGAACGGGTCCTCGATCTCCATGTCATCGAGCACCTCATCGGTCGGGAAATCGGCGACGCGGATCACCAGGCCCTGGCACAGCGTGCGGAAGCGTGCGGGAAGCCGCGCATAGGCCGCGTCCGCCAGCACCTCGAACTCGTCGAGCGACGGCGCGGCTAGGTCGTGCCAATCATGCGCTTTGCGCGGGGTCACCGAAGCGGCCTTTGGCGGCGAGCGCTATCGCAACGCATCATTTTCAGCTTTTTTGGGCCGGATCATTCATTTGACGTTCAAGATGAATCCTGGATGCTCGCGGCATACATCCGCGCATCTCGCGCGTAAAGGAAACCAACATGCGCATGAAATCCCTTGCAACCGTGGCCGGAGCCGGCGCGCTCGGCTTGCTGATCGTCGCGGCGCCGCTCGCCGCCGCCCCGGTTGGATCGAATACGGCGACCATCCCGTACACGACCGAGTCGGCCGTGGTGCCTGCCGCAGGGTCCGACAAGAAGGCGGTGAGGATCGTGCCGCGGATAGTGCCGAGGATCGTGCCCCGGGTGGTGCCGCGCTTCGCGCCGCGCATCGCGCCGAGGTTTGTGCCGAGGATCGGACCGCGCCTCGTCCGCATCCGTCCGGGCTGGTTCACTCCCGGTCGCCGCATCTGGGTGCTTCCGTTCATCGGCGCCGCGGCAATCGCTCTGACGCTCGCCCCGGGCTGGTATTGGGGCGACTATTACGACGAGTGCAACCGCTGGATCATCCCCTGCCCGGGCTGCGCCCCGCAGCTCGTGGATCTCTGCGCGCCATACTGACGCGCTCACGGATTAGGGATCGTCGCCGCCGTCATCCGGCGGCGGCGATCTGCCATGTACGACTTCAAACGCCGAAGTTGCGCAGCAGTTGCCAGGCCAACAACAACGCCACACCCAGCCCAGCGTGCGGCCGACGATGCGGCCCGAACCGTTCGATCGCGCCTTCGGCCGGACGCCGTGCCTCATCCGCGCGGGCGTCTCGCATTGTCGTACCCAGGACGGCGTCCTCGCGGGCGAGCCGGTCGCGGGCGGCCCGCACTTCGGCGGCGCGGCGGCCTTCCGCGGTAACCATGGCGACCGAGCCCGGCGACGACTTCACAGGCCCGAAAGGCTTGGCGCGTTAACGGCGTATGGTGCGCGTTGCCGCAAACCTGAACGGCAAATGAATAGCGGTATAAGGGCCGGTTCACGTCTTGCTGCCGAGACTATGCTGATCAGCGACGTCCGAATCCGGCGCAAACCGTCGCCGGACGACGATGAGCAAGAGGAGACGACAATGCTGAGGAAGTTTGTTCTCACCGCCGCCGCGGCCGGCGCGCTTGGCTTTGCGGCGTTGACGGCTGCTCCGGCGGGAGCGGCGACCATCAACTCTGCGACCGCGCTGCTCAACTCGCAGATCGAGACCGACGTGACCACGGCCCAACATTGGCGCTGGCGCAGCAGCCGGTGGTGGGGTCCGCGCCGCTTCATTCCGCGCGGCTGCATCTGGGTCCACACCCGGCCCTGGAGCCGTTGGCGCTGCCGCTGACGCAAGCGGGCGTCTGACGTAAACGGGCGCGCTTAACGGCGCGCCCGTCGCTTTTTCAGCGGTCAGCCTGTTCCGATCAGGCGCGCGGCCACTCGCGCACGTCGACGAATCTTCCGGCGATCGCCGCCGCCGCCGCCATCGCCGGCGACACCAGGTGCGTGCGGCCCTTGTGGCCCTGGCGGCCCTCGAAGTTGCGGTTCGAGGTCGAGGCGCAGCGCTCCTCGGGTGCAAGCTTGTCCGGATTCATCGCCAGGCACATGGAGCAGCCGGGCTCGCGCCAGTCGAAGCCCGCCGCCTTGAAGATCTTGTGCAATCCCTCGGCCTCGGCCTGTTCCTTCACCAGTCCCGAGCCCGGCACGATCATCGCACTCACGTCCGGATGCACCTTGCGGCCGTCCACGATCTTGGCGACCACTCGCAGGTCTTCGATGCGCGCGTTGGTGCAGGAGCCGATGAACACGCGATCGAGCTTGATGTCGGTGATCTTGGTGCCGGCCTTGAGACCCATATAGGCGAGCGCGTGCCGCTTGGAGGCGCGCCGGTCCTCGTCCTCGATCCGGTCCGGATCGGGCACCGCGCCGGTCACCGCCACCACGTCTTCCGGGCTCGTACCCCAGGTGACGAGCGGCGGCAGCGCGGCGGCGTCGAGCTTGACCTCGCGATCATGCGGCGCGCCCTCGTCGCTACCGAGCGTCTCCCAGTAGCGCATGGCCTCGTCCCAGGCCTTGCCCTTGGGCGCGCGCGGCCGCTCCTTCAGGTAAGCGAAGGTCTTCTCGTCCGGCGCGATCATGCCGGCGCGCGCGCCGCCTTCGATCGACATGTTGCAGACGGTCATCCGTCCTTCCATGGACAGCGACCGGATCGCCTCGCCCGCGTATTCGATCGCGTGGCCGGTGCCGCCGCCGGCGCCGATTTCGCCGATGATGGCGAGGATGATGTCCTTGGCGCCGACGCCGTGCGGGAGCTTGCCGTCCACAATGACGCGCATGTTCTTGGCCTTGCGCTGGATCAGCGTCTGGGTCGCGAGCACGTGCTCGACTTCGGTCGTGCCGATGCCGACCGCGAGCGCGCCGAACGCGCCGTGGGTCGAGGTGTGGCTATCGCCGCAGACGATGGTGGTGCCGGGCAGCGTGAAGCCCTGCTCCGGCCCGATGATGTGCACGATGCCCTGTCGGCGATCGGTTTCACTGAAATAATCGATGCCGAAATGCCGCGCATTCTCCGCCAGCGTCTTCACCTGCAGCGCCGATTCCGGATCGGTGATGCCCTTGGAGCGGTCGGTGGTGGGCACGTTGTGATCCACGACCGCGAGCGTCTTCTCGGGCGCGCGCACCTTGCGGCCGGCCGTGCGCAGGCCCTCGAACGCCTGCGGGCTCGTCACCTCGTGGACCAGATGCCGGTCGATATAGATCAGGCAGGTGCCGTCCGGCTGCTGATCGACCAGATGATCGGCCCAGATCTTGTCGTAGAGGGTGCGGGGCTGCATCGCGCGCCCTGGTCCTACTTCGCCTCCGGGACCTCGGCGGCCTCGGAAGGCGCACGCTCTTCGATCTCGCCGCCCATCGCCACTTTCTCCAAGATGCGGGCCTTCTTGCCGCGGCGCGCGCGCAGGTAATAGAGCTTGGCGCGGCGCACCTTGCCGCGGCGCAGAACCCCGATCGAGTCGATCATGGGCGAATACAGCGGAAATACGCGCTCGACGCCCTCGCCGTAGGAAATCTTGCGCACGGTGAAGCTCTCGTTCAACCCGCGGCCCGAGCGGCCGATGCACACGCCTTCGTAAACCTGAATGCGGGTGCGCTCGCCTTCGACCACCTTGACGTTGACCTGGAGCGTATCGCCCGGCGCGAAGTCGGGGATCTCCTTGCCTTTCCGGAGCCTTGCGGCCTCGTCGCGCTCGAAGGTTTCGAGGATATTCATGGCAACCTCTCTTGGGCGCCCGCGCGGCGCCACCGAGTGTCTGGGTTCCGGGATCGGCGCGCTAGATACGACAAAGCGCGCGGCTTGTCATTCCCTTTCGGGGCCCTTGCGCCGCGCAAGGTCCGGCCGCCGCTCGCGGGTCGCGCGCTCGGCCTCGGCCCGGCGCCAGGCCGCGACCTTGCCGTGGTCGCCGGACAACAGCACGTCCGGGATGGCGCGGCCTTCGAAAACTTGCGGCTTGGTGTATTGCGGATATTCCAGGAGGCCGGCCTCGAAGCTCTCCTCGGCCTTGGAGGCGTCCTCGCCCATGACCCCGGGCAGCAGCCGCGCGCAGGCGTCGAGCAGCACGTACGCCGCGACCTCGCCGCCCGAGAGCACGTAGTCGCCGATCGAGATTTCCTCGAGCGAGCGCGCTTCGACGATACGCTGGTCCACGCCCTCGAAGCGGCCGCACACGACCACGACGCCCGGGCCTTCGGCGAGCGCGCGCACCCTGCTTTGAGTGAGCGGCCGCCCGCGCGGGGTGAGGAGAATGCGCGGGCGCGGATCGCCGGCCGGCGCGGCGGCATCGATCGCGCGCGCAAGCACGTCGGCTTTCAGCACCATGCCGGGCCCGCCGCCGGCCGGCGTGTCGTCGACGGTGCGGTGTTTGTCGGCGGCGAACTTCCGGATGTCGATTGCCTCGCACGACCAGATCCCGGCCGCGAGCGCTTTGCCGGCGAGGCTCGCGGCGAGTGGCCCGGGAAAGAGCTCGGGGAAGATCGTCAGGACCGAGGCGCGCCAAGTCATTTCACTTCCCTACTGGTCGTCCCCGCGAAAGCGGGGACCCATAAACGCCGCCGCTGGCTATGGGTCCCGGCTCGCGCCGCGCTTCGCGCGGCTTGGCCGGGACGACGGATCTAGATCGAACATTCCTTCCGGCGGATCGGCGACAATGCGGCCGCCCGCCACATCCACCTCGCGCACGAACGCCTCGATGAACGGCAGCATCACGCTTTCGCCAGGCACTTCCGGCACGATCTCCAGGAGATCGCCGGCACCGTGGTTGCGGACCGCGGTCACGGTGCCCAGTGCGCGCCCAGCGCTGGTCTCGACCTTCAGCCCGATGAGATCGGCGTGATAGAAGCTGCCGCTCTCTTCGATCGCCGGCAGGCGTTCGCGCGAAACATAGAGCTCGAGATTGGCAAGCTTCTCCGCCGCGTTGCGATCGCCGACCCCCTCGAGCCGCACGATCAGATGATCCTTAGCGGCCCTCAGCGAGGCGATCGTGTAGGCCTGCGTTCCGGCCTTGTCCTCGAGCGGGCCGTAGCGCGCGACCGCGAGTGGGTCCTCGGTAAAGGTGTGCAACCGCACCTCGCCGCGCACGCCGTGGGGGGCGCCGATTCTCGCCACGCAGATGCGCTCCGCCATGCGTCAGCCCGCCATCAGCTTGTCGGCGCGCTGGGCTCCGGTGTCGGAGCCGCGGGCGCGGCCGTAGCTGCCGGCGCGGGAGCCGCGGTGGCGGGTGCGGCGGTGGCGGGTGCGGCGGCCGCGGCCGCGGCCTTGGCTTCTTCCGCCGCCTTCTGTTCCGCGCGCGGGATCGCCCTTTCAGGGTTGCTGCGCGGCTTCCGCTTCATCAGCCCGGCGGCATCGAGGAAGCGCAGCACGCGGTCGGTCGGCTGCGCGCCCTTGGAGAGCCAATGCTTGACGCGCTCGATCTGGAGCTTCACCCGCTCCTTGGAATCCTTGGGCAGGAGCGGATTATAGGTACCGACCTTCTCGACGAAGCGGCCGTCGCGCGGGAAGCGCGAGTCGGCCACCACCACGTGGAAGATCGGACGCTTCTTGGCGCCGGCGCGGGCGAGACGGAGTTTCAGAGACATTCGAGTTCCTTTCGTTTTCCATGGTCATTCCGGCCGAGGGTCGCGGACCTGTCCGGGACCGGAGAGCCGGAATCCATAGCCACCGGCGCCCGAGAAAGAACCTCGATCATCGTGGTTATGGATTCCGGATCGCCGCTTCGCGGCGTCCGGAATGACGGGGTTGCGCTCACTTCTTCTTCCAATCCTTGGCGCCGCCGAGGCCGGGCAATCCGCTTAAGCCCGGCAGCTTGCCGCCAAGACCCGGCAAGGCGCCGGGCGCGCCCGGGAAATTCGGCAGCGGCCCGGGCTGGTCCGGAAGCTTGGCGGCGAGTTCCTTGATCTGCTCCGGCGTCGGCGCCGCCCCGAGCCCGAACAGATTGCCGAGCCCCGCGAGCGGCCCGCGCTTGCCGCCGCCCATGGCCTTCATCACGTCGGCCATCTGGCGATGCATCTTCAACAGCCGGTTGATCTCCTCGACCTTGGTGCCGGAGCCGGCCGCGATCCGCTTCTTGCGCGAGGCTTTGAGCACGTCCGGCTTGCGCCGCTCCTGCGGCGTCATCGAGTCGATGATCGCCCGCTGGCGCTTGAGCACGCCTTCGTCGAGGTTCGCGGCCGCGATCTGGTTCTTCATCTTGGCGACGCCGGGCAGCATGCCGAGCATGCCGGTGAGCCCGCCGATCTTCTGCATTTCGTCGAGCTGAGCGCGCAGATCGGTGAGATCGAACACGCCCCGCTTCATGCGCTCGGCGGTTTGCTTGGCGCGCTCGAGGTCGACGGTCTCGACCGCCTTCTCGACCAGCGAGACCACGTCGCCCATGCCGAGGATCCGCCCGGCGATGCGGCGCGGATCGAACTCTTCGAGCGCGTTCATCTTCTCGCCGGTGCCGATGAGCTTGATCGGCTTGCCGGTGACCGCGCGCATGGAGAGCGCGGCGCCGCCGCGGCCGTCGCCGTCGACGCGCGTGAGCACGATGCCGGTGAGGCCGAGGCGCGCAGCGAAGGCGCGCGCGGTCGCCACCGCGTCCTGGCCGGTGAGCGCATCGGCGACGAGCAAGACTTCATGCGGCGCGGTCGCCCGCTCGATCTCGGCGACCTCTTTCATCAGCGCCTCGTCCAGGGTGACGCGGCCGGCGGTGTCGAGCAGCACGGCGTCGTGGCCGCCGAGGCGCGCCGCTTCCAGCGCACGACGGGCGATCTGAACGGCGCTCTGGCCTTCCACGATCGCCAACACCTCGATCCCGGTCTCGCGCCCGAGCACCGCGAGCT
>JAHFPN010000052.1 GCA_023269635.1 Hyphomicrobiales bacterium | reverse complement strand
AGAACCTCGACACCACCGAGGACGCCTATTTGAGCGTGATCCGCGGCAAGACCGCCGAGTTGTTCGCCGCGGCCTGCGAAGTCGGGCCGGTGCTCGGACGCCGGCCCAAGGCCGAGGAAGCCGCCTGCCGTTCGTTCGGGATGAATCTCGGCATCGCCTTCCAGCTCGTGGACGACGCGCTCGATTACGGCGGCAGCCGCGCGCGCCTCGGCAAGAACACCGGCGACGATTTCCGCGAGGGCAAGATCACGCTGCCGGTCATCCTCGCCTTCCGGCGCGGCACCGAGGACGAGCGCGCATTCTGGCGCCGCGCCATGGAAGCGGGCGCGGCCGCGGAGCACGATCTGGAGCGCGCGGTCGAATTGGTCGCGCGCCACGGCTGTCTTGCCGACACCGTCGAACGCGCGCGCCACTACGGCGCGATCGCCAAGGACGCGCTCGCGCTGTTCCCCGAGGGCGAGGCCAAGCGCGCGCTACTCGAAGCGGTCGATTTTTGCGTGGCGCGGGCGCATTAAAACTTATCCGTCATCCCGGCCAAGCGAGCCCGCTTAAGCGGGCGAGCGCGAGCCGGGATCCATAGCCCTTGGCGTCGGAGGGTCGCTAAGTCGGTGGTGATGGGTCCCCGCTTTCGCGGGGACGACGTCAGGAAAGCTTCGTCACCACCGCCCACCAGCCGTGCCGGTCGTTGCGGATGGTTTCGGCCACCTCTTCGGCTTCGTCTTCGTCCTCGAAAATGCCGAACACGCCCGAGCCCGAGCCGGAAATTCGCACCACGTCGGCGCCGAGCTCGTCGAGCGCCTCCTCGGCGGCCGCGATCACCGGCGCGATCGAGCGCGCCGCGCGCGAGAGATCGTTGGCTTCCTCGCCGATAAATTCGACCAGCGCGTCGCGGCCCCGCGGGATGTCCTTCACTTTGTATGGCTTCTCGCGCCGCCCGCCGGGACCGAGATCGAAGGCGCGGAACACCGCGGCGGTCGCCACCGGCACGCCGGGATAGACCAGCACCGCGTCGAGCTTCGGCAGGCGAAGCGGCCCGGAGAGCACGTCGCCGGTCCCCGACATGATCCGCGCCTTGGCGCTGAGACAAACCGGCACGTCGGCGCCGGTGGCCTTGGCCGCCTCGAACAAGCGCGCATCCTCGGGGTCGAGCCCGTTCGCCTCGGCGATCAGCCGCAGTGCCGCCCCGGCGTCGGCCGAGCCGCCGCCGAAGCCCGCGCCGACCGGGAGGCGCTTCTCGAGATCGAAGCGGCCGAGCTTCAGATCCTTGATCCGCGCCGCCGCGGCGCGCGCCGCGACCAGCACGAGATTGTCGGAGCGCGCGCCGGCCGCCGCCGCGGTCGGGCCGTGGACCGAAAGTTCGAGCCCGGGTCCGGGCTCGAGCGCGAGCCGGTCGCCGACGCCCGCGAAGGCGACCAGGCTGGTCAAATCGTGGGCGCCGTCCGGCCGGCGCTTCAGCACCCGGAGCGTGAGGTTCACCTTGGCGGGTGCGAGCGCTTGCAGCTTCATGGGCGGAGAGCGGGCGGAGGCGATCGAAGCATGGCCGCGGGTGCGGCACGACGCAAGCCGCGCGGTCCGCTCGCGTCCTTGCCGTTGCTGCAAATCAAGGGCATGTTCGCGCCCGACCGAAGCGGCGGCGTCCCCGCCGCCGCAGGAGGCCCGGCTTGAAACCCTGTCGTCCCCGCTTCTTGGCCGCGGCGCTCGTTGCCGCGGGCGTGTTCGCGTTCGTGCCGGCCGCGCGCGCGGAGGCGCCGTCGCCCGCCGAGGTGGCGCGCGTCTCGCCGACCGGCAACTACCTGGCCGGCCGTCACGCCAATGCTTCGCGCGATAGTGCCGCCGCGGTCGCCTATTATCGCGCGGCGTTGCGCGCCGATCCGAAGAACGAGGAGCTGATCGAGCGCACGTTCCTATCCATGCTGGCGAGCGGCGCGATCGACGAGGCGATCCCGCTCGCCGACCGCCTGATCGGGATCGAGAAGGGGCACCGCATGGCGCGGCTGGCGCTGGCGGTGCGCGCGATCAAGCGCGGCCAGTACGCCGGCGCGCGCAATCATCTGAGCCAGTCGGTGCGCGGCCCGATCGCCGACCTGACCGCGACGTTGGTCGGCGCCTGGGCCCAGTTCGGCGCCAACGACTTCAAGGGCGCGGTCGAGAACGTCGACCGCCTCACCGGTCCCGACTGGTACTCGATCTTCAAGGACCTGCATGCGGGCTTGATCCTCGATGCCGCCGGCCAGCGCCGGGACGCCGGCAAACGCTTGGAGCGCTCCTATCGCGCCGATCCCGCCGCGCTGCGCACGGTCGAGGCCTATGCCCGCTGGGCCAGCCGCGCCGGCGAGCGCGAGGCGGCGGTGGCTGCGCTCACCGAGTTCTCCCGCGCCTTGCCCGGTCATCCGCTGGTCGAGGCCGAGCTGGCCGAGCTCAAGGCCGGCCGCACGCTCGCCGCCATGGTGCGCACGCCCCCGGCCGGCGCCGCTGAGGTGCTCTACGGGCTCGGCTCCGCGCTCGGCCGCCAGGGCGGGGAGGATCTCGGCCTGGTCTATCTGCAGCTCGCGCTCTACCTCGATCCCGAGCATCCGATCGCGCTGGTCGCGCTGGCCGACCTGTACGAGAACATCAAGAAGCCGGAAGAGGCGATCGCGGCCTATGGCCGAGTGCCGCAGAACTCGCCGCTCCGGCGCAATGCCGAGATCCACCGCGCGCTCAATCTCGATCAGCTCGAGCGCACCGATGAGGCGCGCCGGGGCCTCGAGGCCCTGGTCAAGAGCAAGCCCGACGACTTCGAGGCGGTGTTCGCGCTCGGCAATCTCCTGCGCAGCCGCAAGGTCTACCAGGAAGCCGGCGAGGTCTATTCCCGGGCGGTCGATCTGGTGCCGACGCCCGAGCGTCCGCACTGGACGCTGTTCTACTTCCGCGGCATCTGCTTTGAGCGCTCCAAGCAATGGCCGCTCGCCGAGAAGGATTTCGAGCTGGCGCTGAAACTGTTTCCCGACCAGCCGCAGGTGTTGAATTATCTCGGCTATTCCTGGGTCGATCAGGGCCTATATCTCGACAAGGCCCTCGACATGATCCGCAAGGCCGTGAGCCTGCGGCCGAACGACGGCTACATCGTGGACAGCCTGGGCTGGGCCTATTACCGGCTCGGACGCTTCGAGGACGCGGTGCGCGAGCTCGAGCGCGCGATCGAGCTCCGTCCCGAGGATCCGGTGATCAACGACCACCTCGGCGACGCCTATTGGAAGGTCGACCGCAAGCTTGAGTCCTTCTTCCAGTGGCGCCACGCCAAGGACCTGAAGCCCGAGCCCGAGGACCTGGAAAAAATCCAGGTCAAGCTCAAGGAAGGCCTGAAGGACGACGGCCCGCCGCAGAAGGCGGGCGCGGTGCCGACCCCCGGCGACGGCGGCTGACCTCTGAAATTCTGCGGGAGCGCCTTTTCGTCACGCGACAATTCGCGGCGGCGGCGCGGCCGGTTTCGCGGGGCCCGACCCCGCCGCCGGGCTAGCCGGGTTGCATAGACGCGCTCATACTCGCCCTGATAATTTGTGCTCCATCGCAGGCACTGGTGGCGCTCGCGGGCATGAGGGTCATGGACCAGTCGCAATACGGGATCATTCCGGCCGAGGAATTTCGCAGCCGCGACGGGTTCAGCTTGCTCGAAGCCATGCGCACCGGCGCGCTTCCGCTGGCGCCGATCTACGAAACGCTCGGAATGCACATGACCCGCGTCGAGCGCGGCCGCGTGGTGGTCGCGGCCTTCCCGCACCGGCGCTTCTATAGCCCGGTCGGGAGCGTGCACGTGGGGTTCAGCTCCGGCCTGTTGGAAACCGCGCTGGTCTCGGCGGTGCTTTCCATGCTCGAGCCCGGCGAGATGTGCTCGCCGGTCGAGTTCAAGGTGAACCACGTCCGCCAGGTGCTGGAAACCACGGGCACGGTCGAGGCGATCGGCACCGTGCTCTACCGCGGCCGCACCGTGGCGACCGCCGACGGCAAGCTCGTGGACGGCAAGGGCAAGCTCTATGCCCACGCCTCGGCGACGTGCACGATTTCAGCGGCGGGGGAGAGCCGGAAGGATTAGGGCGAGACCACCGGCCCGATGGTGCCGGTGACGGTGCCGGTGTGCTGGGTCGGGGCGCGGCGGCGGGCCAGCAACGTCCGGCCCTCGCGGGTGAAATCGCAATACATGTATTTCATGTGCGCGAAGGCGCCGCGGAAGCTCTTCGCGCCGGTGCGCCAGAGCGTGAAGCAGGGATCGAACGGGAGGCCGCGCAGGGTGGCGCAGATCTGCGCGCCGGCGACATAGAGCGTGCCCTCGGGCACGCGCAGACTGCGAACTTGGCTGGTGCCGGCGAAGCGGATTTGGCCGGAGGCCGAGCCGTCGGCGAAAATGTGGCCGCGGCCGTGGGTGCCCTCGAAGCACCTGAACGAGAACAGCTTGCCGGCCACGAAGTCTTTCGCCATGTCGGCGGTCATCACTTGCTGGGCGCCGGCGGGCGCTGCGGCGAGCATGAGCAGGACGGGGAGCAGGCGGAACGCGTTCTTCATGTTCGAGTCCATCGCAAGTGGGTTCTAGGTTGGGCAGGAAGGTCTTTGGGTTGTCAAGTCAGTCGATGCGTACGACCGTGCGGCCGCGCAATTTTCCCGCCAGGATCGCCTCGCCGGCTTGCATCACGTCGCCGAGCGGGATTTCCCGGGTGAGCGCGGCGAGCTTGCTGCGGTCGAGGTCGAGGGCGAGCCGCCGCCAGGCTTCGCGGCGCGCGGCTTGCGGGCAATAGACCGAGTCGATGCCCAACAGCGACACCCCGCGCAGGATGAAGGGCGCGACCGAGGTCGGCAGGTCCATGCCGCCCGCGAGCCCGCAGGCCGCGATCGCGCCGCCGTACTTGGTCATGGCGAGAAGATTGGCGAGCGTGGTCGAGCCGACGGAATCCACGCCGCAGGCCCAGCGCTCCTTGGCGAGCGGCTTGGCCGGCGCGGCGAGCTCCGCGCGCGCGAGAACTTCCGTAGCGCCGAGCGATTTCAAGTAGTCGGCTTGCTCGGGCCGGCCGGTCGTAGCCATCACCTGGAAGCCGAGCTTGGCGAGCAGCGCGACCGCGACCGAGCCGACGCCGCCGGCCGCACCCGTCACGATCGCGGGTCCGCGATCGGGCTTCAGCCCGTGGCGCTCGAGCGCGAGCACCGCCAGCATGGCGGTGAAGCCCGCGGTGCCGATCGCCATGGCGTCGCGCGCGCTCAATCCCGCGGGCACCCGCACCAGCCAGTCGCCCTTGACCCGCGCCTTGCCGGCATAGCCGCCGAGGTGGGTCTCGCCGAGGCCGAAGCCGGTCAGCACCACGGCGTCGCCCGGCTTCCAGTCGGGATGGGTCGAGTTCTCGACCGTCCCGGCGAAATCGATGCCGGGGATCATGGGCCAGCGCCGCACCACCGGCGCCTTGCCGGTGAGCGCGAGCCCGTCCTTGTAATTGACCGCGGACCATTCCACCCGAACGGTGACGTCGCCGTCCATGAGCTTGGTCTCGTCCAAATCGACGAAGCCGGCCTTCTGGCCGGCGTCGGTTTTCTCGATCAGCAGCGCCCGGAACGTCCCCATGGTGAGAAATCGTAAACCATAATTGCCACTCAATTCTTAATGCGCGCGCGGCCGGCCGAGGCCGGTTGGGACGAGCGCGACGGAAGCGGGGAAGCCGCGATTCCAGGGGCTCAGGCGGCGGCGGGTGCGGCGCGCGGCACCGGCTTTTCCACGATCGGCAGATTGATGATCGCGGAGGCGACGCCGAGGATGATCGAGCCCCACCAGATCACGTTATAGGAGCCGTACAGCTCGAACAGCACGCCGCCGAGCCAGACCCCGAGGAAGCCGCCGACCTGGTGGCTGAAGAAGGCGAAGCCGAACAGCGTCGCCAGCCAGCGCGTGCCGAACATGAGCGCCACCAGCCCATTGGTGGGCGGCACGGTCGACAGCCACAGGAGCCCGATCACGGCGCCGAACACGACCGCGGAGGTGAAGCTCGGCGGCATCGTGATGAAGGCGGCGACCGCGAGCGAGCGGGCGAAATAGATGATCGACAGCAGATAGCGCTTGGGCATGCGGTCGCCGAGCCAGCCGGCCAGGATCGAGCCCACGATGTTGAACAGGCCGATCACGCCGATGGTCCAGGCGCCGGCATCGGCCGAGAGGCCGCGGTCCACCAGATAGGCCGGCAAGTGCACGGTGATGAACAGGAGCTGGAACCCGCAGGTGAAGAACCCGAGCACCAGCAACACGTAACTACGATGGCCGAAGGCCTCGGAAAGCGCCTGGAACAGCGATTGCTTCTCGGCCGGGCTCGGTTCCGCTTCGGTGTGGGCCTTCGGCGCGATCAGCGCGAGCGAGAGCGGAATGATCAGCAGGACGACGCCGCCGAAGATGAGCAACGTGTTCCGCCAGCCGAACCCGTCGATCAGCCCGATCGCGAGCGGCGAGAACAGGAACTGGCCGAAGGAGCCGGCCGCGGTGCCGAGGCCGAAGGCGGGCGAGCGCCACTCCTGGGGCAGCAGCTTGCCGAATGCCGCGAGCACCAGCGTGAAGGAGCTGCCGGCAACGCCGAAGCCGGCGATGAAGCCGGCCGAGAGATTGAGCATGAGCGGCGTGGTCGAGTACGCCATCAGCGCGAGCCCGATGGCGTAGAGGATCGCGCCGACGCTCAGCACGCGCGCGATGCCGAAGCGGTCGGCGAGCGCGCCCGCGAACGGCTGCGCGGCGCCCCACACCAGTATTTGAATCGCGAGCGCGAGCGAGAACACTTCGCGCCCCCAGCCATTGGCGGCCGACATCGGCGGCAGGAACAGCCCGAGCGCGGAGCGCGGCCCGAAGCCGACCATGCTGATCAGGAATCCGGCGACCAGAACCAGGATGAAGAACTGGCGGCGCGATGCGGAAAGGCTCAAGCTCGAACTCGACATCGAAGCGTCCTTAAGGGGCCGAAGGTCGCCGAACCTAGCGGGCGGTCCGGCTAGCCCCTAGCGAATATTTCTGAAGGCAGCCATCACCCTTGTGCATGACTGGGGCGGTGACGAGCGCGGGGCCTCGCACATTTCACCCTGGGGCCGCCGCCGCGGCCTGCTTGCGGACGCGGTCATTCCAGCCCTGGAAATGGGTGCGGGTTTGCGCTATATATTGTACTCTAGTTGAGGATAAGGCACCGGCGCGAGCCGGTTTTCGAGCGCCTTGTTATGCTCATATAGAGCATATCAAGGGCTTAACGGAGGCGGCGATGAGCCTGCAGGCGAGGGCCGAGATCGAGGTGCTGGGACCGCCGGTCGCGCGCACGGCGATCGTGCCGCCGCCGGGCTCGGGCGCCGCCGCGCGCCGGCTCGGCGTCTTGCCGATGCCCAAGCTCGAGTGGAACGCGGAGGTCGAGCGCTCGACCGCGCATCTCTACGAGAAGATCAAGGCCGTGGTGCCGCCGGTCGAGTGGCCGTTCTTCGCGCCTTACGTGAAGGCGATCAACGAGCTGAAACAGAAGCGCAACGCCGTCATCCTCGCGCACAACTACCAGACCCCGGAAATCTACAACTGCGTCGCCGATTTCGTCGGCGACTCGCTCCAGCTCGCGCGCGAGGCCACCAAGACCAAGGCCGAGATCATCGTGCAGGGCGGCGTGCACTTCATGGCCGAGACCTCGAAGTTGCTCAATCCGGACAAGATCGTGCTGATCCCGGATCTGCTCGCCGGCTGCTCGCTCGCCGCCTCCATCACCGGCGCGGACGTGCGGCTGCTGCGCGAGCGCTTCCCGGGCGTGCCGGTCGTCACTTACGTCAACACCTCGGCCGAGGTGAAGGCCGAGAGCGACATCTGCTGCACCTCCTCGAACGCGGTGCAGGTGGTGGAGAGCTTCGGCACCGACCGCGTGATCTTCCTGCCCGACGAATATCTCGCGCGCTGGGTCGCGAAGAACACCAAGGTGAAGATCATCGCCTGGAAGGGCCATTGCGAGGTGCACGAGCGTTTCACCGCCGACGAGTTGCACAAGCTCCGCGAGGGCGATCCGTCGCTGCAGATCCTCGCGCACCCCGAATGCCCGCCCGACGTGCTGGAGGAGGCCGATTTCACCGGCTCCACCTCCGCCATGAGCAACTGGGTCAAGCGCCATCAGCCCAAGCGCGTGGTGCTGGTCACCGAATGCTCCATGGCCGACAACGTGCAGACCGAGAACCCGAACGTCGAGTTCGTGCGGCCGTGCAATCTCTGCCCCTATATGAAGCGCATCACGCTGCCGAAGATTCTCGACAGCCTCGTTTACTTGCGCGAGGAGGTGGAGATCGACCCCGCCATCGCCGCCCGTGCGCGTCGCGCGGTCGAGCGCATGGTGCAGTTGAAGAATTGACACTCGTTCCCCGGACGGCCGGCGAAGCCGGCCGAGCCGGGGTCCAGGGGCGACGGAGAATGACTGCCCTGGACCCCGGGTCTCGCTGCGCGAAAGCGCAGCTCGCCCGGGGAACGGATGATTTCCGGTGAAGCCAATGCCCGACCCCGCCCGCGAGCAAGCCTTCCTCTCCCCCCAATCCTGGGGCGGGGTCGACGACGTGGTGATCGTGGGCGGCGGGCTCGCCGGCCTGTTCACGGCGCTCAAGCTCAGCCCCCGGCCGGTCACCGTGGTCAATGCCACGCCGATCGGCGAGGGCGCGTCCTCGGCCTGGGCGCAAGGCGGTATCGCGGCCGCGCTCGGCGCCGACGATTCCATCGATACCCATGTCGAGGACACGGTCGCGGCCGGCGCCGGCATCGTGGACAAGAACATCGCCGAGATCATCGCCCGCGAGGCGCCGGCGCGGGTGGAGGATCTGTTCCATTACGGCGTTCCCTTCGACCGCGACGCCGAAGGCCGCTTCCTGCTTTCGCGCGAGGCCGCCCATTCGCGCCGCCGCATCGTGCGGGTGCAGGGCGACCGCGCCGGCGCCGCGATCATGGCAGCGCTGATCGCGGCCGCGCGCAAAGTGCCGACCATCCGCGTGCTCGAGGGCCTGGCGCTGCAGGACCTGCTGACCGAGGGCCGCTACGTGGCCGGGATCCTCGCCCGTCCGCCCGGGCGCGATGCCGAGCCGATCGCGATCCCGGCCCGCGCCGTGGTGCTCGCCTCCGGCGGGATCGGCGGGCTCTATGCCGTGACCACCAATCCGCGCGAGGCGCGCGGCGCCGGCCTCGTGGCCGCGGCGCGCGCGGGCGCGGTCATCGCCGATGCCGAATTCGTGCAGTTCCACCCGACCGCGCTCGACGTCGGCCGCGACCCGGCGCCGCTGGCGACCGAGGCGCTGCGCGGGGAGGGGGCGCATCTCGTGAACAAGGCCGGCGAGCGCTTCATGCAGAAGCTCGACCCCGCGGCCGAGCTCGCGCCCCGCGATGTGGTCGCCCGCGGCGTGTTTGCCGAAATCGCCGCCGGCCGCGGCGCCTTTCTCGACGCGCGCATGGTCGAAAATTTCGCGGCGCGGTTCCCGACCGTGCACGCGGCCTGCGTCGCCGCCGGCATCGATCCCTTGAGAGCGCCGATCCCGGTCGCGCCCGCCGCGCACTACCACATGGGCGGGGTGCTGACCGACGCCAACGGCCGCACTTCGCTCGACGGGCTCTGGGCCGTGGGCGAGGTCGCCTCCACCGGCGCGCACGGCGCCAACCGCCTCGCCTCCAACTCGCTCCTGGAAGCGGTAGTATTCGGCGCGCGCGCGGCCGCGGATATCGGCGGGCTGCTGCCGCTGCCGAAGACGCTCGCTTGGCCGAAGGCGCGGAAAAAGTCTGCTCTCGCACCCGTAGAACACGCGGGCGCCGACGACAGCGCGTTGCGTGCGCTCATGTCCGGCGACGTGGGCGTGGTCCGCTCCGGCGCCGGGCTCGCGCGTGCGCTCACGAAGCTCGCAACGATCGAGGCCACGGCGAGAAGCGCGCAATTGCGCGACATGGCGACCGCCGGGCTGGTGATCGCCGCCGCCGCCTGGCGCCGCACCGAAAGCCGCGGCGCCCATTTCCGCTCGGACTTTCCGAAGGTGGACCCGGCCCAGGCGCGCCGCAGCTTCTTGACGCTCGACGACGCCCGCGCGATCGCAAGCCGCGCGGGCGCGAAGGCGGCGTAGGAATGAGAGTTGATCGCGAGCGACTTGTTTTATCCCTCCCCCTGAAAGGGGGAGGGTGGCGAGCCGCGCTAGCGGCGAGCCGGGTGGGGGTCTTTCCTCGTCGCTTGCAACCCCCACCCCGCCTCGCTGCGCTCGGCGACCCTCTCCCTTTCAGGGGGGAGGGATAGGAAGAGCTGAACCATGACTGATCTCCTCGCCCCCGGCGCCTTCCTCTCCCCTCTCGTGATCGACTAGGCGGTGCGCCGCGCGCTCGACGAAGACTTGGGCCGCGCCGGCGACATCACCTCGGCCGCCACCATTCCCGCCGGCACGCGCGCGCATGCGAAGCTCGTGGCGCGAATAGCCGGCACCATCGCCGGGCTCGAATGCGCGCGGCGCGCGTTCCATCAATTGGATGCGTCGATCGACTTTCGCGCGCGCCACCGCGACGGCGACCAGGTCGCGGCCGGCAGCGTGCTGGCCGAGGTCGAAGGCGCGGCGTTGCCGATGCTCGCCGCCGAGCGGGTCGCGCTCAATTTCGTCGGGCACCTTTCCGGCATCGCGACGCTAACCGCGGCTTACGTGGCGCGCATCGCGGGCACCAAGGCGAAGGTCGTCTGCACCCGCAAGACCGTGCCGACCTTACGCGCGCTCGCGAAATACGCGGTGCGCTGCGGCGGCGGCATGAACCACCGCTTCGGCCTCGACGACGCGGTGCTGATCAAGGACAACCACATCGCGGTCGCGGGCGGGGTGAAGCCCGCGCTCGAGCGCGCGCGCACGGCGGTCGGGCATCTGGTGAAGATCGAGATCGAGGCCGCAACGCTCGAACAGGTGCGTGAAGTGATCGCCGCGGGCAAGGCCGATGCGGTGCTGCTCGACAATATGGACGTGGATTCGCTTAGCCAGGCGGTGAAGCTCGTCGGCGGCAAGCTCGTCACCGAGGCTTCCGGCGGCGTTAGTCTCGAGACCATCGCCGCCGTCGCCGCCACCGGCGTGGATTTCATCTCGGTCGGCGCGCTCACCCACTCGGCGCCCGGCCTCGACGTGGCGCTGGATGTGGAGATGTGACGCTTTCCCCTCTCCCCGCCGGGGAGAGGGTGGCGAGCCGCGAAGCGGCGAGCCGGGTGAGGGGGCTCTGTGTCGAGGTCGGACCCCCTCACCCGCCTCGCTCACTGACGTTCGCTCGGCACCCTCTCCCCAGAGGGGAGAGGGAAATTCTCAGCGCCCCCCAAACCTCAAGCCCGCCGCCGGCCGTTCGGCCAGCACGTCGCGGCGGAAGCGGTAGAGCGCCGCCGGCCGCCCGCCGGTCTTGGTGGCCATCTCGCCGGTGGGCTCGACCAGCGCCGTCGACTCCACCAGCCTGCGAAAATTCTGCTTGTGCAGGTGCCGGCCGGCGATCGCCTCCACCGTGCGCTGCAGCTCGGTGAGCGTGAATTCCTCGTCCAGGAGCTCGAACACCACCGGACGGTATTTCATCTTGGAGCGCAGGCGCGCGATCGCGGTCGCCAAGATGCGCCGGTGGTCGAAGCGGAGCGCCGCGCCCAAGGGCGCGGGCTTCTTGCGCGCGAGCGCGACGCCGCGGCCGTCGCGCCGCGCTTCCTCCACCAGGCCGGCCTCGTACAAGAGCTCGTAGCGCTCGAGCACCTTTTCCTCGTCCCAGCCCGAGGCGCCGTCGCCGAACGCGAGCTTGAGCCGCGCGCGGCGCGGCAGCGCCGCCTGCTCGCGCGCCGGCGTGGTCTTGGCCCAGGCGGCAAGCGCAGGGATGATCGCGGCGTTGAGGATCGCAGGGCGCCCTTTGCGCCAATCCTCCCACGGGAAAAAGCGATACCAGGGCTCGAAGCGCGCGCCCGCGGCTTTCAGCGCCTTGTCGTCGGCGGGCACGCGGGTGAGCGCGAGATAGCCGACCGAGACCACGTGCGGGCCGGTGTCGCCAGCTTGCGCGTGGCGGCCGCGGTCGCCGAAGGTGTAGAGCTGCTCGACATAGCCGACCGCGAGCGCGGTCTGCTCGGCCACGAACGTGCGCAGCGCGATCTCGAAGGTGCGGTGCTTGAGCGCGTCGAACGGTCCGCTCGGCAGGCCGAGCGGGGCGCCGGCGCGGTCGGCACCGGCCACCAGAATGCGCGGCGACTCCTCCTCCACCGCCACGATCGCGGCGGTGAGGCCGATCTCGATCGGCGTGCGCACGGGGCCCCGCATGAAGGGATGCTAGCGCGGCGCCTCGATCGGCAGCGAGCACGAAATTCGGCGCGCGCTTCCCGGCCCACCCCCTCGCCCGGTTGCATTTGCTCCCTTCCGGTCGCGAACCCAACCCTCCCTCTCCCCCTCCCGCAATTGCGGGAGGGGGAGAGGGAAGAGGGACGACGACCCCGGATTTCAATCCGGGGGAGGCGGCCCGAGGGTGAGGGGAGGGTCGGGCAGAACGAGCGTAGAGGTACGATTGATTAGTCGATCGCCAGCCGGAACGGCTCGGCTTCGTAGGCGGAGTTCCCGTAGCCGATCTTGGCGATGGCGGCGCGCATGCGCCCGCCGCGGCCGAGGAAATCGTCGGCGAGCGACACCAGCAGCGGATTGGGCGAGGCGGTGCGCGAGGCGGCGCGCAGCCGCAGCGCGATCTCGGCCTCGTCGCGTTGCGGCGAGATCGCGCACGCGGCGATGAAGGCGGCCGCGGTCGAGCGGCTGATGCCGGCGAAGCAATGCACCACCATGGGCTGCCGGCGGTCCCAGCGGTCGAGGAAGGTGACCAGCCGCTCCACGTGCAGCTCGGTCGGCGCGATATAGCCGTCGATCGGCTCGGCGATGTCGTCGATCTGGAGCCAGAGATGGTTCTCGGCCTCGATCCCGTCCGGCCGGAATACGCGCGCCTCGTCGCGCACCAGGGTGACGACGTGGCGCGCGCCGCTCTCCTCCACGGCATCCTGCAGACGCGATAGCGGGCAGACCAGGATCATGTTTCTTTCGCGAGCTCCCGGAAGCGCTTCAAGAACCGCCGCTCGGCGGGCTCCGCGCCCCACGGGTTCAGATAGTGCTTCATCGTGGCGGCGTCGAGGCCGGGCGGCGGGCCGAAGAAGCGCCGCGCCTCCGGCTCCTTGAAGCCGGCGAGGCGGGTGGCCTCGAGGTAGGCGGCGCCGCGGTCCGATTCCTTAACGAGTTTCTCGAGCGCGGCCGGGCGGCGCGGCGGCAGCCCGAATCGGAGCGCGACCGCGGCGAGCAGGCGCTCTTCCACGCTCTTGTAGTCGGCGTTGAACACCGCCTTGAACGGGCTGATCAGGTCGCCGATCACGTATTCGGGCGAATCGTGCAGCAGGATCGCGAGCCGCCAGCGCGCATCCACGCTCGGCGCGCGCCGGCGCGAGATCGTCTCCACCAGCAGCGAATGCTGCGCCACCGAGAAGATGTGCGGGCCTTCGGTCT
>JAHFPN010000051.1:2642-13504 GCA_023269635.1 Hyphomicrobiales bacterium | reverse complement strand
GGACGGGTACCGCTTCGTCTTCTTCTCAATGTCGGCCATCCGGCCACGATTCGCTCGGGTCCACATCCCAAGCTTGAATCACGCCTCAAACCTCCACACAATCCATTCTCAAACAGTCTCTCAGGATGAGGCCGATCCAAGCGACCTCACCCTGAGGAGCGCGGGCGAAGCCCGCGCGTCTCGAAGGGCGAGGTCGCGTCCCGCGCTGACAAATCCTTGCCCCGCCAGCGTTTGCAAAGCCCCCTCGCGCCGCTATAGTCGCCGCGCTTTCACTTCCGCGGACGGATAAAGGCGAGGGACGGGATGTTCATCACCCCAGCATACGCGCAGCTACAGATTCCGGGTCTCACCGGCGGCAACGACATGCTGGTGTCGCTGCTGCCGTTCATACTCATCTTCGTCATCATGTATTTCCTGATCCTGCGCCCGCAGCAGAAGCGGGTGAAGCAACACCAGGAGATGGTGAAGTCGCTCCGCCGCGGCGACACCGTGATCACCTCCGGCGGCCTGATCGGCAAGGTCACCAAGGTGGTGGACGAGAACGAGATCGAGGTCCAGATCGCCGACGAGATCCGCATCCGCCAGATGCGCCAGATGATCTCCGAGGTCCGCGCCAAGGGCGAGCCGGTCAAGGACGAAGGCTGACCGCGCGGCACCGCCGGCGCTCAAGAGGCATCGATGCTGCATTTCGCGCGCTGGAAGGCGGTGGCGACGATCGTGGCCGCCGCGATCGTCTGCCTGCTCATGCTGCCGAGCTTCCTGCCGCAGAACATCGTGCGCGCGTTCCCTTCGGCGCTGCAACGCCGGCTGGTACTCGGCCTCGATCTGCAGGGCGGCTCGCACATCCTCTTGGAGGTCGACGGCAAGGCGGTGCAGAAGGAGAAGCTCGAAACGTTACGGGATGACGTGCGCCGCATCCTGCGCGACGCCCGCATCGGCTATACCGGGCTCGCGGTCCAGGGCCTCTCGGTCAATGTCCGCGTTCGCGAGACCAGCGACGTGGCCGAAGCCATGCGCCGCCTGCGCGAGCTGGCCACCCCGCTCGGCGGCATTCTCTCCGGCACCACCCAGACCGACGTGGAACTCGCCGAGAGCGGCGGCCAGATCACGCTGACCGTGACCGCCGCCGGCCTCGCCCAGCGCATGCGCCAGGCCGTGGACCAGTCGATCGAGATCGTGCGCCGACGCGTGGACCAGCTCGGCACCGTCGAGCCCTCGATCCAGCGCCAGGGCACCGACCGCGTGCTGGTGCAGGTGCCGGGCCTGCAGGACCCGGCGCGGCTGAAGGCGCTGATCGGCACCACCGCCAAGCTCACCTTCCGGCTCGTGGACATGACCATGTCCGCCCAGCAGGCGCAGCTCACCCGCCCGCCGCCGGATTCCGAAATCCTGATGTCGGCCGAGGACCGCACCACCCCGTATCTGATCGAGAAGCGGGTGATGGTCTCGGGCGAAGACCTGGTCGACGCCCAGCCCGGCTTCGACTCGCGCACGCGCGAGCCGGTGGTCACCTTCCGCTTCAACAACGCGGGCGCGCGCCGCTTCGGCGCGGCCACGCAGGAGCACGTCGGCAAGCCGTTCGCCATCGTGCTCGACAACGAGGTGATCTCGGCGCCGGTGATCCGCGAGCCGATCCTCGGCGGCTCCGGCCAGATCAGCGGCAATTTCACCGTGCAGCAGGTGAACGATCTGGCGATCCTGCTGCGCGCCGGCGCGCTGCCGGCGCCGCTCACCATCATCGAGGAGCGCACGGTCGGGCCCGGGCTCGGTCAGGATTCGATCGCCGCCGGCATCTATGCCGCCTATCTCGGCTCGATCCTGGTGATCGTGTTCATGCTCGCCACCTACGGCCTGTTCGGCCTGTTCGCCAATATCGCGGTCGCGATCAACGTCGGCATGATCCTGGGCATTCTCTCGTTCCTGCAGGCGACGCTGACGCTGCCCGGCATCGCCGGGATCGTGCTCACGGTCGGCATCGCGGTCGATTCCAACGTGCTGATCTACGAGCGCATCCGCGAGGAGGTGCGCGCCGGGCGCTCGGCGATCTCGGCGCTCGACGCCGGCTTCACCCAGGCGCTGCGCACCATTCTCGATTCCAACATCACCACCTTCATCGCCGCCGCGGTCTTGTTCTTCATCGGCACCGGACCGGTGCGCGGCTTCGCGGTCACGCTCGGGGTCGGCATTCTCACCACGCTGTTCACCGCCTTCACGCTGACGCGGCTGATCGTGGCCACCTGGCTCAGGCTGTGGCGGCCGACCCACGTGCCGATCTGACCTGAAAAAAGCTCGCTGGAGCGATAGAAAAAAGTGCGCCTGCTACGCATCGTACCGGACGACACCCGCTTCGACTTCATGCGCTTCCGGCGCATCAGCTTTCCGTTGTCGGCGCTGCTCTCGATCCTGGCGCTGGTCGCCTATTTCAACTTCGGCCTCAATCTCGGCATCGACTTCAAGGGCGGCACCCTGATCGAGGTGCAGGCCAAGAGCGGCGCCGTCGACATCGCGCAAATGCGCACCGCGCTCGAGGGCCTGCACCTCGGCGAGGTGCAGCTGCAGGAATTCGGCGGCGGCCGCGAGGTCCTGATCCGCATCGCCCAGCAGCCCGGCGGCGAGGAGGCCCAGCAGGCGGTGGTCGCCAAGGTGCGCGCGCTCCTGGGCGAGGGGCTCGAATATCGGCGCGTCGAGGTGGTCGGCCCGCGCGTGTCGCAGGAGCTGCTCGGCTACGGCATCATCGGCATCGTGCTCGCGATCGTCTCGATCCTGCTGTACCTGTGGTTCCGCTTCGAATGGCAGTTCGCGCTCGGCGCCATGATCGCCAACGTCCACGACCTCGTGCTCACCATCGGCTTCATGTGCGTGGTGCAGATCGATTTCGACCTCACCAGCATCGCGGCGCTGCTCACCATTCTCGGCTATTCGCTGAACGACACGGTGGTGATCTACGACCGCATCCGCGAAATGCTGCGCCGCTACAAGCGGCTGCCGATGGCGGATCTCCTGAACATCTCGATCAATTCCACGCTCTCGCGCTCGATCATCACCCACGTCACGGTCACGCTCGCGTTGCTCGCGCTATTGCTGTTCGGCGGCCGCGCCATCCACAGCTTCACCGCCACCATGATGTTCGGCGTGGTGCTGGTCGGCACCTACACCTCGGTGTTCATCGCCGCGCCCATGCTGATCTATCTCGGCGTCGGGCTCGGCCGCGCGGAAGCTTCCGACGCCGCCGAGCATGCGGAGGCCGCGCTCAAGCGCGGCGTCTGAATTGGCCGCGCCGCCGGAGCCGCATTTTCCGGGCCGGGCAACGATCGAGGCATATGGCGGCGGCGGCTTCCGCTTCGCCGGCATGTCGCACCGCGGCTCGATCCTGGCGCTGCCCTCCGGCATCTGGGCCTGGGCCCCGCGCACAGCCCAGGAGATCAACGCGGCCAGTCTCGAGCGCGTATTCGGCGCGCGCGCGAGCGTGGACCTGCTCCTGGTCGGCACCGGCCGCGAACTCGTTCCCTTAGGCCCGGCGTTGCGATCGCGCCTGCGCGAGGCGAGCCTCATTGCCGACGTGCTGCCGACCGCCGCGGCCGCCAGCACCTATAACGTGCTGCTGGCCGAGAACCGCCGCGTCGCGGCCGCGCTGCTGGCGGTGGAATGAGCGCTATGCTCCCCGCCATGCGGGAGCATTATGCCCATTGCGAAGCCGAGGTGCGGGCAGGCGACAAGGACCGCTTCCTCGCCGCGCTGTTCGCGCCCGCCGTGGCGCGGCCGCATCTGTTCGCGCTCTACGCCTTCGATCTCGAGATCGGCCGCATCCGCGCACGCATCAGCGAGCCGCTGGCGGGCGAAATCCGCCTGCAATGGTGGCGCGATGCGTTGGACGGCGGCGGCGAGGCCAAGGGCCAGCCGGTCGCAGCCGCGCTTCTGGACACCATCGAGCGCCGTTCGCTGGCGCGGCGGATGTTTCTCGGAATTCTCGACGCCCGCGCCTTTGATCTCTACGACCAGCCGATGCCGACGCTCGCGGCGCTGCAAACTTACGCGGATGCGACCGCCGGCGCGCTCCTGCGCCTGGCGGCGCGGGTGCTCTCCGGCGACGATGCGCCGGTCGCGGGCGCCGTCGCGCCCGCGGGCAGGGCGTTCGCCTATACCGGATTCCTGCGCGCCCTCGCGCTGCACGCTTCGCGGCGCCAGGTCTTCGTTCCAGTGGAAGTATTGGAACGCCACGGCGCCGCGCGCGCGGACGTGGTCGCGGGCCGCACCACTCCCGCGCTGCTCGCGGCGCTCAACGAAATGCGGGAGCAGGCGAGCGCGGAGCACGAACGCGCCCGCGGCCTGCTCCGCTCCGCGCCGGCCATGGCGATTCCGGCGTTCCTCCCGCTCGCGCTCGTTCCGCTCTATCTCGCGCGCATGGCGCGGCCCGGCTACGACCCGTTCCGCACCGCGATCGAAGTGCCGCAATGGCGCCGGCAATGGGCGCTCTGGCGCGCGGCGCAGCGCCGTCTATAGCGGGTGGCGGCGCCGGAAACCTCGCGTCGATAGCGTTGTAACCAGACCGGTTGTAATATGTCGGCACCATTGCCTTCGAACACGAAAACGCCATGCACAAGCCCGAGAGCGACCCGACCGGCCTTCGTACGTCCACGCTCGACGCGGTCGGCACCGTGGAGGCGCGCCTCGCGCTCATCACGGAAACGATGACCGAGGGCATCTACGATTGGACCGTTCCCACCGACGCCCTCTACGTCTCGGATCGATTGAAGGCGATCCTGGGAATTACCCATCCCAATTTCACGAGCCTCGAATGGGGTGAGCGCGTTCATCCAGACGATCTTCCGGGTTTCAGAGCGGCGGTCGCCAAGCACTTCAAGGGCGAAACCGATCGGGTGAACCACGAGTACCGCATCCGCCGCGGCGCCGGTGACTATTTCTGGATCGCCGACAGCGCACGCTGCATTCGCGGCGAAGACGGGCGCGCCGTCCGCTTGATTGGCGCGATCCGGGACATCACCCGGCGTAAGCTCGCCGAGTTCAAGCTCGTCGCCGCGAGCCAGGCCGCGGAGAAGGCGCGGCAGCAACTCGACGATGCTTTGGAAGCGATGTCCGAGGGTCTCGTGTTGTTCGACGCCGATGACCGCATTGTCCTCTGCAACTCGAACTACCGCCGTTTTTTCGCCGTCGCCGGCGGGGCCGAGATCGCCGACATGGTCAAGCCCGGCGCGCTGCTCTGGGACATCATGCGCGCCGCCCACGCCAAAGGCATGTTTCCCCTGTTCAAGGGACAGGACCTCGAAACCCATATCAAGCGCCGCAAAGCGCAGCGCCACAATCCCGGCGGTAGCATCGAGCAGAACCTGTCCGACGGACGCTGGATTCAGATCAACGAGCACCGCACCGCCGACGGCGGTACCGCTTCGGTCTACACCGACGTCACCGAGATCAAGCGCCGCGAAGCGGAGCTCGCGACCAAGACCGCGATGCTGGAATCGATCTCGTCGAGATTGGCCAAGTACCTGCCTCCGCAGATTCACAAATCGATCTTCGCTGGCGAAGAGAGCGTCGAGATCGCGCCGAAGCGCAAGAAGCTGACGATCTTTTTCTCGGATATCGCCGGCTTCACCGATACGGTCGAGGCGCTGCAATCCGAAGAGTTGACCAGCCTGCTCAATCAATACCTTACCGAGATGTCGAAGATTGCGTTGGAGCACGGCGCCACGGTCAGCAAATTCATCGGCGACGCGATTCTCGCGTTCTTCGGTGACCCGGTATCGCGCGGACTGAACGCCGACGCGCTTGCTTGCGTGCGCATGGCGACCGCGATGCAGCGGCGCATGCGGGAACTACAGGCCATCTGGCAAAGTAGCGGATTGGAACAAGCGTTCGAGCTTCGCATCGGCATCACGACCGGCTATTGCACGGTGGGCAATTTCGGCAGCGAGGACCGGCTTGATTACACGGTGATCGGCCACGCGGTGAATCTAGCCGCCCGACTGCAGCAAGGCGCCGAGCGCGGCGCAATTCTCCTCGACAGCGAGACGCGATCCCTGGTCGAAGGTACTGTCCAGACCGAAGAACGCGGCCCGATTCAATACAAGGGCTTGTCGCGTCCAGTTCAGGTCTACGCCGTCGCCGGACTGTACGAAGACCGGGAGGCGCAAGGACGGGTGATCGCGGTCAATCGCGACGGCCTGCGGCTTCTGATCGATCGCGACAAGCTCACCGGCACTGCCAGGGACGAGGTGATCGCCGCGCTCAAGGGAGCGATCGACAAGCTCAGCGATTGACCCGCACGCGGGTGCGCGGGCCGCCGCCTTCCGCGTTCACGCTCACTGGCGCTGCTGGAACGCGAGCCAAGGGTTCAGCATGCAGCCATCGTTGGGCGAGGTCTTCGAAGCGATGCACTGCTGCATGGTCTCGAACCGGCAGAGCAGCGGGTGCAGCCCGCTGGCATCGCGGACTTCCAGGCAATATCGCTCGTTCGCCCGGGTCGGCGGCTGTGCCGACGCCGGCGTGCCGGAGGCCGCCACGGCCGCCAGCACCAGCGTGGACAAAAGAATGCTTCGCATGATTTGCCTCCTCTTCGGCGTTCGTTCTTGCACCGGCCGATCCCGCCCGGCGGCCTCTCCGCCGCGCGCTCACCGATTGCGCTGCTGGAACGCCAGCCACGGATTCAGCATGCAGCGATCCACGTGCGCGGTCTTCGAAGCGATGCATTGCTCCATGGTCTCGTAGCGGCAGAGCCGGCCCGCCGGTCCCTGTTCGTCGTAGGATTCCAGGCAGTAGCGCTCGTTCGCGCGCAATGGCGGCTGCGGCTGCGGCGGCTGCTGGGCTGATACCGTGCTCGCAGCGAGCGCGGCGAACAGGGCCGTCGATAGAAGAATGGTTCGCATGATGCGCATCCTCATTTGCACCTTGCGGCACAGGTCTTCGCCCGCTCGCCGCACTGGCGATAGCCAAGGCAAGCAGCAGGCGCATCTCGATCGTCCCGGTACTCAATCGAGACTGATGCCCGTTTCGCGGATCACCTTCAGCCACCGTTCGTATTCGGACTTGACGAAAGCGTCGAGCTTGTCTGGGGCGATTTCAAGGAGTGTGCCGCCGCTCGCCTCGAAGCGCTCCTTGAGCTCGGGCAGCGAAGCCGCGATCTCCTTCTGCAGCCGTGCGATCACCTCGGGCGGGGTCTTGGCCGGCGCGAACAGGCCGATCCAGGAATCGATCTCGAGCCCGGGCACGCCGGACTCGGTCATGGTCGGCACGTCCGGGGCGAGCGGACTGCGCTTGGAGGCGAGGATGGCGATGCCCTTGGCGCGGTTGGCCTTGAGGTGCGGCAGCGCACCGGTGATCGAGTCGAAGAACAGGTCGACCCGCCCGCCGAGGAGATCCGCGAACACCGCCGGCGACGACTTGTAGGGCACCTCGAGCATCTGCGTGCCGGTGAACTTCATGAAGGCGGCGCCGACCAGGTGCTGGCCGGTGCCGGTGCCGGCATTGGCGAGCTTGATCGCCTCGGGGCTCTTCTTCGCGGCCTCGATGATTTCCTTCGGGCTCGAATAGGGCAGGTCGCTGCGCGCCACCAGCACGTAGGAGAGATTGTAGACCAGCGCGACCGGCTTGAGCTCGGCGAGCGGATCGTAGCCGAGCTTCTTGTAGAGCCCGACGTTGAAGACGATGTTGCTTAAACCCCCGACCAGCAGCGTGTAGCCGTCGGCCGGCGCGGTCACCACCGATTGCGTCCCGACGATGGTGCCGGCGCCCGGCCGGTTCTCCACCACCACCGGCTGGCCGAGGCGCTTGCTGAGCGCGTCCGCGAGCATGCGGCCCACGAAGTCGTAGCCGCCGCCGGGCCCGATCGGCACCACGATCTTGACCGGCCGGTCGGGATAGGTCTGCGCCGCGAGCGGCGGCGCCGAGACGGCGGAAGCAATGGTCAGAAGGCCGGCGAGCACCAGAACCGGGCGCATGGTCTCTCCCCTGTTTCGTGGCGTTCTTGCGACGATCCGGGAATGATACATGAACCCCGGCACTATCCTAAAATGCCCGTCCGGGCGCCTTGCGGCGCTGCGATAGGAAAGGGCAGGGCTCGATCATGCAAGCCAAGGAACGTTTCAAGGATCGTTTCAAGGCTCGTTTCCTGGCCGGCGCGCTCATGCTGCTCGCCGCGCAAGTCGCCGCTGCCGCCGAGATCAAGGTGCTGACCGCCGGCGCCATGCGCGAGGTGGTGCTCGCCGCCATCCCTGAGTTCGAGCAGGCCACCGGCCACAAGGTCGTGGTGCAAAACGCAACCGCCGGCGCGCTACGCCAGCGGATCGATGCTGGCGAGCCGGTCGACGTCGCGGTGATCACCCCCGCGGCGCTCGACGAGCTCGCGGCCAAGGGCCGGATCGTGCCCGGGAGCCGCGTGGATCTTGCCCGCGTCGGCGTCGGCGTCGTGATCAAGCTCGGCGCGCCGCTGCCGGAGATCGGCACGGTCGAAGCCTTCAAGCGCACGCTGCTGGCGGCGAAATCCGTGGCCTATATCGACCCCGAAAGCGGCGGCTCGAGCGGCATCTACGTGGCGCGCATGCTGGAGCGGCTCGGCATCGCCGACGCGATTAGGCCCAAGGCCGTGCTGGTGCGCGGCGGCTACGTGGCCGAGCGCGTGATCAAGGGCGAGGCCGAGATCGGGCTGCACCAGATCAGCGAGATCCTGGCAGTGAAGGACGCGCGCCTGGTCGGCCCGCTGCCGGCCGAGATCCAGAACTACACCACCTACGCCGCCGCGATCGGCGCGGCCACGACCGACGCGGCCGCGGCCAAGGCGCTGATCGCGATCCTCGCCGGCCCGAGCGTCGAGACCATGCTGAAGGCCCGTAGCATGGAGCGGGCGCGCTGAGCGCCAATCATGGCGACCGCGCCGATGCAAACCCCCGACGGAATATCCTTGCATGTGCGCGACTGGGCGCTCGCACCGGGCGCGCGCCGGCGCGGCGCGCTGCTGATCGTGCACGGGCTCGGCGAGCACAGCGGCCGCTACGCGCACGTGGCCGAGCTCATGAATTCGCTCGGGCTCCACGTGCGCGGCTACGACCACCGCGGCTTCGGCCGCTCTTCCGGCGCACGGGCGCAAATCCCGAGCCGCGAGACGTTGGTCGACGACGCCAAGCTCGTGTTCGATCGCCTTGCCGCCGACGCGACCGCGGCCGGCGACAAGCTGCCGCCGTTCCTGCTCGGCCACAGCATGGGCGGCGCCATCGTGGCGCGCGCGGTGACCGACGGATGGATCGCGCCGCGCGGGCTGGTGCTGTCTTCGCCGGCGCTGAAAACGCGCCTCGGCGGCTTGCTCTATGCGTTCACCGCCGCGGCCGAGCGTATCGTGCCGAATCTGGCCTCGCCGCACGGCCTGCCGCTGCACAAGATTTCGCACGACCTCGACGTGGTGGCGCAGGCGTTCGCCGACCCGCTCAACCACGCGCTCATCACCCCGCGGCTCGCCATGTTCATCGCCGCCGCCGGTCCGCAGGCGGTGCTGGACGCCCCGGGCCTGAAGACGCCGACGCTTCTGCTCGCGGCCGGCGACGACCGGCTGGTCGACGTGCAGGGCGCGCGCGACTTCGCTGCCCGCGCGCCCGCGGCCCTATGCACGCTGAAAATCTATGACGGGCTCTATCACGAGATTTTCAACGAGCGCGCCGCGGACCGCGCCCGCGTGCTCGCGGACTTGAAAGCCTGGATGGTGCAGCAGCTCGGCGGCTAGAACTTCGGCGGCATCAGCGCGATGAAGGCCGCCGCCGTGGCGGCGGCGATCAGGATCCCGAAGATCAGCGAGGAAAGGTTCGGATGCTTGGCGACGAAGCCCATGGCGCGGCCCCTTGCGATGGCGCGGAGCGAGCGTCCGCGATCGCGCGAAACCTAGGAGCAGCAGGCCGGGGCGGACTTGATCTGGCGCAAGCAGACGGGGCGGCCGCCGCCGGCGGTTCGCCGCGCGGCAATTTGTCCGTCCGGCAAATATGCCGCGCCGAGAGCGGCCAGGGCGGGCCATGCCTGACTGATGCGGCCCAGGAGGCCGCTCCCGACGCGCCGTTCGTGGGGTAGCCGCTACGCCGAAGCCCGAACGCGTGCCGCGGCGATCGAGGCGGCAACTATCTCCGGTGGTGTCATTCGAACCTCCGGCTCGTTCAAGGGTCGCCGTCTCGCGCGGAGATCGGCCAGCCGAGTTTGAATCATCGCGCGAGGATGTCAAGCCGCGGCTGCCCGGCTCTTGAAATTTCCTCCACGTCATTCCCGGGCTTGGCCCGGCCATGATAAGGGAAAAGAACCTTCATGCACCAAGCCACGCACACGCTCGTCGTTGCCACCAAGGGCAGGGGGCTGGTGGAGATCACGGCCGAAGTGCGCCACTGGGTCGCGGCGCAACGAATCGCGACCGGGCTGCTCACGCTCTATTGCCGGCACACCTCGGCCTCGCTGCTGATTCAAGAGAACGCCGACCCGGACGTGCAGAAGGACCTCGTAGCCTTCTTCGAGGACATCGCGCCCGAAACCCGGGCGTATGTCCACGATACCGAGGGGCCCGACGACATGCCCGCGCACATCCGCGCCGCGCTGACGCAAACCTCGCTTTCCATTCCAATCATCTCCGGCGCGCCCGCGCTCGGCGCCTGGCAGGGGATCTATCTGTTCGAGCACCGCCGCAGCCCGCATCGGCGCGAGGTGGTGATGCATTTGGTGGGGGAATAGGGCGTCAACCATCACTGCGCCTTGCCCGCCCACGCCGGCAGCTTCCCTCGACATGCCGCGCGCCAAGCGGCGAACACCGCCTGGTTCTCGTAGGGCAGCGCGTTGATCGCCTCCTCGAACGTGTAACCGAGTTCCTTCTTCTTCATCAGCTCGGC
>JAHFPN010000051.1:0-2542 GCA_023269635.1 Hyphomicrobiales bacterium | reverse complement strand
AGCGGCGCGAGCGGTGGCAGGCGGCGCGGCCGCACAGCCGCCAGATGCAGAGGAGATCGGCGAGGGGCCGCAGGTTCTGCGGGTCCTGCCACAGCGCGGCGGTGCTCTGCGGGGGCGGGGCCGGCGCCGGCTCGGGCTTCGGCGCGCGGATGCCGAGCGCGACCAGATCGAGCGGCCGCGGCTGGGCTTCCATCACGTTCAGCGTGTGTTCGATGAGGCGGTACATGGATTGGGTGGCTTCGGTGAGGTCCATGGCGGTTCCTTTCTTTCCCTCTCCCCGGCGGGGAGAGGGGGCCGAGCCGCGGAGCGGCGAGGCGGGTGAGGGGATGTGCGGGGACGTTCTCGCGGCGCGGTTTCTTGCGCCCGAGGGATCGTCAGGTTCCCCTTGCGAACCGCGCATTCGGCCCGCGGTCCCCGTCTTCACGGGGACGAGGGGAATGGAGCGCCGCTCGGCGCAACCATCTGCTCGTGACGCGCCGGAGGCTTTCGCCCTCGGCGCGCGCGCCTTGCGGGCGCTCCATCGCGGCGATTTCGGACCCCGGGCCGCGCTTTTCGTGCGGTGGCCGCCTCTAGGCCGCCGCTCCGTCAGCGAGCTCCTCGCGCCGGCTCCTAGTGGCCGGGAGCGGAGCCCCGGGGCCTCCCGAGTGCGGGGCTGCGAACCCCGCCCGCGGGCGCCACAGCCAATCGAAGTCGGGCTTGCCCGACTTCGATCCCCTTACGGGCCACTCCACCAGCCGAACGCCTCCGGAAGGCGCCCCTCGCGAGCGGGACCGGGGCGGAATCTAAGGGAGGTTTGCAGGGCGGGGATAAATTCTGAGAGAAAGTATGATCAAATTCCTAGACAGATTGTTGCAGGCAGTAGCCCCTCGGCCACTGGCGAATCTTGAACGCTATCCGTGCTGCGAAGTATGGCGAACGCGCAGAATCCGGACTTCGTCTTGGCCTGCGAATATCTTGTAGAAAACCACATAGGGATGGGGGCGGACGCTCATCGCGCGAACGTCGGCCAAGGCGGTCGGCCGGCCCATCGCCGGGTACTGGCCAATTAAAAGGGCGATGGTTTCAATGCGGCGTATGACTGCCGCCGCCGCTCTCGGATTGTCTTTGGCGATATAGGCGAAAATCTCTTCAATCTGCGCAAGCGCGCGCCGACTGTATCGGACCCTCACTGACGCAGCCGGTCGAATACCGCGACTGCCTCAGCGTCGGTAGCGACTTCTCCGCGCGCTAGCTCTTCGAGCGCAGCCTCGATGTCCGCGCGCTCTTCTCCGGAGAGGCGATAGGGCTCCGTGCTTTCCGCTTCCATTGCCTGCAAGACACGCGCGGCGTCCTCCTGCCGCTGGCGCGGCCAATGCCGCACGCGCTCAAGGACGGCTTCGATTTGCTGCTTCGTCATGGTGTGAAATATAACATACTCGCGGTGCGCCTTACAGTTGGCGGGCGCGGCCCTTGCGAAAGTCAGCGACGGCCACATCAGCGAGACGGTCGAGCCTTCCGGCTTTCGCGTCGCGCTCGATCTTCTGGTCGAAACGGGCGGCATCGAACTCCTCAAACCAGGCGCGAAACCTGGCGAGCTGATCGGGCGGAAGCTTGGATACGGCCTTTTCGATGTCTTCGATGATCATGACTTGAAATATAGCATGGATGGAGCGAATTCTCACTCCGCCGCCACCCTTCCTCGTTTCCCCTTACTCCCGCGCGCCAGCACCGGCGCCAAAAACTGCCCGGTATAGCTCTTCTTCGTCGCCGCGATCTTTTCCGGCGTGCCGGCGGCCACGATCTCGCCGCCGGCGTCGCCGCCTTCGGGGCCGAGGCCGCCGACCAACTATTTCTTGCCCACGTCGTACTCGATTCCATCGTTATCGCGCACGTAAACGGTCTCTTCCCGAAGCGTGCCGAAATTTCTAGTCACGCGATGGCCGTGGCGCGCGCCGTCCTTGGCACCGCGATTGAAATATTCGTGGGTCGTACTGTCGGGCTTGGTCTGCGTCTTGAAGACGGTCGCGCCCTCGTTCCTGTTTTCCGCCATTGCTTCGCTCCACGAGACACGAAGTCCCGTCACTTCGCCGCAACAGGCGTCAACTCGAACACGCGGCCATACTTCGCCGCTTCGGCGATATCGCCGCGGCGCAGGGCGAGACGCACGATATCGAGCTTCTGCACGTCTTTGGGCGACAGGTAAGGCGACCACGCCGTGTCGTCCTCGATCAACTCGACGGCGACTTCGGCAGCATACTTACCTTCGTGGATGAATTCCTTCGATTTGCGAGTCATCGCCTGTTCCGCCTCATAAAATCCGTCGACCAGCGTCCCGGCGCAGGCCGATAGGCCGTCACGAGTATGGCGGGCGTTCCTGCATCCTTCGGAATACCCCACAGCACATGAATGGGCCGGCCATTTCGATCATGCTGCAAGACCAATACGGACGGCTCCTTGCGACTGTCCGGATAGTCTTCGATTGGCACGGCCGCCTGAATACCGGCCAGCACGTCGCTGGCAAGAATATCATCGGCCGCGAGTTCTCGAAAGCCGTGGCGCGACA
>JAHFPN010000050.1 GCA_023269635.1 Hyphomicrobiales bacterium | reverse complement strand
GACTATGCCGCGAGCCCGCTGTTCAACGCGGGCGAGCGCGCCGCGCTCGATCTCGCGCTCGCCGCTGGCGCAGTGCCGAACGCGGTGACCGACGAGATGTTTGCGGAGCTGCGCAAGCACTGGAGCGAGGAGCAGATCGTGGAGATCGTCGGCGTCATCGCGCTGTTCGGCTTCCTCAACCGCTGGAACGACACCATGGCGACGCCGCTCGAGGAAGAGCCGATCGAGGTCGGCGAGAAATTTCTCGCCCCGCGCGGCTGGAGCGCGGGCAAGCACGCGCGCTGAGCGGCGCGGCAACAAGAATTGCGCCGGCGCACGATGTGCGCCGGCGTTTGCGCTCCTGGAAGCGCTACTTCCGCGAAATCCGGTCGGCGATATAGCAGACGATGGCCGACGCCAGGAGATAGGCGCCGCCGCCGATGCCCATCACGCCGTACTCGAGCGGCGTGCCGCCGGTGGTGAATTTCCAGATGCCCATTGCCATGCCGAACAGCCCGCCGAGAAAGAGCAGCCAGCCGGCGATGGTCAACATCGATTTTTCCACGGTTTCCCCCTTTGCTTGGCCGGCGAAGGCCGGCCTTCAGTGCTTCAGCCGCTTCGCGCTTCCGCCATCGACCGGGAAGCCTCGGGCCGGCGCAGCATGAATGAACCGATCGCGATCGCCGCTATGGGCGCCGCACTGCCTGCACGGCGATGAAAGCCGCGCCCAATGTAGTCAGTTTTTCGAACGCGGTGTCAACGGGCGCCATCAGGCGCGCCAATGCTCCGACCGGCGGGTAGTAGATCGCGCCGCGCGCCGCGCGAACGTCGAAGCCCGCCTGTTCGAGCAGCGCACGCAGCTCGGAAGCGGTCCAGAACCTGGCCGAGCGCCAAATCGGCGAACCGAGCCAGCCGCGCAGGCGCCGGCTTGCCGCCCAAGAGCTCCACTTGCCCAGCTCGCCGATCACCAAACGACCTCCGGGCCGCAGCACGCGCGCCATTTCGCGGAGCAACGCGAGCGCATTCGGCACGAAGCAAAGGACCGTGACCGCCAGCGCGACATCGAAGCGTTGATCCGGGAACGGCAGGCGCTCGCCATACGCTTCGAGGAACGTGACCGGGGCGCCGAGGGCACTCGCCTTCTCTCTTGCGGCGCCAAGCATGCGGGGATCCGGGTCGACGCCGGTGACCTGCGCGCCCCGCTGCCAAGCAACCAAGGCCAGCGCGCCGTCGCCGCATCCGACATCGAGCACCGACCGGCCGGAGAGATCGCCGGCCATTTGCAGGACCAAGCGATGCTCGAGGGCCTCGGTGACGGCGCCGAGCGTGGAACCCCGCCACTTGCGGTAGGCGGCGGGCCCGACATTGCCGGCGATGGCTGCTGCGTCGCTCATTCAGAACACCAGCAAATGGTTTGCGACGAGTGCGGCGTCATGGAGCCGCAAGACGGTTCGTTTACGACGACCAAGGCTTCATCGCATCTGGCCACTACGAACGGTCAATATTTCTCGATGGGATGAGATGGGTTCCCGAGTCGCGCGACCACGCATCGGTCCGGCGCTGGCGGATGATTCCCGCCCGTTCGCGTATACATGGATGCTGCGGGCAGCCAATTGCACCCAAGGCTCGTCCGTCAGGGGCGATGTCGCGAGCAGGACGACGTCCCGCCGGCAGCCGTCCTGGCGGCAACTCCGGCGCAACGCATGCAGCTTCGTGTGGGCATGAACGATGAGGCTCTCGCCGTTGCCGAGCATGAAATTGAACTCGCCCAGCTCGGCCAACCGATCCACGACGGGGCGGATGGTCTCGACGACGGCGGTCGGGGAAGGCCCCTTGCGAGCATGGGCATGCGACGCCGCGATGGCGTCCATCAGAACACAGAAAGCATGCTCCGAATCGGTCTCGCCCAAGGGCCGAAACCGATGGACCGCGAATTCAGGATTGTTGCGCAAGCCCGGCAGGATGCCGTTGTGCGCGAAAACCCAGGAGCGGCCATTCCATTCCCGCTCGAACGGATGCGTGTTCGCGGAGGCGCGCCCGACCTTCTCCGGATTGGCCTTGCGGATGTGGGCGACAACCATGGTGCTCTGGAAGTCGTATTCGGCGATGAAGGCGAGGCACCGGCTCGCGGCGGCGGGCACCGCCTCTTTGAAAACCCGCGCGGCGTGGCCTTCGTAGAAGGCCACGCCCCAACCATCGGCATGCGGCCCCAGCTCCCCGCCTCGGGGTCTGAGCAGAGCCAGCGAATGGTTCACGTCGGTCGGTCGGCTCGCGCTCATGGCGAATAGCTCGCACATCGCCAGACTCCCGGTTCAGCCGATCGGCCGCGAAAGCGAGCCACAGTTCCGGTGAACGCGCCGTTCCGGTCCTCGAGGCCGGCGCCGGGCGTATCGCCGAGGGCTCTCGTTCGTCGCACGCGTCATTGGAACCACCGATAAAGCCAGTATTTCTCGTAGGCGACTTTGCCCCAGTGCAGCAGCAATCCCGGCGCGCGCAGGCCGATCTGCGGCGCGGGCTCGGCGAAGAAATTGCCGCTGCCGAAGCCGGCACGACCGCCGCCGATTTCGATGAAGCAGGAGCCGTGACCTTCGAACGCGCGCGGCGCGCCCTCGCCGGTGATGGCGTGCACGATGTTGTTGGCCACGACCTCCGCCTCGCCGTGAGCGAACACGCCGGCCTTGGGCAGCGGCTTGCCGGTCACCAGCGGGATGCCGGTGACATCGCCGATCGCGTAGATGCCGGCGAATTTCGTCTCGAGCGTCTGCCGGTTCACGGGTATCCACCCGGACTCGCCGACCAGACCGGCGGCGCGCACCACGGCCGGAGCCCGGTGCGGCGGCACATAGGCGAGGAGATCGAAGGGGGCGGTCGCTCCGCTCTTGAAGTGAACCAGGCGTCCGGAAGGATCGACCTTGGCTACCGCCTGCTCGGTGTGCACGCGCACGCCTCGGCTCTCGACCACTTGCCGTACCTTGGCGGAAACTTCCGGCCCCGCCACGGGCATCGGTCCCGGCTCCGGCGTGTAAAGGTCGACGGAGACGCGCTCGCGGACGCCGCGGATTCGCGCGTCGGCCTCGAGCAACATGGCGGCTTCGTACGGTGCTGCCGGGCACTTGAACGGCACTCCGCCCACCAGCACGACGAGGTGTCCCTGGCGCAGCTCGGCGCGCGCCCGAGCGAGCGCGCGCGCACCGTTTAGCGTGTAGAAATTGTGCCCGGCCTCGGCCAGACCGGGGATCGTTTCCGGCGCGAGCTCGGCGCCGAGCGCGACCACCATGTAGTCCGCGGTGATTTCCTTCCCGCCCACGCGCGCGCTCCGCGTCTGCGGATCGATCCGTTCGATCTCGCCGGACACGATCTCGATGCCGGACTCGGCAAGGCGGGCGATCGGGCGCGAAATCTGCTGTTCGCTGCGGGCCCCGACCATGAGCCAGAGCAGCGAGGGGGGAAAGACGTGTTGCGCCTCGCGCTCGACCAGAATGACCCGATGCGCGGGCGGCAGCCGCTTGCGCAACAGGCTGGCCGCGACGATGCCGCCGATGCCGCCCCCCAAGACGAGAATGATCTTGGCCGCTGTCACAATGTCCTCCGCAGGCTGGTCATCGCCAAGGATCGGGCGTCTCAGAACACCAGCACCCGGTTGGCGGCGACGGTCGTTGCAGCCAATTCATCCATGGTGCTGCGCCGCGCGCCGGCGATGATCTCGCTTTCGAGCATCCCGCGCGCGTCCATGCAGGTGCCGCACAGCAGCACGGCGCCGCCGCCGCGGATCACGCGCCCGAGCATGATCTCGACGTTGTAGTAGCCCTCCGGCGGCTTCTGCCCGCGCTTGGCGGCGGTCACCGCGTCGGCCATCAGGAACGCGGTCACTTCCGCCTTCTCGTTCGCCTTGCGGATCGCGTGCGCGAGCCGGAGCGCGTTGTAGAGCCGCTCGGTGCCGTAAGGCGGGTCGTTGATGATGATCAGGGTCCGCATCAATCAGTCCTCGACGCTCTTGACGCCCACTTAATTATAATATTCAATTGAATAATTGAATGTCAAGAGGACGATCGGATGTCGAGGCAACCGCCCAAGAAAGCCCTGTTTGCGCAATTCGCCGCCGTCGCCCGCGCGCTCGGCAGCGAGCACCGGCTCGATCTGCTGGAGCACGTGGCCCAGGGCGAGCAGAGCGTCGAGCTCCTGGCCCAGCGCACCGGCATCCCGTTCGCCAGCGTCTCCCAGCACTTGCAGGCGCTGCGCAAGTCCGGCCTCGTCGCCGCGCGCCGGGACGGCCGCCGCGTGCTCTATCGGATCGCCGACGACGGCGTGATCCGCCTGCTAGGGGCGCTGCGGCAAGTGGCGGAACGGCAGGTCGCCGAGGTGGAGCGGATCGTCGACGGTTATTTCCGCGATCGCGACAGCCTGGAGCCGGTTTCCAAGAAGGAGCTCGCCGCGCGGGTCAAGGACGGGCTGGTCACCATGCTCGACGTGCGACCGGAGGACGAGTTCGCCAGCGGGCATGTTCCGGGCGCGGTAAATGTTCCGTTGGCGCAACTGCGCAAGCGGCTCACCGAGTTGCCCAAGCGGCAGGAGATCATCGCCTATTGCCGCGGCCCCTGGTGCGTACTCGCGTTCGAGGCGGTCGCGCTGCTCCGGAAACAGGGGCGAAAGGCCCGCCGGCTCGATGGCGGACTGCCCGAATGGCGGATCGCGGGCTTGCCGGTCGAAACCTCGGCCTCCGCCGACGGGAAGCGCCTCGAGCGCCAATAGCACCGGCCGCGATGTCACTCCCGGGTTTCTTTCCCGGCACCGAATTGCCGGAGGGTTGGTGGCAGGCCTTGTGGCCCGAGCCGGGCAACGTACTGGCCGCGGTCGGACTGACGCCCGGCGCCGACGCGATCGATCTCTGTAGCGGCGACGGCTGGTTCACCTTGCCGATGGCAAGGATCGCGCGGCACGTGTTCGCCATCGATATCGACCGCAAGCTGCTGGAGCTCGCGCGCCGGCGCCTCGCAAGCCACGGCGTCGAGAACTGCGATCTGATCGAGGGTGACGCTTACCATGTCGACCGGTTGGTGCCTCACCCGGTCGATTTCGTATTCATGGCCAACGCGTTCCACGGCGTGCCGCAACCCGTGCGCCTGGCGCGGGCGGTCGCGCGGGCGCTGAAACCCGGCGGTGGCTTCGTGGTCGTGAACTGGCACCGGCGCCCGCGCGAGGAGACGTTGATCCTGGGCGAGCCGCGCGGCCCGGCAACGGAATTGCGGATGACGCCCGAGGCCACGCGGGCCGCGATCGAGCCGGCCGGCCTCAAGCTCGGTGCCGTCGTCGAAGTGCCGCCGTATCATTACGGCGCCATATTCGAGAAGCCGGCACCTTAAGCGAAATTTCAAGGGCTGCCGGTTTCCGCCCGGCAGGCTTCCTTGAACCCGCGCGGCTGGAGCGCGGGCGCGGCGTTTCACCGCCGCGCGCGCGGCACGGTCGCGTCAAAGGCCACGTTGAAGATGTCGGCCGGGGTGGGCGGGCGCGGCGGCGCTGCTTCGGCTGGAGCCGCCACAACGGGGGTCACGACGACGGGCGCTGGCATCGCCGCCAGCGCTGCCACGCCCTTCTTCCTTGCCGGCGCCATGACCGGCGCGGGTGGCCGCGGTGCCGGTGTCGGCGCTGGCGCTGGCGCCGGCGCCGGCTTCTCTTCCGCGGCGCCGGTGACGGAACGCGCGAGATCGCGGATATTGGTCAGGCCCCTCACGAAATCGTACCAGAACGGCCCGCCGAGCCCGATCAGGAGCCCGCCCAGCAGCAATCCGAGAATGCTGTCGATGGTCCGCGGAAGGTAGACCCAGACATACATCTTGTTCTGGTCGCCGCACTTGCCGCTCAGCGACCAATCCCACACCCAGTTGCCCGACGGGTCCTGGCAATTCCAGATTCCGGGCCACGCATTCGTCTTGCGCACGCGTTCCTCGGTCCAGCCGATCGGCACCCCGAGGTCGCGGAGCTGGGTTTCCGTTACCTGCAGCTTCTTCAGCGCGTTCTCATATTGCTCCTTGACGGCCTCCCACTCCCGCTTGGCGGTATCGGTCGCCGGCGCCTTCTTCGCGGCCTCGGCCTCGGCCGCCTTGTAGGCCTCTTGCGTCTTGTCGCTTTGGTTGATCACCCGCGCGCGCACCGCCGGGTCGCGCAGGAAGGTCTGGAACAGCTCGATCGCGTTCACGTGCAGCGCGAACGCGACCACGAAGGCGACGATCACCGCCATGAAGCGCGCGCGCCCTTCGAAATAGCTGCTCGCCTCCTTGCCGAACGCCTCGTATTTGCGCGTGACGTCTTCCAGCACCCGCTCGCGCGCGGTCGCCTTGATGTTGGCGATCAGCGTGGCGCCGAGCTTGTCGCTTCCGATCCGTTCCATGAATTCGGCGGCCGAGAGCTTGGTCAGCTGCTTGCCGCCCCAGAGCAGGCCGGGTTCCTTCGCCGGCTCCGGCGGCGCGGCGGGCACGGCGGCGACGCGCGTGGCGAGCGCGGGGTCCGGTCCCTGCTTGAGGCCGATCGGCGCGCGGTTGGCCGAAATCCGCTCTTGGAACGCCGCTTTCTCGGCATCGGTGCGCAAATTGCTGGCCGCCGGCAGGTAGTCTTTCAGCACCTGGTCGAAGAATTGGCCGAGGATGTAGCGCAAGCCCGCCTCGCGCAGCCCGAAGATGCGGTGGATGGTCTCGACCAGGGTCGAGACCACGAGCGACAGGACCAGCAAGGTAACGGCGAAAGCCAGCACGGCTTCGATGACCTGCAAGGGACGCCCTCCGATCTTGCGGATACAACTTATGATTACATCAGATCGCCGGCTCCGCGGCAACGGCGTTCCACGGCAGGGGCTGGCTTTTTGCATCCGCTTCGCTGACGGCGATACCCCCTCCCGGCGCGCTTCGCGCGCCGACCTCCCCCACAAGGGGGGAGGTGAAATAATTCAATTTCGCGCCCATATTGGCGGCATGCCGAAACCGCAGAAGCCCAATCGCACCGCGCGCGGCGCGAGCCGGTGATGTCCGCGCTCGACTGGATTCCGGTTGAAATCGCGGCGGCCGCCCGGCGCCGTACCCTGCAGCCGCGCGAAAATCTGTTTCGGCAGGGCGATCCGGTCAGCGGGCTGTTCGCGATCGAGAGCGGCCGGGTCCAGATGATCCGGCACGACATTCACGGCCGGTCGGTGGTGCTGTTCACCGCGGTCCAAGGCGATCTCTTCGCCGAGGCGGCGTTGTTCGCCGACATCTTCTATTGCGATGCCGTCGCCGTGACCGAGACGACGGTCCGCATTTTTCCGAAGTCGAGCCTACTGGCGCTGATCGAGCGCGATCAAGAGGCCGCGCGCAAGTTCATGGCGCTGCTCGCGCACGAAGTGATCCAGCTGCGAACGCGCTTGGAATTGCTCAACATCCGTTCGGCAAGCGAGCGGGTGCTTCGGCATCTGAGCCTCGCCGCCAAGCCCGGCAACCATATCGTCGAGTTGACCGGCACACTGAAAGAATTGGCCGGTGAGCTGGGACTGACCCATGAGGTGCTTTACCGGACGCTCGCGGATTTGGAGAGCGAAGGGCTGATCGAACGGACCGATCGCCTCATCCGGCTCAAGCCGACGATATGATTTCGATCATACGGGCGGCGGCGGATCGCGCGTACAGGAACGCAGGACGATCCGGAACGTAACGGCCCGAATGCCCTAGCGGCCCGGATCGTCCGTCCACGCAAACGCGAAAGGATCCGAGTCATGACCAATGCCTCCTTCGACCACGCATCGAGCTCCGTCGGCACCGGCACGGCAATCGCGATCGGCGGCAGCGTCGTCGTCCTGCTCTGGTTCAGCCTGGCTTACGTGCTGTGCAGCACCTTCGGGTTGTTCTGAGCGGGCGCGGACATGATGAGGGCAACGAACAAAGCGTTCCCCTGCGCCCGCTGCCTGCTGCCGGCGGTGGGGATGGTGGCGGCGATGATCGGCGTAATGGTTGCCGCCTGGATGCTCGGGTTCGCGGCGCTCTGACCGGAAAAAGCCGGAAAATCGTCGCGGCGAGAGAGGGTGTTGCGCTCTTCCCTCGCCGCGCCGCTCGCCCCATATTGGCGGCATGCCGAAACCGCAGAAGCCCTATCGCACCGCGCGCGGCGTGAGCCACGGCATGGCCGAGCGGCCGCAGCGCGCCTTTGAGAGCGGGCCGGCACAGGTCACGAACCTCGATCCCGAGCTGGCGCGCGCGGTCGGCTTCGCCAAGCCGGAGGACGACGCCGATTACGTCCCCTCGCCCGGCTCGCTGGCTTCGGCCCAGGCGCTGAAGGCGCTGATCGACGAAGGCCGGCCCGAGTTCCGCGGCCAAGTCTGGGTGCCGCACCGGCCGGAGCGGCCGGCGAAATCCGAGGGCGGCAAACGCTTCAAGCTGGTGTCGCCGTTCGAGCCCAAGGGCGACCAGCCGCAGGCGATCAACGAGCTGGTGCAAGGCATCCAGGACGACGAGCGCATGCAGGTGCTGCTCGGCGTCACCGGCTCGGGCAAGACTTTCACCATGGCCGAGACCATCGCGCGGCTGCAGCGGCCGGCGCTGGTGCTGGCGCCCAACAAGACGCTCGCGGCCCAGCTCTATGGCGAGTTCAAGAGCTTCTTCCCGGACAACGCGGTCGAGTATTTCGTGAGTTACTACGACTATTACCAGCCGGAAGCCTATGTCCCGCGCACCGACACCTATATCGAGAAGGACTCCGCCATCAACGAGCAGATCGACCGCATGCGCCACGCGGCCACGCGCTCGCTGCTGGAGCGCGACGACGTGATCATCGTCGCCTCCGTGTCCTGCATCTACGGCATCGGCTCGGTCGAGACCTATTCGGAAATGACGTTCGCGCTCGCGCGCGGCGGCAAGATCGACCAGCGCGCGCTGATCGCCGACCTGGTCGCGCTCATGTATCACCGCACTGACATGGACTTCACGCGCGGAACTTTCCGCGTGCGCGGCGACGTGATCGATCTGTTCCCGGCGCACTACGAGGACCGCGCCTGGCGCATCCAGCTGTTCGGCGACACGATCGAGGCAATCCAGGAATTCGACCCGCTCACCGGCGAGAACTACGCCGAGCTCGAGGCGATCAAGGTCTATCCTAACTCGCACTACGTGACGCCGAAGCCGACGCTCTATCAGGCGATCGGCGCGATCAAGCGCGAGCTGAAGAGCCGCGTGGCGCAGCTCAACGACGGCGGCCGGCTGATCGAGGCGCAGCGCCTGGAGCAGCGCACCATCTTCGATCTGGAAATGCTCGGCGCCACCGGCTCGTGCCCGAGCATCGAGAACTATTCGCGCTACCTCACCGGCCGGCGGCCGGGCGAGCCGCCGCCCACGCTGTTTGAATATCTGCCCGACAACGCGCTGGTGTTCGTGGACGAGAGCCACGTCACCGTGCCGCAGCTCGGCGGCATGTATCGCGGCGACTTCCGGCGCAAGGCCACGCTCGCCGAATACGGCTTCCGGCTGCCCTCGTGCATGGACAACCGCCCGCTGCGCTTCGAGGAATGGGACCTGATGCGGCCGCAGACCGTGTGCGTGTCGGCCACGCCCGGCCCCTGGGAGCTGAACCAGACGCAAGGCGTGTTCGCCGAGCAGGTGATCCGCCCCACCGGCCTGATCGACCCCGAGGTGAGCGTGCGGCCGGCGCGCACGCAGGTGGACGATCTTCTCGGCGAGGTGCGGCAGGTGGCGGCCAAGGGCTTCCGCACGCTGGTCACGGTGCTGACCAAGCGCATGGCCGAGGACCTGACCGAATACCTGCACGAGCAAGGCGTGCGCGTGCGCTACATGCACAGCGACATCGACACCCTGGAGCGGATCGAGATCATCCGCGACCTGCGGCTCGGCGCCTTCGACGTGCTGGTCGGCATCAACCTGCTGCGCGAGGGGCTCGACATCCCCGAGTGCGCGCTGGTGGCGATCCTCGACGCCGACAAGGAGGGCTTCCTGCGCAGCGAGACCTCGCTGGTGCAGACCATCGGCCGCGCGGCGCGCAACGTCGAGGGTAGAGTGATCCTCTATGCCGACACGGTGACCGGCTCGATCGAGCGCGCCATGGCCGAGACCGAGCGGCGGCGCACCAAGCAGTCGGCCTGGAACGCCGAGAACGGCATCACGCCGGAGAGCATCAAGCGCTCGATCCACGACATCATCGACAGCGCCTATGAGCGCGACCACGTGCTGGTGGACACCGGCTTCGAGGACGCCATCGCCATCGGGCACAATTTCGAGGCCGTGATCGCGGACCTGGAGCAGCGGATGCAGGAGGCGGCGGGCAACCTCGAATTCGAGGAGGCCGCGCGCCTGCGCGACGAGATCAAGCGCCTGCGCGGGATCGAGCTGGCGGTGAGCGATGATCCGACGGCCAAGGGCGCGCCGCCGAAGCTTTTGGCGAAGGCGGGCGAGCGCGCGCCTGGTTCGAGCGGCGGGAGAGCGGGGACGAGGGCGTTTAGGAAGAGATAGAGGGTCTACAAAGGGTCTGCCTGAGCGTTATAAAACACCCAGCGATATTTCAACTCATAAATAATGTAAAATGCGTGATGTTGTTTGAGTTGAGCAAAGAAACAGCTTGCTGACGGCTCTTTATGGTGTATCTTTATTGTAGATACAGACTGACACCAAGGAGGGTTCAGTCATGGTCGTTCAGTTCGCGATGTGGGGCAACAGCCTTGCGCTTCGAATTCCAAGTGCTTTTGCGCGGGAGTTCGACCTAACACCAGGAAAGGAAGCGGACCTTCAGATCCGCGACGGATCTCTCGTTGTCACACCCGTGAAAGTAGTACCAACCTATGACGTCAAAGCGCTGATTGCCGGTATTACTCCTGAGAACGTGCATGAGCAGATCGACACCGGGGAGCCGGTCGGCAGCGAGGTCTGGTAACGCGCCTTATTGCCCAGACGCCGGCGATTTCGTCTGGCTTCAACTCAATCCCCAAGTAGGCACCGAGCAGGCCGGACGCCGGCCTGCTCTTGTATTGTCACCCCGCGAATACAATCAAAAGGTAAGGCACTGTATCGCCTGCCCGACTACCAACCGGGCTAAGGGTTATCCGTTTGAAGTCGCGATTCCGAACGGTTTCGCCGTTTCCGGCGTCGTTCTTGCCGATCAAATCAAGTGTCTATCCTGGGAAATGCGTGGCGCGGAATTTATTGCCGTGGCTCCCGGCCCGCTCGTGGCTGAAGTAAGAGCCAAATTGAAGGCCCTCCTGGCGATCCCCTAGGATTGCCTGCGCGACGAAATCAAACGCCTGCGCGGGATCGAAATGGCGGTGAGCGACGATCCGACCGCCAAGGAAGGGCGCGCCGCACGCGGGCGCGCGCAAGCCTTCTTCGAGCGGCGGCAGGGAAGGGATGAGGGCGTTTAGAAAAAAGTAAGATGAGAAAGCCGAGAGTGCGCTTGTTACGCAATGGTCGGTTGATCGAGTTCGCGTATGAAGTTGGAGTTCGAAGAGCGTCAGCGTCGGTACACAAGCGGCTCGCAAAGCGCTCGTGCGTGGACCGAAACGTGGGTTGGCAAGCAGGTATTTTGTCCGAGCTGTGGAAATTCAAGAATAAATCAGTTCGTGGCTGGTCGACCGGTCGCCGATTTCTACTGCACCAAATGCGGCGAAGAATACGAATTCAAGAGTCAAAAATCGGAATTCGGCGCGAGAGTGCTCGACGGCGCATTCAAGACCATGTGCGAACGCTTGGCGGCCAGTAACAATCCCAACCTCTTTCTCCTGAACTACGACTTGGCGAAACTTAGCGTGACCAATCTGTTAGTCGTGCCAAAGCATTTCTTCGTTCGAGAAATCATTGAAAGGCGGAAGCCGCTCGCGGATACCGCGCGCCGTGCCGGCTGGATCGGGTGCAATATAATGATCAATCAAATTCCGGCATCGGGGAACATTTTCATTGTCCGCGGCGGACAGATTCAACCAAAGGAGTCGGTTCTTGTTCGATGGAAGAAGACGCTCTTCCTTCGCGAAGAACCCGTTGAAGCAAGAGGCTGGCTGATCGAGGTAATGAAATGCGTCGAGTCAATTGGCAAGGACGAGTTTAATCTCGACGACGTTTACGAGTTCGAGGACCAGCTGAGCCGGCTTTATCCAGACAATAGGCACGTGAAACAGAAAATCCGGCAACAGCTTCAAGTATTGCGCGACCGCGGCTATCTCGATTTCGTCTCGCGCGGCTACTATCGCCTACGTCCGAGCGACTAAGACGCTCGTGTGCTTCGATCCGCCGGCTCATACCAAATCGTGCACAGCTGGCCTTCCTCGTCGCGGTCCCGGAGATCAGGCTTCTCGCCATCGTAGTCGATTATCCGAACTGGAAACGGATTTCCTGCGGTCCATTGGACTAAGCCGCCATAAACACCGACTGTGATCTTCGGATAGGTTTCAGCGGATAACTTCTTCGCTAAAGCCCTTAGTCTCTCTGAACGCCGCGTGTCGATCGTCGAAACTTGGGTCAGGGCTCGAAGGAGCAGCGCCTTCTCGTTCGCGCTTAGGCCAACCCATGAAGTTTGCTTCATCGAATCCTCCTACGGCAATCTTGTGATTCTATTCGCTTCGTTGCTGCAAGCAATCGTCTTGGCCAGACTTGCAAAAAAATCTTTCAGGATAATTCTCACTGGAAAGCCGGGGATAGATTTTCCCAAGATTTATTTTTGCCCGCGGCGTTGATTTTTTCGATCAAGTAGGACTATATTCAGTTCGCCCCTCCCATCCGAGGGCCATGACCTGGATCCGGTCCGGCTTGGGGGAGGGGTCGGCGCCCGCGCCGGAGAGCACCGGCTCTCCGTCCCGGGTGACCTCGGGGCTCCGCCCCGGGCCAATAAGAGCCCGTGCGAGGAGCTCGCTGACGGAGAGGCAGTCACAAGCGGCTGCCTCATGAAAAGCGCGGCCCGGGGTCAGATATCGCCGTTGTGCGGGTTGCCGGAAGGCGCCCCACTAAGACACATGGTCTCCGGTGAAACTCCGGAGGCCCGCGCCGCACCCGGCGCCCGCACCCCTCGGGCTCGAGGGGATCGAAGAAGGGAGGAAGCAAAGTCCGGCGGGAAAAACCTCGCGCGGAAACGAGGGAGCTTGGATGGATGGGAACGAGCACGAATACCAAACCGTCATGCCCGGCTTTGTGCCGGGCATCCACGTCTTACGGCCGTTGCCCCGTTCGAAGACGTGGATGGCCGGGACTTCAGGCGCGAAGACAGCGCTTCGCGCCTTTCGCCCGGCCATGACGAGCCTAGTGGACGTCTAACTCCGGCGATGACGAATGAAGCCCGATTGATCGACCCACGCATCCATGCCCACAATGCCCGGAGCCGCCCAAGGAGAATTCCCATGCATGCGCGGGATGTGATGACGGCGCGGGTGATCAGCGTCGAGCTGGAAACCGGCGTGCGCGACATCGCCAAAAAGCTGGTGCAGCACAAGATCAGCGCCGTGCCCGTGGTCGACAAGGGCCGCGTGGTCGGCATCGTCAGCGAAGGCGATCTCATGCGCCGGCCGGAATCGGCGACCGAGCAGCGGCC
>JAHFPN010000199.1 GCA_023269635.1 Hyphomicrobiales bacterium | reverse complement strand
CCGCTCCACCAGCGCCGCGGTGCGCTCGCGTTCGTGCGCGACACGCATGCGCAACGCCACCGGCACGAGGCTCGCGGCCGCGCGCGCGAACGCGACCCGGTGCGCTTGGGCGTTGGCCCGGAGCGCCCGCGGCAGGCGCGCGCTCAACGAGTCGAGCCGCTGCCGCGGAATTCCGAGCAGCGCATCGAGCGCCGGGATGCCGCGGGCGAGCCCGCGCACTTCGCTCTTCAGACGCTGGAACAGCCTGAGCGTGCCGCCGACGAGCCGGGCGCCGAAATCCTCGGTCGCGGCCACCAGCTCGGCCCGCACCGGCACGATCATTTCCGCGGCCGCGGTCGGCGTCGGCGCCCGCCGGTCGGCCACCAGATCGATCAAGGTGAAATCGGTCTCGTGCCCCACCGCCGCGACCAGCGGGATCTTGCTCGCCGCGGCCGCGCGCGCCACGCTCTCCTCGTTGAAGCCCCAGAGGTCCTCGAGCGAGCCGCCGCCGCGCGCGACGATCAGCACGTCCGGCCGCGGGATCCGTCCGCCCGGTTTCAGCGAATTGAACCCTTCGATCGCGGCCACGACCTCCGGCGCGCAGGTCTCGCCCTGCACCCGCACCGGCCAGATCAGCACGTGGCGCGGAAAGCGATCGGCCAGCCGATGCAGGATGTCGCGGATCACGGCGCCCGTGGGCGAGGTGATGACGCCCACGACCCGCGGCAGGTACGGCAGCGGCTTCTTCCGCTCCTCCGCGAACAGGCCCTCGGCCTGAAGCTTTTTCTTCCGCTCCTCCAGGAGCGCCATCAGCGCGCCGACGCCGGCGGGCTCCAGGCGATCGATGACGATCTGGTATTTCGACGCGCTCGGATAGGTGGTGACCTTGCCGGTCGCGATCACCTCCAGCCCCTCCTCGGGCTTGAAGCGCAACCGGCCGAACACGCCCCGCCAGATCACCGCCTCGATCCGGGCGTTCTCGTCCTTGAGCGAGAAATAGACGTGGCCCGAGGAATGCGGGCCCTTGTAGCCCGAGATTTCGCCGCGCAGCCGCACGTACGGGTAGGCCTCCTCCACCGTGCGCTTGAGCGCGGCGGCAAGCTCCGAGACCGTGATCTCGGGCAAATTGCTGCGCGCTTCTGTGGACGCTGGCATAAGCGCTCCGTGGCGAGTGCCGATCTATGCTACATCAGCGCGCCCGCGCGAAGTCCCCCTGGTCCTGCCATGCACGTGCTTCTCCTCGGCTCCGGCGGACGCGAGCACGCGCTCGCTTGGAAGCTCGCCGCCAGCCCGCTGCTGACCAAGCTCTATGCGGCGCCGGGAAATCCCGGCATCGCCGAGGAGGCCGAGCTCGCCGATCTCAAGCTCGCCGACCACGCCGCGATCGCCGCGTTCTGCAAGGCGAACCGGATCGAGCTGGTGGTGGTGGGGCCCGAGGCGCCGCTGGTCGCGGGTCTCGTGGACGATCTGGAAAGCGCCGGGATCAAGGCCTTCGGCCCCAAGGCGGCGGCGGCGCGGCTTGAGGGTTCCAAGTCCTTCACCAAGCGGCTCGCGGCCGCGAACAATATTCCGACCGCACGCTTCACCGAGTTTTCGGATGCCGCCGCCGCCAAGGCCCACGTGCGGAGGCACGGCGCGCCGATCGTGGTCAAGGCCGACGGCCTGCACGCGGGCAAGGGTGTCGTGGTCGCGATGACACCCGATGAAGCGTTCGCCGGCATCGATCTCGCGTTCGAAATGACCGGCGCCGCCAAGGCACCCGTGGTGCTCGAGGAGTTCCTCACCGGCGAGGAAGCGAGCCTGTTCTTCCTGGTGGACGGCGAGAACGTTTTGCCGCTCGCCGGCGCCCAGGACCACAAGCGCGCGTTCGACGGCGACCAGGGCCCGAACACCGGCGGCATGGGCGCCTATTCGCCGGCCCCGGTGTTGACGCCCGAGATCGAGCGCCGCACGCTCGAAGAAATCGTGCGGCCGACTGCGCGCGCGCTCGTGCGCGCCGGCACCCCCTATCGCGGCGTGCTCTATGCCGGGCTCATGATCACCGCCGAAGGGCCGAAGCTCATCGAATACAATGTCCGCTTCGGCGACCCCGAATGTCAGGTGCTGATGCCGCGGCTCAAGGACGATTTGCTCACCCTCATGCTCGCGACCGTGGACGGGACGCTCGCCAAGGTCTCCGCGCGCTGGCTGAGCGACGCGGCGATCGCGGTCGTGCTGGCGACCAAGGGCTACCCGGGCGCCTACGCGACCGGTTCCGAGATCAAGGGCCTCGAACGCGCTTCTGAAGTGGAGGGCGTGAAAATCTTCCACGCCGGCACTCGCCGCGAGGGAGCCCGCCTGCTGGCTTCGGGCGGGCGCGTGCTCGACGTCACCGCCACCGGCAAGAATATCGCCGAGGCGCGCGCGCGCGCCTATCGGGCCATCGACTTGATCGACTGGCCGGAAGGGTTCTATCGCCGCGACATCGCCTGGCGCGCGCTCGCTTCCACCCGTCATGGCCGGGCTTGACCCGGCCATCCACGTCTTTGCGGCGCCGGTATGAAATACGTGGATCACCGGGTCTCGCCGCGCCAAGGCCGGCGCAAACGCGCCGGGGCGCGGCGGCCCGGTGATGACGGATGCGGTATAGCCAAGTCTGGCGTTTTCGCGCGGGACGGCGCGGCCCGGTGATGACGAAAGAAATGAGATAAGCGACGATTCCATGCCCTACCTCCCCGATCTCTTCCCCGGCTTCGATTCCCGATTTGTCGAAACCGGCGCCGGCAAGCTCTTCGCCCGCATCGGCGGCACCGGCCCGCCCGCGCTGCTGCTGCACGGCTTTCCACAGACCCACGTCATGTATCATCGCGTGGCGCCGGCGCTTGCCCAGCACCGCACGCTCGTGATCGCCGATCTCCCCGGCTATGGCGCCAGCGACGCGCCCGCGGCCGCCGCCGATCATTCGCCTTACACGAAACGCGCAATGGCGGCGGCCATGGTCGAGCTGATGGAAACGCTCGGGCACCAGCACTTCGCCCTGGTCGGCCATGACCGCGGCGGCCGGGTCGGCTATCGGCTCGCGCTCGATCATCCCGCGCGCGTTACCCGGCTCTCCGTGCTCGACATCATCCCGACCTGGGAAATGTGGGCAAAGATGGACGCCAAGCGCGCCCAGCAGGTCTATCACTGGACCTTCCTGGCGCAGCCGGCGCCGCTGCCGGAGACGCTGATCGGCAACTCGGCCGAGTTCTTCATGGATTGGATTTTCAGCGGCCGCCGCTGGGGCACCGACAAGAGCGCCTTCGATCCGCGCGCGGTCGAGCACTATCGCGGCAATTTCACCGATCCGGCCCGCATCCACGCAACTTGCGAGGACTACCGCGCCGGCCAATCCACCGATGTCGCGATCGACGACGCCGACGTGAAAGCGGGAAACAAGATCGCCTGCCCGGTACTGGCGTTGTGGGGTGCGCGCGGGATTCCGTCCCGCGGCGAGAGTCCGCTCGAGGTCTGGCGCCGCTGGGCCGCCAACGTCGAGGGCCGGGCCATCGAATGCGGCCATTTTCTCCCGGAGGAGAACCCGGCCGCGACGCTCGCCGCGCTCCTGCCCTTCCTCGCCAAGGACTGAGCGCGACCGAAATCCGCGCTATGCTGGCGGCCCGAGGAATTGACCCCGCGATGAACCAGATCATCGACCGGCAAACCGCCTTCACCGGCACCAAGGAGGTGGCGCCAGCGCTCGCCTTTCCGGTCGACCGGCTCGAAGCCTATCTCGCCCGCGAAGTGAAGGGCTTCACCGGCCCGATCGAAGTCGAGCAGTTCAAGGGCGGCCAGTCGAACCCGACTTATCTGCTCATGACCCCGGCGCGCCGCTACGTGTTGCGCCGCAAGCCGCCGGGCAAGCTCTTGGCATCCGCGCACGCGGTCGACCGCGAGTTCCGCGCCATCAGCGCGCTTTATCCGCAAAAATTCCCCGTGCCCGAGCCGGTGATCTATTTCGCCGACGAGGGCGTGATCGGCACCGCCTTCTACGTGATGGGCTTCGTCGACGGCCGCACCATCTGGGAACCGCGCATGCCCAACTCGACGCCGGGAGAACGCACCGCAGTCTATGACGCGATGAACGCCACGCTCGCGCGCCTGCACTCGTTCGATCCGGCCGCCATCGGGCTGGCCGACTACGGCAAGGGCGAGAATTACATGGCCCGCCAGGTCGCGCGCTGGTCCAAGCAATATGTCGCCTCCAAGACCATGGAAGTCGACGAGATGGAAAAGTTGATGCTCTGGCTGCCGCAGCTCCTGGCGCCGGAGGGGCCGGTGCGCGTGGTGCACGGCGATTACCGGCTCGACAACATGATCCTCGCCAGGAAC
>JAHFPN010000198.1 GCA_023269635.1 Hyphomicrobiales bacterium | reverse complement strand
CGGGCTCAGCGCGTCGGTTGCGGAAGGGTCTGCGGCAGGCGCGTGCGTTGGCCGGCGCGGAGCACGCGCGGATCGGGCGTGCGTGCGGAATTGTTGGCGGCGGCGGAGGTCTTGGTGGCGGAGGTGGAGGCGGAGGAAAGCGCGTCGAGCGCGCCGCCGATGCCGAGCGCCCCGAGCGCCAGGCCGCTCACGAACAGGAACGCGATCCGCAACACCATGATACTCACCCGCGAAAAAGCCCCGCGGGCGTTATGGCCCAAGAAACCTTAATCGGAGGCGAAAAAGCAGGGTGAATAAAGGGTTGCGGCTCCGCCTCATGGTTCGAGACGCCGGCCCCGGGTCTAGCCCGGGGCCAGCTCCTCACCATGAGGCGGTGCGAAGCAGCCAATTCCCCTCATCCTGAGGAGCGGCCACCGATCCCGGATACACCCGGGATCGGCGCCATCGCGAGCGCAAGTCGGCGGCAGCCGACTTGCGTGGCCGCGTCTCGAAGAATGAGGGGAACGGAAGTCTCAGCGCAGCTCGAGGCCGGAGACCGTGAGCGACAGAGTCACGCCGCGCTCGCCCTGGAAACTCAGCGGCTGCAGCGCGATCGAATTGTTGAAGCCGCCGACCAGCACGTTGGCGCCGCCGCCGATGCCGAGCGCGACGCCGGCCGAGACGCCGGCATAAATGCCGGCGAGTGCGCGCGGGCCGGTGCGGCTTGCGGCGGTGACGACCCACACCAGCCGCGTGGCGCCGGTGTAGCCGAGATCGAGGCCGACGCGGCGGATCACGCCGGAATAGACCTCCACCGGTCCGCTGATCGGGATGTAAGTGCAGCGGAACCGGGTCACCGAGCCGACGATGAACGAAGTCGAGCCCGGGCTGCGGCAGTCGAGCGTGCCGATGCGGAGGCGCTGAGCGTCGGCAACGCCGGTGAGCGCGAGAAATGCCGCGGCGGCGGCAATGGCGGACAATGTGCGGCGGAGCATGCGGGCCTCCCGGTTGGCGAACTCGTGGCAGTCTTGCGACCGATTGCGGCGCCAGCATAGCCGCCCCGCCAGCCGCGGGGGAGCCCGTGTGCACAAGTGCCGTCCGGAGACCGGCTCAGGGCAGGAATTCAAGCTCGAGCACGGTGATCTTGGCCGACAGGAGCTGGTGCCCGACCACTTCGCCGGCCGGATCCAGCGCGATCAGGTTGCCAAATCCGCCGACCAGCAAGGGAGCGCCGAGCTGCTCCTCGACCGGATCGCCGTCGGATGCCGGCGCGTAGCCGCCGGCGAGCAGGCCGCTGCCCTTCGCAGCGGCAAATACCTTCCAGACCAAGGTCACGGTTTCGTCGGCGAGGATCTGGGGATGCGGCTCGAGGACCGTGACGCGGTAGACCTCGTTGTCCAGGAGCGAGCTGATCGGATCGAAGATGCAGCGAAAGACCGGCTGACGGCGAACCAGGTGAATGGGGAAAAGCGGAAAACCCTGGACCACGTTCGCGCACGTGAGCGTGCCGATCTGTTTCAGTTGCGCGTGCGCCGGAGCGGCGGCGAGGAACACCCCGGCGACGGCGAGCGCAACGATGCGGGCGATGGCGGAACGGGTCACGATGGCCTCCCGACAAACTAGAGGCTTCTATTATAGCAATTCTACGTTGTATGAGAAGATCCGTTGTTCCGGGGTTAGCGAGTGCGGTGCGGGCGGGATCGGCGGCCGCGGAAATCAGCGCAGGCTGCCGCAAAAGCGCTGGATGCGGCGGCAGGCTTCTTCCAGGTGCTCGGTCTTGGTGGCGTAGGAAATACGGAACGCGGGCGCGAGCCCGAACGCAGTGCCGTGCACCACGGCCACGCCCTCGGCCGCCAACAGCTCGGTCACGAAATCCTCGTCGGTCGAAATCTTCTTGCCCGAAGGCGCCTGCTTCCCGATCGCGCCGGTGCAGGACGGATAGACATAGAACGCCCCTTCCGGCTTGTGGCATTCGATGCCCTTGGCCTGGTTCAGCATCGAGACCACCAGATCGCGCCGCTCCTTGAACACCTGGTTGTGCCTCGGGATGAAATCCTGCGGCCCGTTGAGCGCCTCGACCGCGGCCCATTGCGTGATCGAGCTCGGGTTGGTGGTCGACTGCGATTGCAGCACCGCCATCGCCTTGATCAAGAATTCCGGCCCGCCGGCATAGCCCAGGCGCCAGCCGGTCATGCAATAGGCCTTGGACACGCCGTTGAGCGTGAGCGTGCGCTCGTAGAGCCTGGGCTCCACCTGCGCCGGCGTCGTGAATACGAACTCGTCGTAGACCAGGTGCTCGTACATGTCGTCGGAGAGCACCCAGACGTGCGGGTGCCGCGCCAGCACGTCGGTGAGCGCCTTCAGCTCGGCGCGCGTGTAGGCGGCGCCGGTCGGGTTCGACGGCGAGTTGAAGATCAGCCACTTGGTGTTCTTGGTGATGGCGCGCTCGAGCGCCTCCGGCTTCATCTTGAAGCCGTCGGCGAGCCGCGTCGGCACCGCGACCGGGGTCCCGCCCGCGAACAGCACGATGTCCGGATAGCTCACCCAATAGGGCGCCGGGATCACCACCTCGTCGCCCGGGTTGATGGTGCAGACCAGCGCGTTGAACAGCACCTGCTTGCCGCCGGTGCCGACCGAGACCTGGCTCGGCTTGTAGTCGAGCCCGTTCTCGCGCTTGAACTTCTTGCAGATCGCCTGCTTCAGCTCGGGCATGCCGTCGACGGCGGTGTATTTGGTCTCGCCGCGGCGGATGGCGGCGATCGCCGCCTGCTTGATGTTGTCGGGGGTGTCGAAATCCGGCTCGCCGGCGGCCAGGCCAATGATGTCCCGCCCCTCCGCCTTCAGCTTCTTGGAGAGGTCGTTGATGGCGATGGTCGGCGACGGCTTGATGCGGCCGATGGAGTCGGCGAGAAAGCCCATGATTCCTCCGGGAAACGGTGCGGAAGCTAGTCGAGACCTCCTGCCCCGGCAAGCGAGAGAAACTCGCGAAACCCATCAATTTCTATGATCGCGGCCGCGCTCGTTCCGGCCGGGTAGCGGTCCTGTTAGCATGCGCCGCTGGGCTGATGCGGTGGACGCCCCGCAAGCAATCTAGGACTTACTATGCGCAAACTCAGACGGGAAAGGATCGGTGTGATCGCCCTCGTGGCGCTCGTCGCCATCTGGCCGCTCGTCATCACATTCGCAATCAGCCGCGCGAGTTTTTCGGCCGAGACTGCGCCGGCCTATGTCGTCTTTTTCGTCATCCTCTGGCTGATATGGCTCGCTCCCGCTGCGGTGCTGATTCGCTGGATGCAGCACGAGCTGAGCGAGGCTCTGCAGCAGCAGACAGCCACCGCGGATGTACTCAAGATCATCAGTCGCTCGAGCTTTGACCTGCAGCTTGTGCTCGATACGCTGGTCGGGGCGGCAGCGCGATTGTGCGAAGCGGACATGGCGGGGATCACCCGCCCGCGCGGTGGGTATCATTACCACGTCGCGCAATGGGGCGGCCCGCCGGGCGCTTTTGATTACATGAAAAATATCCGGCATTCGCCGGGACGTGGATCACTCGTCGGCCGAGTGCTGCTGGAAAGCAGAACCATTCAGATCCCCGATGCCCTGGCTGATCCAGAATACGCGATGCTGGAAGCCCAAGAAATAATGGGATTCCGCACGCTCCTTGGCGTTCCGCTGTTGCGAGAAGGAGTCCCTGTCGGCGTGATCAATCTCTGGCGCTGCACGGTGCGGCCGTTCACGCCTCGACAAATCGAGCTGCTTACGACCTTCGCCGACCAGGCGGTGATCGCGATCGAGAACGCACGGTTGTTCGACGAGGTGCAGGCGCGCACGCGCGAGCTGAGCGAGGCGCTGCAACAGCAAACTGCGACGGCCGACGTGCTCAAGGTGATCAGCCGTTCGACGTTCGACCTGCAAACGGTGCTCAACACGCTAGTCGAGGCTGCGGCGCGGCTATGCGAGGCGGACGCCGCGGCGATGGCGCGCGAGCGTGGCGGAGCGCACTATCAGGTCGCGCACTATGGCGCGCGACCCGGGTTTAGTGATTACATCAAGGACCTGCCGCTGGCGCCCGGCCGCGGCTCCGTGGTCGGGAGGGTCCTGCTGGAGCGAAAGCCCGTGCAGATCACGGATGTGCTGGCGGACCCGGAATACACGATGTCCGAGGCACAAGCGGCGGCCGGATTTCGCACCCTGCTGGGCGTGCCGCTGCTGCGCGAAGGCCATCCGATCGGCGTCTTCGTCATCTGGCGTTGCTCGGTGCAACCGTTCAATGCCCGACAGATCGAACTGGTCACCACCTTCGCCGATCAGGCGGTCATCGCCATCGAGAACACGCGACTGTTCGACGAGACCCAAGATAAGACCCGTCAACTCGAGATCGCCAACAAATACAAGTCGCACTTCATCGCGTCGGC
>JAHFPN010000197.1 GCA_023269635.1 Hyphomicrobiales bacterium | reverse complement strand
CCCGGCGCCGGCAAGACCGCCTACGTCTATCGCCTCGACATGCGGCAGGCCGCTGGCGCATTCGACTGCATCGGCGGGCTGGTGATGAACTTCGGCCCGGTCACCAAGCTGCCCTACAAGCCCGGCTTTCCGCCCGCCGACGTGTTCGTGATCACCTCCGGCGGCATCGGCACCATCGGCCTGAAATCGGCCGACCAGAGCGGCGACATCATTACCTTCGAATTCGCGAAGCAAATTTGCTTCGACCCGGCGCCGGACCCGAAGAACACCACGTTCTTCTTCGGCCTCGCGGCCACGACGCCGCCGAAGGCGATCATGGTGCATATCTACAAGGTCGGCGATCCGCCCTTCATCGAATTGCAGGCGCGCGTGCCGAACCACTGAACGTCGCGTTTCGGTCCGCCTTCGGTCTCGGCCGGCGCCGGCGCCCGATCGAAAAGCGCTTGCCGCCGGGGCGCAAGCGCAAGAAGATCGGGTGCGCTCCTCCACCGAGGCCGCAAGCATGAAGGACGATCCGGTCACACCCGGCGGGACGCCACTTTCGCCGCATCCGCTGCGCGCCGCCGTGCTCGGCGAGCTGCACGCGCGGCCGTTTACGCCGCTGGAGACGCCGCGGCGGATCCTGCACTACGCCTTCATGATCGACCCGGCGGCGGCGCAGGCCGAGCGCGCGGCCCTCGCCGCGTTCTGTGCCGCGAGCGGCGTCGAACCGCCCGCGCCCACGGCCAAGCATCATCGCTGCCGCATCGGCTCGGCCACGTTGCGCTGGGAGAACCACGCCGAATTTTCCACCTACACCTGGGAACTGCCGGCGCCGGGCGGGCAGCCGTTCACGCCCAAGGCCAGCGCGATCCCGAACGTGATGGCAAGCGTGCCGCAGCCGGGGCCGCTCCTGGTCGCGATCGACCTGCACCTGGTCAACGAATCCGCCGCCGTCGCGCCCGAGCTGCTATTCGACCGCGCAAGCCTCGCGCGCGCCCGCGTGCTCGACGGCATCGCCCAGATCGCGACCGATTTCCAGCCGGACCAGGCCGGCTTCGTTCGCCTGCTGGTGGTCGATCGAGGGCTGAAACCCGACCGCGCCGGGGCGCTGGTGCAGCGCGTGCTCGAGATCGAGACCTATCGCACGCTGGCGCTGCTCGGGTTGCCGGAGGCGCAGCGGCTGGCACCCGCGGTGCAGCGGATCGAGAAGCAGCTCGCGCAGCTCACGCACGAGATGCGCGGGACCCAGGGCCTCGCCGCCAATCACAAGCTCCTCGACGAGCTCACCGCGCTCGCGGCCGAGCTCGAGGCCGATTCCGCCGGCGCCGCGTTCCGTTTCGGCGCGAACCGGGCCTATCACGAGATTGTGCGCCTGCGACTGGCCACCGTCGGCGAGCAGGCGGTGAGCGGCTTTCCGACCTGGTCGCAATTCCTGGAGCGGCGCATGGCGCCGGCGATGCGCACCTGCACCAGCATCGAAGCGCGCCAGGGCACGCTGTCCGAGAAGCTGGCGCGCACGGCCCAACTGCTGCGTACCCGGGTCGAGGTCGAACTCGAGCAGCAGAACCGCGATCTCTTGCAGTCGATGAACGAGCGCACGCGGCTGCAGCTCCGCCTGCAATGGACCGTGGAGGGGCTCTCGGTCGCCGCCATCAGCTATTACGTGATCGGGCTGCTCCTCTATTTGTTCAAGGGCATCCACGATTCCGGGCTCGACGCCCGCGTGGGCGCCAAGCTCGACCCTGAGCTCGGCGTCGCCATTGCGGTGCCGTTCGTAGTGGTACTGGTGGCGCTGGTGGTCCGCAGCGTCCGCGGCCGCCATATCGAGCGGACAGATCAGACGGAAAAATCGAGCTGAACGGCGGCTGTTCACCTCTCCGCATCGGGGAGAGGGAGCTGCCCCGCGCCGTTCAATTACGCCGAAGCTGCCACCTTATCACCGCGGGTCAGGCTCGCGACTTTGCGCACATGCGCAACAGCCTGGCGGGCGCCGTCATTGTGCGTGAACAATTCCAGCGTCTCGGTTTCCTCGTCCAAGACCGGGCTCAGTGCCTGATCGATGTAGAGGCGGCGCTGCGGATCATTGCGCAGGCGCCGGCGCACGCGGTCGAGCTTCCACCAGAGCCACGCCATGCGCCCGTGCTTCGACAGAAACTCCCAGGCGATCTTCGGATAGAACGCCCACACCGGCTCGAGCGGCAGGCCCGGCCGGCGGTCGCGCCGATATTTCAGACGCACGTAGCCGCCCTGCAGCGGGTGCACGTTCTCCCACGCCACGAATCTGGAGAAGAAGAACACCAGCGTCATCATTCGCGAAATGCTCACGTCCATTGCCGCGCCGCGCCGCAAGATCGTCCCCATGTGCGCCGGCGTGTAATAGGCGTCCCAGGCGGCGCGGTAGATCGCCTCCCACTCCGGCTGCGACATCTTCGGATGCGCGGTGCAAACGTGTTCGACGTCGTACTTGTTCAAGTCGGGGTCCATCCGCACCCCTTTCTGCCAAAGCACCTTGTGGTCTTCCGAGCCCGGCAGCGGCGTCAGCATGAAGAACTCGAGGACATCGATCGGCAGCTCGCGCTTGATGATCTCGATGTCGGCGCGGATGGATTCGGGCGTGTCGGCGGGGAAGCCGAGGATATAGCCGGCATAAGTAATGATGCGCGCCTTTTTCCAGGCCAGCAGCATCTTGCGGTATTCGGTGATCTTGTTCTGCCGCTTCTTCGCGGCCATCAGGTTGTCGGGGTTGATGTTCTCAAGCCCAATGAACACTTGTCCCACGCCCGCGCGCGCCGCCTTCTCGATGAAGTTCGGAATCTTGTGGCACAGCGTGTCGACTTGAATGGTGAAGCCAGTATTGAGCTTGTCGCGCTCGCGCAACAAGATCAGTCGGTCGAAGATTTCCTCCCAATCCTTGTTGCGGGCGAAATTGTCGTCGGTGACGAAGAAGCGATTGATGCCGAGCGCCAAGTGCTCGCGGACCGTGCGCTCCACGTCGTCGGCGGAGCGCCGCCGCGATTTCCGCCCTTGCACATTGATGATGGTGCAGAACGAGCACTGATACGGGCAGCCGCGGCCGGCATCGAAGCTCGCGTAATGCTGCACGTTCCTGCTCAGCGCCGCCGCGGGCAGGATCGGCGTCGGCTCGCCCTCCAGCGCCGGCAGGTCGTTCAGGTAGTTGTAAACCGGCTGCATAGTGCCGTTGGCGGCCTCCTGCAGCACCCGGTCGAAACGGCCCTCAGCCTCGCCCGCGAACAGGCTGATGCCCAGGTCGAGCGCGACCTGCAGGTCGGGCTGCACGCCGGGCAGCATGGAAAGGACGCCGGAAGCGTGGAATCCGCCGATCATCACCGGCACGCCGGCGGCGCGGAGCGGCCGGGCGAGATCGAGCGCGCGCGGATATTGGTTTGACTGCACGCCCACGAGGCCGAGCAGACCGAAGAAGTCATGCTGCCGGAATTGAGCCAGGATCGACTTCAGATTGACGCGACTATTGGTCTCGTCGATCGTCGTGATGTCGATCTCGACCTCGGACCCGAGCACCCGCCGCCGCGCTGCGTCTTGCGCGAGGCTATAAAGGACGGCGAGCGTGTTCGACGGGATGAACGAGCGCAGCCATTGAATCACGTAGCCGTCGTCGTCGTAATGCGACGGCTTGATGAGCACCAGCTGAAAACGCCGCGCCTTCCCGGCCCGAAACAACACCGGGGCCTCCCCGCTCTATTATCTCACCTTTAACTCTTGCACGGACGCTCGGAGCCGTGAAGGGGCGCATCCTTAAGGCTTGGGGACGCCGAGCGCGCGGCGTTATCGGCTCTATAACCGCGCCGACACGGGCGAGGCTTGATCCGCGCGTGGTCGGGGTGAAACACTCCGCGAAACGGGGCACGCCATGATCAAGAGCCGGGACCGCATCCTCACCACTCACGTCGGCAGCCTGCCGCGCGATGCCGAGCTCACCGACCTCCTGATCCGCCGTGAGGCCGGCGAGAAAGTCGATCCCAAGCAGATGGCCGAGGCCATGGACCGCTCGGTCGGCTATGTCGTGAACAAGCAGAAGGAAGCCGGCATCGACATCGGCAACGACGGCGAGCAGCAGCGCGTCGCGTTCCAGACCTACATGGCCCAGCGCATGACCGGCTTTGCCGGCGAGTCGAGACGAAAAGCGGGCAAGGATTTCGTCGAGTTCCCCGAGCTCGTGGAAATGTTCGGCCGCCGGTTCCCGAAGCGCTCCAAGATCCAGAACGCGCCGCAGGCGGTGGCCGAGATTTCCTATCGCGACACTGCGGCGATCAAGGACGAGATCGCCCGCGTCAAGCGCCAGGTGGCGGCCGCCGGCAACGCGTTCCTCTAGACCTTCATGACCGCGCCCTCGCCCGGCATCGTCTCGACCACGCTGCTGAACGCGTTCTACCCGTCGCACGAGACCTATCT
>JAHFPN010000196.1 GCA_023269635.1 Hyphomicrobiales bacterium | reverse complement strand
CAAGCCTTGGAATATTTCCTGCCACAGCTCATCAACGGCCTCGCGCTCGGCTCGATCTACGGCCTGATCGCCATCGGCTACACCATGGTCTACGGCATCATCGGCATGATCAATTTCGCCCACGGCGACGTCTTCATGGTGGGCGCCTTCATCGCGCTGATCGCGTTCCTGGCCCTGGTCGCGATCGGCGTCACCGCCGTCCCGCTCGCGCTCTTTTTCGTGCTCCTGATCGCCATGGCGCTCACCGCGCTCTATGGCTGGACCGTCGAGCGCTTCGCCTACCGGCCGCTGCGCGGCTCGTTCCGCCTGGCGCCGCTGATCTCGGCCATCGGCATGTCGATCGTGCTGCAGAACTACGTGCAGCTCGCCCAAGGCGCCCGCGTCAAGCCGCTGCCGCCGCTGGTCACCGGCGGCTTCACCTTGATGGGGCACGACGGCTTCGCGGTGCAGCTCTCCTTGATCCAGATCCTGATCATGCTCACCACGCTCGCGCTCATGCTCGCGTTCTCGTGGCTGGTGGCGCGCACCCGGCTCGGGCGCGACATGCGCGCCTGCGAGCAGGACCTGAAGATGGCCGCGCTCGTGGGCGTCGATACCGACCGCACCATCGCCATGACCTTCGTGATCGGCGCCGCGCTCGCCGCCGTCGCCGGCATCATGTTCCTGCTCTATTACGGGGTGATCGACTTCTATATCGGCTTCCAAGCCGGTATTAAGGCGTTCACTGCCGCCGTGCTCGGCGGCATCGGCTCGTTGCCCGGCGCCATGCTGGGCGGCTTGCTGATCGGGCTGATCGAGACGTTCTGGTCAGCCTATTTTTCGAGCGAGTACAAGGACGTCGCCGCCTTCTCGGTGCTGGTGCTGGTTCTGATCTTCCTGCCGACCGGAATTCTCGGGCGGCCGGAGGTCGAGAAGGTCTGAGCCGGCGTGGCGAACGCGGCTGAACCGGCCGAGAAGCCTGGAGCGATGGCGATCCGTTCGCGCCTCGATCTCGCCGCCGCGCTGAAGGACTCCGTGCTCGCCGCCTTGCTCGCGCTCGGCTTGTTCGGCCTCGTGGTCGGAATCCGCACCGAAACCGGGCCGGTCGGCGCGCTCGAATTGTTCCCGCGCATCGGCCTGCTCGCTGCCATCGTCGGCGTCATTTTCCTCGGGCGCTTCGCTTTCGTGCTCCTCTACCAGGGCGGCTTCCTCGACTTCGCCGGCGCCCGCCTCGCCTCCGCCAATCTCGGCACGCGCTTCGGCGGCATCCAGCGTTTTGCCGGCCCGGCGCTCCTCGGCTTCGCCATCGCAGTGCCGATCCTGTTTTACGAGAACCGCTACTACCTCGACCTCGGCATTCTGGTTTTGACCTACGTAATGCTCGGCTGGGGGCTGAACATCGTGGTCGGCCTCGCCGGCCTCCTCGACCTCGGCTACGTCGCCTTCTACGCGGTCGGCGCCTATGCCTATGCGCTGCTCGCGCAGCACACCGGACTCTCGTTTTGGGTCTGTCTGCCGGTCGCCGGCATCCTCGCCGCGTTCTGGGGCATCCTGCTCGGGTTTCCGGTGCTGCGGTTGCGCGGCGACTATCTCGCGATCGTGACGCTGGCCTTCGGCGAGATCATCCGCATCGTGCTGATCAACTGGCAGAGCTTCACCAACGGGCCGAACGGGATCACCGGCATTCCGCGCCCGAGCTTCTTCGGCTTGCCCTTCATCGACGGCGAGGGTGGATTCGCGGAGCGATTCGGATTCGAGTTCTCGCCGCTGCACCGCATCGTATTTCTCTATTACGTGATCCTGGTGCTCGCGCTGGTGACCAATTTCGTCACCATCCGGCTGCGGCGGCTGCCGATCGGCCGCGCCTGGGAAGCGCTGCGCGAGGACGAGATCGCCTGCCGCTCGCTCGGCATCAACACCACCAACACCAAGCTCACCGCCTTCGCCATCGGCGCCATGTTCGGCGGTTTCGCCGGCGCCTTCTTCGCTACCCGCCAGGGCTTCATCAGCCCGGAGTCGTTCGTGTTCATGGAATCGGCGCTGATCCTCGCCATCGTCGTGCTCGGCGGCATGGGCAGCCAGATCGGCGTCGCCGTCGCCGCCTTCGTCATGATCGGGGGCTTCGAGCTGTTCCGCGAGTTCGCGCAGGCGCGCATGCTGCTGTTCGGCGCCGCCATGGTCGCGATCATGGTCTGGCGCCCGCGCGGGCTGGTCGCGACCCGCGTGCCGTCGGTGTTCCTCGCCAAGCGCAAGATCATCCCGGCCGAAGTCGTCGAGGGGGCCCGCCGATGAGCGCGTCGGAACGCGACCCGATCCTCGAGATCCGGCACCTGACCATGCGCTTCGGCGGGCTCTTGGCGGTCGACGATCTGTCGATCACGGCGCGCCGCGGCGGCGTCACCGCGGTGATCGGCCCGAACGGCGCCGGCAAGACCACGGTGTTCAACTGCGTCACCGGCTTCTATCGGCCGAGCCAGGGCATGATCCGCCTCCGGCATCGGGACGGCGCTGAGTTCCTGCTCGAGCGGCTGCCGGATTTCAGGATCGCGAGCCGCGGCCGCGTCGCCCGCACGTTCCAGAACGTGCGCCTGTTCGCGGGCATGACGGCGATCGAGAATTTGCTGGTCGCCCAGCACAATCCGCTGATGCTCGCGTCCGGCTATTCGCTCCTCGGCATCGTGGGCTTTCCGGGCTACGCGCGCGCCGAGCGTGCGGCGATCGAGCGCGCCGCGCATTGGCTGGAACGAACCGGGTTGCTTTCCCGCGCCGACGATCCGGCCGCCAGCCTCGCCTACGGCGCCCAGCGGCGGCTCGAGATCGCGCGCGCCATGTGCATGGAGCCGGTGCTGCTGTGCCTCGACGAGCCCGCCGCCGGCCTGAACCCGCGCGAATCCGAGGAGCTGAACGAACTCCTGATGCGCATCCGCGCCGACACCGGCACTTCGATTCTCCTGATCGAGCACGACATGAGCGTGGTAATGGGAATTTCCGACCACATTGTCGTGCTCGACTACGGCCGGAAGATCGCCGACGGCACGCCGCAGCAGGTGCGCGACGACCCCAAGGTGATCGCCGCCTATCTCGGCGTCGACGAGGAGGCGGTGGGAGCGATCGCGACCGAGGTCAAGCCATGACCGCGCCGCTTCTCGCCGTCCACGGCGTCAAAGCCTTCTACGGCAGCATCATGGCGCTCAAGGGCGTCGATCTCGAAGTGCGCGAGGGCGAGATCGTGACGCTGATCGGCGCCAACGGCGCCGGCAAGTCCACCCTGATGATGACGATCTGCGGCACGCCGCGCGCGCGCGAGGGCCAAATTGTTTTCGCCGGCCGCGACATCACGCGGCTTCCGACCCACGAGATCGTGCGCGCGAAGATCGCCCAGGCGCCCGAAGGCCGGCGCATCTTCCCGCGCATGACGGTCTACGAGAACCTGCAGATGGGCGCGGCGGCGGGCAGCCTCGACCCGTCCCACTTCGAGCGCGACCTCGACCGCATCTTCCGCCTGTTCCCGATTCTTGCCGAGCGGCGCAATCAGCGCGGCGGCACGCTCTCTGGCGGCGAGCAGCAGATGCTCTCGATCGCACGCGCGCTGATGAGCCGGCCGCGGCTGTTGTTGCTCGACGAGCCGTCGCTCGGGCTGGCGCCGCGGCTCGTGCATCAAATCTTCGCCGCCATCCGCGACCTGAACAAGCGCGAGGGCCTGACGATCTTCTTGGTCGAGCAGAACGCGTTCCACGCGCTGCGGCTCGCGGACCGCGGCTATGTGATGGTGAACGGCGAGATCACGATTTCGGGAACCGGCCGTGAGCTCCTGGAGCGGCCGGAGGTGCGCGCCGCCTATCTCGGCGCGCGGCACTGAGCGCGGAGGCCGAATGGGCACGCTCTACGGCTCCGAATCCTGGCTGCAGGTGCTGTTCGTCACCGGCATCCTCGGTGGCGGCGCGGCCTGGCTCACGGGTAAGGCGCTGGCTGAGACCTGGCGATCGGTCGCGCAAGCAATCGGCTACATGATCCTGCTCGGGGCGGCTGTGCGCTTCTTCCATTTCGCCCTGTTCGAGGGCAACCTAATTTCGCTGCCGTCGTTCCTCGCCGATGCCACCTATCTCGTGGCCGTGGGCTGTCTCTCCTGGCGCGTCACGCGAACGACGCGGATGGTGACCCAATACGGCTGGCTCTACGAGCGCACGAGCCCGCTGACCTGGCGGGAGCGGCCGCATACAGAAGGCCGGGATTGATTTCGCTTTCCGGGTGACTTCCGGACAAAACCCGCCAGAATAGGCGCCAAGCGGCGTCCGCTCGCGGGCGGAGAAGCCGTTCGTGTTTGTGCCATGGGGAGAAGCAAATGCAAAAACTGCTTTCCGTTCTCGCGCTCGGCGCGGGCCTCGGCTTGGCCGGCCCGGCCGCGGCGCAGGACATCGTGATCAGTTACGCCGGTCCGATGACCGGCCAGTA
>JAHFPN010000049.1 GCA_023269635.1 Hyphomicrobiales bacterium | reverse complement strand
CGGCAAGGCCGCCCCAAAGATTGTTCCACCTCGTCTTCGAATCCCATGATGGAAGGGCCTTGGTGCCGATTCCGAAGAGAAGCACGAGCCCGTGAGCGACATCGACACTGTAGCGGTGGATAGTCTGAAAGCGCTTGACCCTGATCGGCCGATTAGAGAAGCAGACATTGATCGCCCTGACACGTCCGTTCACGCCGGGAGCGGATATTTTCTTAACGCAGTCCACCCAATCGCGAATGCCTGAGCGGTGCCTAGGAATATTCCAAAACAGGTTAAGTGTTGGAGCGGGCGAAGGGAATCGAACCCTCGTATGCAGCTTGGGAAGCTGCCGTTCTGCCATTGAACTACGCCCGCAAGTCCACATTTTTCGGCACTTTGAGCGTGCCGAAAATTTTTTGGCTCTTTTTTGGCTCAGCTTTTTAGCGCAGACGACCGCGTATCACAAAGCGGTGAATCGCGCCGGTTTTGCGCTGCTGGAGTCTAGTCTTTTGTCTGCTTAGGGAGGTGAAACGGACTCCCCGCGGACGCGGTGTTATTTCCGCTGATGATGTTGTGGACGGCGCCCACTCTGCGGCATCGGAGTGCCATAGGGTGGCTGCGTTGAAGCAAACCACTTTGAGGGGAGCCGTCCCCCTCCTGTTTATCTTAGCGCCTCGCTAATTATCTTTTCGATCGTTTCGTCAATGTTTTTGACGTAAGACGCCGCTGCCTTCACCGCGTACCGCTTGTCGATGAAGCTTCCGTTCATGTAGGTCAGCCAGACTTTTCCTTGCGAATCCTCCCACGCGAGTGCTTTGAACGGAAGATCGATAGCCGCAAGCGGCGCTTCCTTGATGATGTAGGGCCCGCCTGCGCCGCGCCCAAAGATGATCAACTGGTTTGGCCGGATATCGACTTTCACTTTCTTGGACATGTCCTGGTAGTCGATGCGGTTGAAAATGAATGCGCCAACGCCCTTGGCGGCGCTCTCCACGCGGTCGATGGTTACTTGCACCGAGTATTTGCTCGGTTTCGTGATGAAGCCACTCTCTTTGTCGAGGAGACCGCTTTCGTCCGCAAGCGCGGTTGCGCTAAGCGACAGTACGATCGCGGCAATGCCCAGTACCTTTTTCATCGTCGCCTCCATTTCTTAGCCTCGCATGATGCTGCGACTGCCCGTGGTTGTGGCGGTCGCCTATGGGTGGAGAAGATGAGCGGCCAACTCGTTGTCTCTCGTCCAGCGTTGGATTAAGCTTATTCCGCGGCGCCGGCACCTACCGGTCGCGTCGCGCGATCTCGTCTTCAGAACGCGCGTGCGCCTCATCACGATGCGTGAGCTAAATGAACATCAAGGATGGCTTCGACGTCCCGAAGGATGGCCGAACGAGCGCCGAAAATTCGCCGAATTCTCTCCGCGCTACGGCGATTGTCGGTGCGAATGACCTGTCTTCGCTGGCCGCCGCGGACGGCAGACGCATTTGGTTTGATGGCTATATTCTCGACTTTCAGCGCGGCTGCCTCCTGGCCGGGGACAAAGAGATCGCCCTGCGGCCGAAGACCTTCGAGTTCCTGCGTCACCTCGTCAGCAACCCGGGCCGCCTAGTGTCCAAGGATGAATTGCTGTCGGCGGTCTGGCCAAACATCGTGGTCACCGATGATTCCCTCGTTCAATGCGTGACGGAGCTGCGGCGCGCGTTGCAGGATCACGACCAGCGTCTGATCAAGACCGTGCAGCGGCGGGGCTATCGTTTCGAGGCAGTGTTGTCAGCCGAACCGTCCGCGGCCGAGCCACGCGGCTCCGCCGCTCCAACCCAATCGGCGACCGACGAGGCGTCAGCGCCGACCCGACACGATCCACGCCGCGCCAGCCGTGCTCGCGGCGCGGCGATGCTCGCCGCAATCGGCGCCTTCGCGTTGCTCATGACGGCGCTTGGCGCGAGTTGGTGGTGGTTCAGCGCGGGCGATCGTTTCACGGCGCCGCCGCAGTTGTCCATTGTAGTCCTGCCCTTCAAGAATATCGGTGATGATCCGGATCAGGAGAATGTCGCCGCGGGCGTGAGCATCGACCTAACGACTGATCTATCGCGGATTCCAGGCGCGTTCGTGATCGCACACGGCACAGCGCAGTCCTTCAAGGGACAAAATGTCGATGTAAGACAGGTCGGCCGCGATCTCAACGTCCGCTATGTGATCGAAGGCAGTCTGCGTCGATCGGGGAATGAGGTCCGCATCGATGTCGGGCTGGTCGAGGCGGGGAGCGGTCGCCATCTCTGGACCGAGCGCTTTACGCTTGAGCGGAACGAGATTGCCGCTTGGCAGGACGAGATCGTTGGCCGGATTGCCAGCGCGCTCAATTTTCGGCTTGCCAGGGTCGAGACCGAGCGCACGCTCCGTGAGCGGCGCGATTATCCCGATGCCTACGACCTCACTACGCAAGGCTGGGCTCTGATCTATACGGCGAAGTCGCCTGAAAACTATGACGCCGCACGCAAACTCTTTCGGCAGGCGCTGGGGCGCAATCCGGAATCTGCGAATGCTCTCGCCGGGCTCGGCTGGTCCTCGGCGATCTCGGTGCTCAACGGCTGGAGTACGTCACCGGCGGCAGACGTGGCCGTTGCGGAGGCAGCAGTCGCACAATTGCTCGTCATCGATCCGAATCATGTCGTCGGTCATCACGTACGGGGTTTCTTACTCCGTCTCCAGCGGCGCACCGGCGCAGCGCGCGAGGCTTTTCGGACTGCGGCGGCACTCAACCCGAATTTCGCGCCGGCCTATGCGCAGTTGGGCGTGACGGAGACCGAGTCCGGTCGACCCGAAGGAGCCATCAATTGGATCGAACGCGCGATAAGGCTCAGTCCGCGTGACCCGGATCACAGTCTTTGGCTGTCCTTCATCGGCATTGCCGAACTCCATCGCGGGCGCTTGCAGGAGGCAGTCTTCTTCCTTGGTCGCGCGCTTGAGGTCGATACCTCGACTCCAACAGCCGTCCAACGCGCGTATCTCGCCAGCGCACTCATGCTCGTCGGACGCACGACCGAAGGACGCGCCGCGCTTGCCGAGTTCCGCAAGGCGAAGCCTTCGGCGACGATCGCAAGCTTACGGGCAGCGGCACGTTCAACCGACACTGCGTTTATAGCCCAACAGGAACGCTTCTTCGAGGGTCTTCGGATGGCGGGCTTGCCCGAATAACGTCAACCGCCAAAGCTGGAATAAGAGGCCGGCGTCCGAAAACCTTCAAACATGGGAATGTCCGGATCTGGCAGATTTTGTTGCAAAAGTCGCCGCGGAAACTCTGTAGAATGGAAATGCGCAACAATCGGATCGGGCCGAACGGATTCTTGAATCAATCTTGCGCGCTCGGATGAGCAAAATCCTTTTGCAACAAAATCGACACAAAGCGGCGGTTGGAGGACGGGCAGAGCATGTCCGCTCTGCCCGGGTATTTCAGACATCAACTTGTTCCGCTATCGCCAAAGCATCGTCCACCTCGATGCCGAGATATCTGACGGTACTTTCGATCTTGGTGTGGCCAAGCAGAAGCTGGACGGCCCTGAGATTGCCAGTGCGCCGGTAGATCAGGGTCGCTTTAGTGCGCCGCAACGAGTGCGTCCCAAACAGCCGCGGGTCCAGCCCGATGCTCCCGATCCACTCCGAAACGAGGCGCGCATATTGGCGTGTGGTCATGCTGGTTTGGGGACCACGACGACCAGTGAACAGGAACTCCCCGGGCCTTTTGTTGTCCGCCTTCAAATAATCGTCGACGGCCTGGCGAGTCTGCTCGCTCAATTCAAATCTGACGGGCCGGCCGGTTTTCTTTTGTCGGACCGTTGCGCGATCGGCTGCGTACCCGCTGGCGGCGATATCCTCGACCCGGATGGCGACGACGTCGCAGCCACGAAGCTTGCTGTCGATCGCCAAATTGAACATGGCGAGGTCGCGAGCGCGCCCTTCGATCTGGAGTTTCGTCCGGATTGACCAGACGTGTTTAAATTTCTGGCCGTAAATAAAAGTTAAAGTATCAGAGTTCGCGGACGTGGTTCAATGATAGTATGGCAACTTCCGAAACGGGAGTGCCTGAGCGGTGCCTATGAAAATTCCAAAAACAGGTAAGTATTGGAGCGGGCGAAGGGAATCGAACCCTCATATGCAGCTTGGGAAGCTGCCGTTCTGCCATTGAACTACGCCCGCAAGGCCGTTTTTGAGCCTCTAGGTACTTTTTAGGTACCTCTTTTTTAGCTCACAAGACGCCGGCTCACAAAGCAGTGAATCGCTGCCGATGTGTATGCCGACGAAATCCTGGTTCGCGGGAATTTTCTGCTTCTGACCGATGCTGCTGAAAAAAGATTTTTTGGGCGCGAGCGAGCAACATTGATCCAATAAATGAGCCGATCGCGCAACATCGATTCAAATGACGGTCCATCTGGATTCGATAGTTGCTCGCCCGCTGCCCGTTACCGACTTTTTCAACAGCGTCGACCCGAAGCGGACCAAGTTCCTTCATACAAGTTACCAAATCAAAGCAACCGTCGAGTTCCTGGCCATTGCGAATGGCTTCAGGACCTCATCCCGTAAGCCTCGCCTTCAAGAGTTCCCGATTGATCTTACCCAGCGTCGTCTTCGGTAGCCCTTCGACGGAAACGACCCTCGCCACGGGGATGTTGCGCTCGGCGCACCAGTTGATGAGCTGCCGTTCGTTTAGCGGCCCGCGCGGTACGACGGCGAGAACGATCTCCTCAATCCCGCCCGCTCCCCGCACGCCGAGCGCCGCCGCTTCGAGCACGGCCGGATGTGGCCTGACAATGTCTTCTACAATCTCCGGCGCCACCTTGAGTCCGCCGACATTGATGATCTCCGATGTACGGCCGGTGACGATCAGGAGTCCGTCAGCGCGAACACGGCCGCAGTCGCCGGGGTAGAACCAGCCGTCACGGAAACTCGAGTCCGCGTCCTGTCGGCCAGGCGGATAGGCGGCGCCTTGGCAAGTCGCGCGAATGCGCAGAATCCCTTCCGTGTCGGGCGGCAGGGGGCGATTGTCTTCGTCAACGGCCTCGACCATTGCCCAGGGGGCGACAAAGCCGGTTGCTCCCTCCGTCCCGGCGAGGCGGTCGGCGGTGGCAAAAGCTGTCGCCCCGGCTTCGGTGGAGCCGTATTGGCTGATGAGGTTACTGCACAGCTTCGCGCGCGCTTCCGCCATCAGCGCCTGCGACATCAGGCTGCCGCCCGTCATTACTGCGCGCAGCGAGGGGCAGGGAATCGGTGCCTCGGTCTGCTCGCGCACGAGCTCCCGCAACTGCTGACTCGAGGCCACGAGCATTTCGACGCCATAAAGGGCGACCATCTGCAACGTGCCGCGGGGCGTGTCGGCGAAGAAGACGGTCTTTCCAGCAAACAGCGCGTGCGCGGCCAATGTGAAACCCCAGCTATTGGTCAGGCCCGGAAGCGACAGCAGCCGGTCCCAATGTCCTTGTCCGACGGAATGCGAGTAATTCACCAGCCATTGGTTCAGCGCCGCGAGCGTCAACGAGGTTGATTTCGGCCGCCCAGTCGTACCCGACGACAATTCCACTCGGCAGATCGACTGATCGTCCGCAAAGCCGCCGACGGTACGCGGTGGAAGGGGCAGGGCATCGCCGTCGAACCAATCGTCGGTCACGACCACGTGGCGCTGACCGGGAATGAGCAGCGCACCCGGGGCCTCGAAGAAGGCGGCAATCGGCAGGCCAAGTGGAACGACGTCGGTTGCCCGCGACGCCGACATGGTCGGATGCCCCAATCGGAAGAGCGCCGCCGCGACAATCATATGCCGGATGGGGCTTTCGATGGTGATGCAGAGCAGCGCGCCCGGCTTCAATGCCAACGCGCGGACTCGCCGCTCGATGCGCAGCATTCCTTGCGCGACCATGCCGTAGGTGACGACGCGGTCAGGCAAGACCATCGCCGGCTTTTCCGGCTGCGTAAGCGCATGATGAAGGATCAGGTCGGCGAACGTGACGGTCGGGAGCACCCTACGCATCGCACTCCGGCTCCGCGGTACGGTCTAGAACCGGTAGTTGATGCCCGCACGTGCGATGGAGGCCGAGTCCTTGAACTTGAATAGGTAGTTTATGCCCGGAAAGATTGTGTCAGCCTCGTTCGCAAAACGCACGTGAAGATATTCCACCTTGACCGACCAATTGTTGCCGAACGCGTGCTCGATGCCACCGCCCGCCGTCCATCCCCAGGCGCTCGAACCCCGCGTTGCGATCGTGGTGGCCGGGAAAGCGAGAAAGACATCAACGAACTGGTTTCTGAGCCACCCGTAGGCCACGCCGCCGGTCGCGTAGAGCAAGGTGCGGTCCAGGGCCACGCCGATGCGGCCTCGCAGCGTGCCAAGAGCCGAGAGGCTGCTGCGATGAAACTCATTTCCCGGTGCGGTAAGGGGAAGGAGATCGGTGCTCTTTTTTGCCGAAGAGAAATCGATATCCGCTTCGAGGCCGTACACGAGACTTCCGGTCTGCCAATTGTACCCGACCTGGAGTCCGCCGATCACGCCGGAATAAGTGTGGCCGTAGGTCCTTGGCAACGGCGTGAGCAGCGGGCCCAACAAGCCGCCCGCGTCCGTGACTGAACTCCGCGCCCAGACGCCGCCCACGTTGGCGCCAGCATAAAATCCGGTCCACGTGAACAGGAGCAGAGGCGCCTTCACCTGAACGTCGGCGGCGAGCGCCGGCGCCAGCGAGAGCGCAGAAACCGCGGTCGTGGAAAGCAACGTCTTGAGCTTCATGGACCCGCCCCGTCCGAGACCCGCCCCGTTGGCGTACCATGACTGAGGAATTCAAACTAATTGAACGCACCAGCCGCTTCAAGGTCACTGGATGTTATTGCGAAATATCCTGCTGCGGTCGTGGTTTACCTGGCACCGTTCCGCCCCGCCGCCTTGGATTGCGATGGAATTGCCGCGCGCTCCGAAGTGGATGGGCTCGATGCGCGACTATGTGCACGCTTGGGAAGCTGCCGTTCTGCCATTGAACTACGCCCGCATAGTCTGTTCTTGAATTTTAGAGCCTTTTCGTGCGCCCACAAGTTGGAAGCATCTCAAGACGCAGCTTGCTCTCTCGCCATCGCTTCCTGCCGGCGGCCAAGCCAAAAGCCGTTGAGGAGCCAGATCGCCGACAAAGCGATGGCCACCGCTGCGACTTCGCTTAAGCCCAAGCCGAGCGCGGCCAACAGCGCGTAGGACCAGGCCCCCACCTGATCGCCCGCGCGATAGACCGCGGTATCGATGAAATTCTTCGCCTTGTAGCGGTCCTCGCGCGGCAGCACGGTGTACAGCACCTCGCGCGTCGGCCGCGCGATCGCATAGTCGCTTGAGCGCCGCAGCACCTGGAATGCGACCAGCGCGGTCATCGCCGGCATCATCGCGAGCACGCTGAACCCGACCAAGCACAAGCCCGGCAGCAGGGCGAGCGTGATACCGACGCCCAGGAAACGCAGAATGCGTCCGGTGAAAAACAACTGCACGATCAGCGTGAGGCTGTTCACCAGGAGATCGACGGTCGCGAAAAACGCGGTCTGCGCGCCGCGATCTTGGAAGCTGCGGCTGACGATATCGGCTTGCTCAAAGTAGAGGAAAGTGGCGGTGATCGCGAACAAGAGCAGAAACAGGCTGACGCCGGCGAGATAGCGGGATTTGAACGGGTGCGTGATGCCGGCCAGTACATCGCCCCCGATCGGTTGCTCCGCAGCCTCGGCCGCTGGACGCGCCGCGAGTTTCGCCGAGAGACGCGACAGACGCCGGACGGCGAATACCGCGATTTCCAGCAGCACCACCGATCCGATCAAGAGAACGGGGGTCGGCACGTAACGCGCGAGCGAGGCCGTGATCCCGGCACCGGCGATGGCGCCGATGGTGGCGCCGGCGGCAATGAATCCGAACAACCGCTTGCCCTGTTCGGAGTTGAACAGATCGACGATCAAGGCCCAGAACACCGAGACCACGAACAGATTGAATACCGAAATCCAGATGAAGAAGGCGCGGCCGACCCAGATCGTCTGTTCCGCGTCGGACCAGTGCAGGATCAAAGCGAAGAGCAGGATATTGGCCGCGAAAAACCGGTAGGTGATCGGAATGAAGCGGCTGCGCGGCAGCGTCTTTACGAGATACGAAAACGGCACATTCAGGATCAGCATGCCGGCAAGCGTGCCGAGGAACAGCCATTGCAGATTGCTGACGCCGCCGGCCACACCCATCTGGTCGCGGATCGGCCGGATGATGTAGTAGGACGACAAGACCGAAAAGATATAGAGCCACGACCAGGCGAGCGCCGACAGTTCCTCGGGCCGCACCTCGATCAGGCGCGACAGCAGCCGATACACAAGACCGCCGGCACGGGACATCGAGCCGGCGGCCTCGCTCGGAGTCTCGGTCATTATGCGATCCCGAGCCGCTTCTTGAGCTCACTTACGGGAAGCGCCTGCCCCATCAGCGGCCCGCCCGGCGCGAATTCCTTGGCGCGGGCGAGCGGCACCGCCACCGGCTCGAAGCCCGCGTCGCGCACGAGCTTCGATCCGATTTTCAGCGCCTCCGGATCGTCGACGCCAATCGGAACGCCGATAAGCTCCCCCGCCCGGTTCGACTCACTCTCGAATTTCATCCAGCTGAACGAGTTGAACGCGCGGACCAGGCGCGCGCCCGGCAAATATTGCGCCGAGGTGACGCCAATCCCCTTCTCCTGCACCTCCTTCACGATCTCGCCGTCGCGCGCCGCGATGGCGTTGCAGGCATCGAGCACGACCTTGCCCTTGAGCTCGTTCGCGAAATCCTTGCCGATTTGCGGAAGCGCGGCATAGGGCACCGCGATCAGGACCGCATCGCCGAAAACGATGGCCTCGCGCACGGTGCCCGCGCTCGCCTTGGGTCCGAGCGGCTCCACCATTCCCTTCAGCTGCTCGGGGTGGCGCGAGGAGAACAGAACCTGATGGCCGGCTTTCACCCAGAGCTTGCCGATGGTGCCGCCGATCCTGCCCGAGCCGACGACGCCGATCTTCATGGCGCCGCCCGCGGGCGTTTGGGCAAGCGCCGCAAGCGGAGCCACCAGCGCGAGCGTCGTGGCGGCCCCGCTGATACGAAGAAAAGCGCGCCGGCCGTGATCGATATCATTCTTTTTCATCCTCGCCTCCCTGCTTCAGCCACCGAGCGGTTTGAAGTGCTTCGAGAGCTTCAGCCCCTGCGCCTGGTAATTCGAACCCAATCCCTCGCCGTACAAAGTTTCCGGCCGCTCGCTCATGCGCTCATAGATCAGGCGACCCACGATCTGCCCGTGTTCGAGGATGAACGGCACCTCGCGCGAGCGCACTTCGAGCACGGCGCGCGCGCCCCGGCCGCCAGCCGCCGCGTGGCCGAAGCCCGGATCGAAGAAGCCGGCGTAATGCACGCGGAATTCGCCGACCAGCGGATCGAACGGCACCATCTCGGCCGCATGATCGGGCGGCACGTGCACCGCTTCCTTCGAGGCCAGGATGTAGAAGGCGTCGGGATCGAGCACCAGCCCGCGGCTCGGCCGCGCCTCCAGCGGCTCCCAGAAATCGGCGACCTCATAGGCCGCACGCTTGTCCACGTCGATCAGACCCGTATGTTTCTTGGCGCGATAGCCGGCGATCCCGCGCGCAAGCGCGCCCGAGAGATCCACGCTCACCGAGATCGCGCCCGCGGAAAGATCGGCGTCGGACGCGTCCACCAGCCGCTCGCGCGCCTGCAGCGCCGCCAGCGCCTTGCCGTCGAGCCGCGTGTCACCGCGGCGGAAGCGCACCTGCGCGAGCCGCGAGCCGCGCCGCACCAGGATCGGGAACGTGCGCGGGCTGACTTCGAGGAACAGCGGGCCCTCGTAGCCTGCGGGCAGCGCGTCGAACGAAGGCACCCGGTCGCCGATCACGCGCGTGAACACGTCGAGCCGGCCGGTCGAGCTTTTCGGGTTCGCGGCGGCGGAGAGATCCTTGGGCAGCGCCAGCCGCTCTTCCAGCTGCACCAGATAGACGCAGCCGGTCTCCAGCACCACGCCTGCATCCGAAAGCTCGATCTTGTGCAGCGCCAGCTCGGCAAGTCGCTCTTCCATGCTCGCGCGCGGCGACGGCAGAAAGCTCGCCCGCACCCGCCACGCCTGCGCGCCCAGACGAAGGTCGAGGCTCGCGGGCTGGATCTGCTCGGGTTTGATCGGAACCGCCGCCGCGATCGCTCCCGCTTTCGCCATGGCCGCGATCGCCTGCGCCGGCAAGATTCCGGCGGCGACTTTCAAGCTCGGCATTGCCCGCGCCGCTTCCATACGCGCGAACCTATGACCGGCCCGCCTTGACGCCAAGGAGCCAGAAGGAGTAATCCCCTTCCGTTCGTGGTCATTTGAGCCGGCCGGCTTGCAGCCACGTAAAACAACTCGCTAAAAGGCCGGGGACGCGACAAAGCCCGGCCAGGGCGTCCCCCGGTCGGGTTTATTGTTTTGAAGGAGCGCGTCATGACGTCCGCACCACCCCGCCCCATCCTCGATCCGAATACGCTGAAACCCGAGACCCGGCTCGTCCACGCCGGCATCCTGCGCTCGCAGTTCGGCGAGAACGCGGAAGGCCTGTTCCTCACTCAAGGCTACGTCTACGACGAGGCCGAGACCGCCGAGGCGCGCTTCTCGGGCAAAGAGCCCGGCTTCGTCTATTCGCGCTATTCCAACCCGACCGTCGCCATGTTCGAGGCGCGCATGGCCGCGCTCGAGGGCGCCGAGGCCTGCCGCGCCACCGCGAGCGGAATGGCCGCGGTCACCTCGGCGATGCTCTGTCTGGTGCGCGCCGGCGACCATGTGGTCGCGGGCCGCGCGCTGTTCGGCTCCTGCCGCTACGTGATCGAGGACCTGCTGCCGCGCTTCGGCGTCGCCAGCACGCTGGTGGACGGGACCGACCTGAAGGCGTGGGAGAACGCGATCCGGCCCAATACCCGCGCCTTCTTTCTCGAAAGCCCCACCAATCCCACGCTCGAGATCCTCGACATCCCGGCGATCGCCAAACTCGCGAGGAAGGCCAAGGCGCGACTCGTGGTCGACAACGTGTTCGCCACTCCTCTTTTGCAAAGCCCGCTCAAGCTTGGCGCCGACGTTGTGGTCTATTCCGCGACCAAGCACATCGACGGCCAGGGCCGCGTGCTCGGCGGCGCCATCCTCGCCTCGCAAGCGCTGATCGCGGAGCACATCCACAACTTCCTGCGCCAGACCGGCCCGTGCCTGTCGCCGTTCAACGCCTGGGTGCTCTTGAAGGGCATCGAGACCTTGCAGCTCCGGGTCGAGCGCATGCAGGCTGGCGCCAGGAAAATCGCCGACTTCCTCGCCAAGCAGAAGGGCGTGACGAAGGTCCTCTATCCCGGCCGCGCCGACCATCCGCAGGCCAAGCTCGCCAAGCGCCAGATGAAGGGCGGCGGCACGCTGGTGAGCTTCGAGGTAGCGGGCGGCAAAAAAGGCGCGTTCCGCTTCTCGAACGCGCTCCGGCTGATCCGCATCTCGAACAACCTGGGCGACGCCAAGAGCCTGATCACGCATCCCGCGACCACCACGCACCAGCGCTTCAGCCGAGAAGCGCGCGCCGAGATGGGGATCGGCGACGGGCTGTTGCGCCTCTCGGTCGGCCTCGAGCATCCCGACGATCTGCGCGACGACCTCGCCCGCGGCTTGAAGGCGCTCTGAACCCCCGAGTTCACCTCCCCCGCAAGCGGGGGAGGGAATTGGCGCGGTTGCGTGTGCTGCGCGAAGGCGCTTCACTCCCCTCGCCTGCAGCATCCGGAGACCAGCGTGTATCGCGCCACGACTCGCGGCATCCAGATCACGGTCACGCCGCGCTTCCTGGCCGAGCGTTCGTCGGCCGAGGACGACCGCTACTTCTGGGCCTACACCATCGAAATCGTGAACGCCGGGCCGATCACGGTGCAGCTCAAGAAACGGCACTGGAAGATCACCGACGCGCGCGGCCAGATGCAGGAGGTGCGCGGGCCCGGCGTGGTCGGCGAGCAGCCGCCGCTCGCGCCCGGCGAGCGCTTCGAATACACGAGCGGCGTGCCGCTCACGACGCCCACCGGCCTAATGGTCGGCAGCTACGAAATGCAGAGCGAGAGCGGCGAGCGCTTCGAGGTCGCCGTGCCCGCGTTCTCCCTCGATAGCCCGCACGGCAAGCGCGTGGTGCACTGATCCGTCATTCCGGCATCGCGCGCAGCGCGAGGGCCGGATCCACATCCGCGGTCGGCGGTTATGGATTCCGGGCTCGCCGCTTCGCGGCGCCCCGGAATGACGTGAGGAGCTAAGCCCCCACCTCCCCCGGCTTGAACTCATACGCCCGCCCGCAGAATTCGCACTTCACGGTGAGGCGGCCGTTCTCCACCATGTCGCGGCGGTCGGCATCGGAAAATCGGCCGAGCAGACCCGCCACCCGCTCGCGCGAGCAGGTGCATTGCGCGGTCACGGCTTGCGAGCGAAACACCCGCACGCCGCGCTGGTTGAACAGCCGGTACAACAGCCGCTCGCTCGACAGCGACGGATCCAACAATTCGTGATCCTCGACGGTGCCGAGCAGCGCCTGGGCCTCGACCCAGGCGTCGTCCTCGGCCATTTCATGGCGCGGCGTGCCCGCCGGCGCGTCGCCGGGAGCGAGGTCCGCGCGCGCGGCGCGCGCCGCCTCGCGCGGCATGAACTGCGCGAGCAGGCCGCCGGCGCGGAGGATCGGGGCGCGCGCGCCTGGCCGCATCTCCTCGCCGATGGCGAGCCGCAACCGCGACGGAATCTGCTCCGACTGGGCGAAATAGCGATGCGCCGCCACCTCCAGCCCCTCGCCCTTAAGCTCGACCACGCCCTGATAGCGGTTAGCGTCCCCGCCGGGCTCGATGGTCATGGCGAGATGGCCGCGGCCCAATAGCGCGCCCGGCGAGTCCGCGTTGTTGGCGACCGCGGCCGCGACCCGCGCGGCGTCGAAGCGCGCATAGGCGCGCACCCGGTCGGGCGCGGTGATGTCCACGACCAGCATGTCCACCGGCCCGTCGGTCTGCGTCTGGAAGATGAAGCGGCCCATCTGCTTCAGGGTCGAGCCCAAAAGCGCCGCGAGCGCGGTTGCTTCCGCGACCAGCCGGGCCACCGGCGCGGGATAGTCGTGGTGCGCCAGCACCTCGGCGAGCGCGGGCCCGAGCCGCACCACGCGCCCGCGCAGGTCGAGCGCATCAACCTGGAACGGGAGCACCTCGTCGTCGGTGGCCTCCTCGCGCGGACGGCGCTGCGGAATCCGAACGTTCACGCCGACCCCGCGTCGAGGCACCAGGCCAGGATCCCTTTCTGCGCATGCAGGCGGTTCTCGGCCTCGTCGAACACCACCGACTGCGGCCCGTCGATGATGTCGGCGGTGACCTCCTCGCCACGGTGCGCCGGCAGGCAATGCATGAAGATGGCGTCGCGCTTGGCGACCCGCATCAGCGAGCGGTTGACCTGGTAGGGCTTGAGCAAGTTGTGCCGCCGCTTGCCGTCCTTGTCGCCCATGGAAACCCAGGTATCGGTGACCACGCAGTCGGCGCCGGCAACCGCCTCCTCCGGGTCGCGCGTGAACCGAACCACCGCGCCCGAGCGCTTGGCCCAATCCACCAGCGCGCGGCGGGGCGCCAGCTCCTTCGGGGTCGCCACCCGGAGCGCGAAATCGAAGCGCGCGGCCGCGTGCACCCACGAAGCGAGCACGTTGTTGGCGTCGCCGGACCAGGCCACGGTGCGGCCGCGGATCGGGCCCTTCTTCTCCTCGAACGTCATCACGTCGGCCAGCACCTGGCAGGGATGCGACAGCTTGGTGAGCCCGTTGATCACCGGCACGGTCGCGTACTTGGCGAGCTCGAGCAGCGTCTCGTGCTCGAGGATGCGGATCATGATCGCGTCGACGTAGCGCGACAGCACGCGCGCCGTATCGGCGATGGTCTCGCCGCGGCCGAGCTGCATCTACTGGCCGGTGAGCATGATCGCATTGCCGCCGAGACCGCGCATGGCGACGTCGAAGGAGACGCGCGTGCGGGTCGACGGCTTGTCG
>JAHFPN010000195.1 GCA_023269635.1 Hyphomicrobiales bacterium | reverse complement strand
GTCGGAGGCGGTGATATTCGCCATGGAGTCATATTCTATTCGTCATGGCCGGGCTTGTCCCGGCCATCCACGAATTCGACTCAGCAAGGCGTGGATCACCGGCGCACCGATCTCGGGTTTGCCCGAGATCGGCACTAAGGTCGCCCAAGTCGGCAATAGCCGACTTGGGTGCGCCGGCCCGGTGATGACGGCTACTGGCGCGCGATCTTCTCCGCCGCGCGCGGGGCGAAATAGGTGAGGATCGCGTCGGCGCCGGCGCGCTTGCAGGCGATCAGGCTCTCCATCATGGCCTTGTCGCCGTCGATCCAGCCATTGCGCGCCGCGGCTTCCAGCATCGAGTACTCGCCCGACACCTGATAGACCAGCGTCGGCAAGCCGAACGCCTGCTTCACGCGCCACACGATGTCGAGATAGGGCAGGCCCGGCTTCACCATCAGCATGTCGGCGCCTTGCTCGACATCGAGCGCGGCCTCGCGCAGCGCCTCGTCGCCGTTGGCGGGGTCCATCTGGTAGGTGCGCTTGTCGCCGATCAATGTCGCGTTGGTGCCGACCGCGTCGCGGAACGGGCCGTAGAAGGCCGAGGCGTATTTCGCCGTGTAGGCGAGGATTTGCACGTCGAGGTGACCGCTAGCGTCGAGGCCGCGACGGATGGCGCCGACGCGGCCGTCCATCATGTCGGAGGGCGCGACCACGTCGCAGCCGGCGTCGGCCAGCACCTTGGCCTGCTCCACGAGCACGGCGACGGTCTCGTCGTTCAGGATCTTCCCGTCCTCGAGCAGGCCGTCGTGGCCGTGGCTGGTATAGGGATCGAGCGCCACGTCGGCGGCGAGCCCGAGATCGGGGAGCTCGTGCTTGATCGCGCTCAGTGCACGGCAGACGAGGTTCTTCGGGTTCAGCGCCTCGCGGCCGTCGTCGGTGCGCAAGCTTGGATCGGTGTTGGGGAAGAGCGCGAGCGCCGGGATTTTCAGCGCCAGCGCGCGCTCGGCCACGCGCACCACTTCGTCGACGCTGTAGCGCTCGATGCCGGGCATGGAGGCGACCGGCTCGCGCCGCTTCGTGCCCTCGCACAGAAACAAGGGCCAAACGAAATCGTCGGGCGTCAGCACGTTCTCGGCTACCAGCCGGCGCGACCAATCACTCTTGCGGTTGCGGCGCGGGCGGATCGCCAGATCGAGACGGTCCCTGGCGCGCTCGGCGAGCGGCTTCAAAAGTTCGATTTGGCGGGCACGGCCGACGATGGGCGGCATGGCGGGCGATCCGGTGGTTTCTGGCGCGGCAATCTAGCGCCGCGTTGACGCCCCGGCAAAGGCCTCCTATGCCCGGCGCGGAGGGGCGGTTAATGGACTTCGAGCTTTCCGAGCAGCAGCGCGCGATCCGCGAGACCGCCCGCGACTTCGCAGGCGGCGAAATGGCGCCCTTTGCCCGCGAATGGGACGAGCGCCTGATCTTCCCGGTCGAGTGCATGCGGAAAGCGGCGGCGCTCGGCTTCGGCGGTATCTATGTGCGCGAGGACGTGGGCGGATCGGAGCTCTCGCGGCTCGACGCCGCGCTCGTGTTCGAGGAGCTGGCGCAGGGCTGCACCTCGACGGCCGCCTATATCTCGATCCACAACATGGCGGCCTGGATGATCGACGCGTTCGCCGACGACGCGCAGCGCAGACGCTGGCTGCCCGAGCTCGCGTCGATGAAGAAGTTCGCGGGCTATTGCCTGACCGAGCCGGATGCGGGCTCGGATGCAGCGAGCTTGCGCACGCGCGCCGCGCGCGACGGCGACCACTACGTCCTGAACGGCGCCAAGGCGTTCATCTCCGGCGCGGGCGAGGCCGATACTTATGTCTGCATGGCGCGGACTGGCGGCGAAGGGCCGAAGGGAATTTCCTGCATCGTGGTCGAGAAGGGCACGCGGGGCTTAAGCTTCGGCGCGCAGGAGAAGAAGCTTGGCTGGCACTCGCAGCCGACCGCCATGGTCAATTTCGAGAATTGCCGCGTGCCGGCTGCGAACCGGATCGGGCCGGAAGGCGCCGGCTTCAAGATCGCGATGAGCGGGCTCGACGGCGGAAGGCTAAACATTGCGGCCTGCTCGATCGGCGGCGCGCAGTTCTGCCTCGACCGCACGATCGACTACATGCGTGAGCGGAAGCAGTTCGGCGCGCCCATTGCCGATTTTCAGGCGCTGCGCTTTCGCGTTGCCGACTATGCGACCGAGCTAGAAGCGGCGCGGCTCCTGTTATGGCGCGCCGCGGTCGCGGTCGGGAACAAGGACCCGCACGCGACGCGGCTCGCGGCCATGGCCAAGCGGCTCGCCACCGACGTGGGCTTCGAGGTGGTGAACGGCTGCCTGCAGCTGCACGGCGGCTACGGCTATCTGCGCGACCACCCGATCGAGCGCGTGTTGCGTGACGTGCGAGTGCACCAGATCCTCGAAGGCACCAACGAAATCATGCGGGTGATCGTGAGCCGCGACTTATTGGGGAATTGATTCCATCGGCTTTCGGGCGATAATCCAGACGTCCGTCCTGAGCGGACGGCCAAGAATGTAGCCTAAGGGAGGATCGCGCGATGCTGAGCAGGAGACGTTTTCTTGCAACGGCGGGGGCGGCGCTGGTGCTGCCAGCGTCGGCAGCGAACGCCCAGGAATTTCCGACCCGGCCGATCACACTGATCGTGCCGTTCCCGCCCGGCGGCAGCACCTCGGTGATGGCGCGTATCGTCGCCGAACGGATGGCCGTGGCGCTCGGCCAGCAGATCGTGGTCGACAATCGCGGCGGCGCCGGCGGGACCCTGGCCGCACGCGCGTTCGTGCACGCGGCGCCGGACGGCTACACCATCTTCCTCGGCTATTCCGGCACCATCGCCATCGGCCCGAGCCTCTACCTCAATGCCGGCTTCGATCCGCGCAAGGATTTCGCGCCCATCGGCCTGATCGCCTCGGCGCCGGCGGTGCTCGTCGTGCATCCGAGTTTCGCGCCCCGTTCGGTCGCGGAATTGATCGCACTGGCCAAGGCCAAGCCCGGCGAGGTCAATTTCGGCTCGGCCGGCAACGGCACCTTGACCCACATGGCGGCTGAGCTGTTCATAAGCATGGCCGACATCAAGCTCACCCATATTCCCTACCGCGGGTCGGGGCCGGTGCTCGCCGATCTCCTCGGCGGCCACATTCCGATGTCGTTCACGCCGATCCCGGTCGCGCACGCGCATGTCGCGAGCGGCAGGCTGATCGCGCTCGCGGTCACCAGCACGCAACGCACGCCGCTCCTGCCTAATGTCCCCACGGTCGCGGAAACGGGGCTGAAGGGCTATGAGGCCGTGCTGCATTACGGACTGCTAGCGCCGGTCAGTACGCCGCGCGCGATCATCGACCGGCTGAATCGCGAGTTGCGCGGCGCGCTTCAATCCGACGAGGTCAAGAAGCGCCTCGCCGTCGAGGGCGCTGACCCGCTGCCGAGCATGCCGGAGCAATATGCGGCCGACATCGATCAGGAAGAGAGCAAGTGGGCGCGGGTGGTGAAGCAGATCGGCTTGAAGCCCGAATGAGCGTCAGCGCGTTTCCGCGGCGCGCTTGCCGGCCGAAGCCCCGGCGATTTTCCCGAACACCGCGCCGGCCATCAGCCCGGTGCCGCCGGGATAATTGAAATAGAACAGGCCGCCCATCATCTCGCCGGCCGCATAGAGGCCCGGGATCGCGGCGCCGTCGGTGTCGAGCACGCGCGCGTCGCGGTCGATCTTGACGCCCCCGAAGGTGAAGGTGATGCCGCAGGTCACCGCATAGGCCTCGAACGGCGGCTCCTCGATCGTGTTCGCCCAGTTCGACTTCGGGATCGCGAGCCCGCGCGTGCCGCGTCCGTCCTTGATGTTGGGATTGAACGGCACGTCCTGCCGCACCGCGGCGTTATAGGCCTTGATGGTCTCGAGCGCGCGGGCGCGATCGACGTCGTCGATCTTCTGCACCAGCTCTTCCAAGGTATCGGCCCGCACCTTGGTGACGCGCTTGATCCGATACTCGTCGCGCAGCAGATGCAGCACCTTCTTGTCGAAGATCTGCCAGGCGAATTGGCTCGGCTGCTCGAGGATGACGCGGCCGTATTTGGCGTAGGTGTAGTTGCGGAAGTCCGCGCCCTCGTCGACGAAGCGCTCGCCGCGCGCATTGATCATGATGGCGAACGGATAGGAATGCTTCTGGAACCCGTCGCCGACCGAAAGGTCGCCGAATTCCGGCGCGTTGCGGTCCCAGCCCACGGCGTGGCAGCCGGACCAATTGCCGACCGGCATGGCTCCGGCCTCGAGCGCCATCTTGATGCCGTCGCCGGTGTTGAAGCGGGTGCCGCGCACTTTCGCGAGGTCCCAGCCCGGGCCGAGATAGCGGGTGCGCCACTCGGCATTGGCCTGAAAGCCGCCGGCGGTGAGCACCACGCATTTCGTCTTGATCTCGGAAGTTTTTCCGCCGCGCCGGATGCGGATTCCGCGCACGCCTTGGTCGCCGGC
>JAHFPN010000194.1 GCA_023269635.1 Hyphomicrobiales bacterium | reverse complement strand
ATTCAGATTGTCGGTGAGCGCGAGCGGCCGCGCGCCGACCGCGGTCAGATTGCGCCAGGCCTCGGCCACCGCCTGCTTGCCGCCTTGATAAGGATCCGCCTCGCAATAGCGCGGCGTCGCGTCGGTGGTGAACGCGAGCGCCTTGGGGCCGTCATCGATGCGCACCACCGCGGCGTCGCCGCCCGGCCGCTGTAGCGTGTTGCCTAGAATGATGTGGTCGTATTGCTCCCATACCCAGCGCCGCGAGCAGAGATCGGGCGAGGCGAGGAGCTTCTTCAAGGCCTCGCCGATCGGAAGTGGGCAGGGCACCGCGGCGGGATCGAGGGGCGTGTGCTTCTTGGGCTCAAAGAATGGCCGCTCATAGACCGGGGCCTCGTCGCCGAGCTCCTTGATCGGAAGATCGGCCATCACGTCGCCGCCGTGGCGCACGACGAAGCGCTTGGTGTCCGTGGTGCGGCCTATGATCGCGAAGTCGAGGCCCCATTTCCGGAAGATCGACTCGGCTTCTGCCTCCTTGCCGGGCTTCAACACCATCAGCATGCGCTCTTGGCTCTCGGACAGCATCATCTCGTAGGCGCTCATGCCCGGCTCGCGCGTCGGTACCGCGTCGAGGTCGAGCGTAACGCCGAGGTCGCCCTTGGCGCCCATCTCGACGGCGGAGCAGGTGAGGCCGGCGGCGCCCATGTCCTGGATCGCCACCACGCAGCCCGCGCGCATGATTTCGAGGCAGGCCTCGAGCAGGAGCTTCTCGGAGAACGGATCGCCGACCTGCACGGTCGGCCGCTTTTCCTCCGCGCCGTCGCCGAACTCGGCCGAGGCCATGGTGGCGCCGTGGATGCCGTCGCGGCCGGTCTTGGAGCCGAGATAAACCACGGGCAGGCCGACGCCGCTCGCCTTGGCGTAGAAAATCTTGTCCTTCTCGGCGATGCCGACGGCCATGGCGTTGACGAGAATGTTGCCGTCATAGCGCGGGTGAAATCCGACCGAGCCGCCGACCGTGGGCACGCCGAAGGAATTGCCGTAGCCGCCGATGCCGGCGACGACGCCGGCGACCAGCGAACGTGTTTTTGGGTGCAAAGGCGAGCCGAAGCGGAGAAAGTTTAGGCACGCGATCGGGCGCGCGCCCATCGTAAAGACGTCGCGCAGGATGCCGCCGACGCCGGTGGCCGCGCCCTGGTAGGGCTCGATAAACGACGGGTGGTTATGGCTCTCCATCTTGAACACGCAGGCGAGCCCGTCGCCGATGTCGATCACGCCGGCGTTCTCGCCCGGGCCCTGGATCACCCACGGCGCCTCGGTCGGCAGTGTACGGAGATGGATTTTCGAGGACTTGTACGAGCAGTGCTCGTTCCACATCGCCGAGACAATGCCGAGCTCGGTGTAGCTCGGTTCGCGGCCGATCATCTGGCGGAAACGCGCGTATTCGTCGGGCTTCAGCCCGTGCTCGGCGACGAGCTCGGGCGTGATCGGGGGCTCGTTCGGGATCATGCGCGGATCACGCCGCCTCCTCGAGCGCGGTCTCGATGCTCTCGAACAGGCCGCGGCCGTCGGTGGCGCCAACCAAGGGATCGACGTGGTTCTCCGGGTGCGGCATCAGGCCGAGCACGTTGAGCTTCTCGGATAGAATCCCGGCGATCGCGTTGGTGGCGCCGTTGAAGTTGTAGGCCGGGTCGAGCTTGCCCTCCGGCGAGGTGTAGCGGAACAGCACGCGGCCTTCGCCCTCGAGCCGCGCCAGCGTCTCGGCATCCGCGATGTAGTTGCCCTCGCCGTTGGCGGCCGGCACGCGGATCACGTCGCCGGCGTTGTAGCGGCGGGTGAACGGCGTATCTGAGCGCTCGACCCTCAAGAAAACGTCGTGGCAGATGAACTTGAGCGCGGCGTTGCGCATCAAGACGCCGGGCAGCAGCCCGGCCTCGCACAGGATCTGGAAGCCGTTGCAGATGCCGAGCACGAGGCCGCCGCGCCCGGCATGGGCGCGGACGGCGCCCATGATCGGCGCGCGGGCCGCGATCGCGCCGCAGCGCAAGTAATCGCCGTAGGAGAAGCCGCCGGGCAGCACCACGAGATCGGTGCCGGCCGGCAGCGCGCTGTCGGCATGCCAGATCATGGCCGGCGCGCGGCCGCTGATTACGGTAAGCGCGCGCGCCACATCGCCCTCGCGGTTCGATCCGGGAAAGACGATGACGGCGGATTTCATGGCTTCAGCCCAGCACCTCGACCCGGTAGTTCTCGATCACGGTATTGGCCAGGAGCCTCTCGCATGCGGCCTTGAGTGCGGTCTCGGCCTTGTTGCGGTCGTTTCCCGCCAACTCCACGTCGAACACCTTGCCCTGGCGCACGCTCTCGACGCCGGCGATGCCGAGCGACTTGAGCGCGCCTTCGATCGCCTTGCCCTGCGGGTCGAGGACGCCCGATTTCAGCGTCACGGTCACGCGCGCCTTCATCGCACGGCTCCGAAACGGCGACGGGGGCAATCAGCCCCCGCCGGAACGCAACGCGCGGGCGGCGAATTCACTGCACCAGCACCGGCCCGCGGCCCTGCGGCGGCTCGCCCTCGGCCATGATCCCCAGCCGGCGCGCCACTTCGGTATAGGCCTCGGTCAAGCCGCCCAAATCGCGGCGGAAGCGGTCCTTGTCGAGCTTCTCGTTGGTCTTCATGTCCCACAGCCGGCAGGTGTCGGGGCTGATCTCGTCGGCGACCACGATCCGCATCATGTCGTTTTCCCACAGCCGCCCGCACTCGATCTTGAAATCGACCAGCCGGATGCCGACGCCGAGAAACAGGCCGGTCAGAAAATCGTTCACGCGGATCGCGAGCGCGATGATATCGTCGATTTCCTGCGTGGTGGCCCAGCCGAACGCGGTGATGTGCTCCTCCGACACCATCGGATCGCCGAGCTTGTCGTTCTTGTAATAGAACTCGATGATCGAGCGCGGAAGCTGCGTGCCCTCCTCGATGCCGAGGCGCTGGGCCATGGACCCGGCCGCCACGTTCCGTACCACCACCTCGATCGGAATGATCTCGACCTCGCGGACCAGCTGCTCGCGCATGTTAAGCCGGCGGACGAAGTGGGTCGGCACGCCGATCTCGTTCAGCCGCTGGAAGATGTATTCCGAGATGCGGTTGTTGAGCACGCCCTTGCCGTCCACGACCTCGTGCTTCTTGGCGTTGAAGGCGGTGGCGTCGTCCTTGAAATGCTGAATCAAGGTGCCGGGCTCCGGCCCTTCGTACAGGATCTTCGCCTTGCCTTCGTAGATACGGCGGCGGCGGCTCATGGGGGTGTACCGTGGCTTGGAGAAATCCATGGAGCAGACCTGGACCGAACGCCTCGCGGCCAGGCTGGGCGCCGAGGGCCGGGCCGAGACTCTCGCGAACCGGCCGCAATGCGCGGCAAATTCCGGCGGCGCGACTCGTATTGCACTGCACACCGCAGATCGACACTAACCGATCGGGCCCGCCAGCACAATGCAACGGCCGCTTTCCGCTGTTGAACATTCGCCGACGCCGCCGGCGAGCGCGTAAGCGATCGTTCACCGTCCGCGCGGGCATACGGAATCCGCCGGATTGGCGGCGGGTGCAAAAAGGTGTTTCCTTCCCGCCGCTCCGCGCCTTGCAGGTTCGACCCGAACGCCCCCGATGGTCGCTTTTCCGCATGCCGCTCGGCGCGCCCTTCCGCACTCTGTTGATCCCGGTGCAGCCGCCCTATATGCAAAGCCTACGTTGCCGGCAGCGAAGCATTGCCGCGCACGCACAGCACCAAGGGGCCGCGATGACCACCTTCGACAAGCGCGAGGAAGGCTTCGAGAAGAAATTCGCGCTCGACGAGGAGCAGCGCTTCAAGGCCACGGCTCGGCGCAACAAGATGCTCGGGCATTGGGCGGCCGCGAAGCTCGGGCTCTCGGGCGCCGAGGCGGACGCCTACGCCAAAGCGGTGGTGCTCGCCGATTTCGAGGAGCAGGGCGACCAGGACGTATTCCGCAAGGTGCGGAAGGACTTCGACGCCAAGGGCGTGAAAGTCTCCGACCAGGAAATACGGGCGAGCATGGAAACCCTGCTTGCCAAGGCCGCGGAAGAGGTGAAAGCCGGGCGTTGAGCGCGCCGGGCGCCCGCGCGGGGCGCCCATGAGCAAGCTCGCTTCGCCCCTGGGCTTGGCGGCCCGCCTGCGTGCGGGCGACACCGTGTTCACGGCCTGGGCCACGCTGCCGCATCCCTTGACCGTCGAATCGCTGGCGCGCGCCGGCTTCAACTCGGTCACCTTCGATTTCCAGCACGGCGCCTTCACCTTCGACGGCCTGGTGAGTTGCATCGCCGCGGCCGCCGCCGACGGCATGTCGGTCGCGGTCAAGGTGCCGGTCGGGGACTATTGGTTCGCGAGCCGCGTGCTCGATGCCGGAGCCGGCTCAGTGATCATGCCGGCCGTCAACAACATCGCCGGCGCGCAACGCTTCGCCATGGCGACCAAATATCCGCCGCTCGGAACTCGCTGCTGGGGGCCG
>JAHFPN010000193.1 GCA_023269635.1 Hyphomicrobiales bacterium | reverse complement strand
TGGTGGCTGATGACGTCGGTGGTCTAGGAGTGCGTTTTTCTTCATCCGGATCAAGGAATCGCGTACGGTCGCGGTAGTGAGAGTTGGGCGCTCCTTCAAGATCGCAGCGCCGAGTGGTGGATCGGCGTTCATTGTCCAAGATTTTCGACTGAGTCGGTTCACACTGTGGGCGATTGGGAACTCGGTCAGATGGCGAATAATTCGGAACCCGAGAAATTCGGTAAGGAAGATCGTGGCGAGGCAGAAAACACGCTCAGGAAAGCCGCACAGCAGGCATGCAGGACTTCGAGCGCGCTCATGGAGGAAGTTTTGCAGATATACAAAATCTTGCCGAAAATGACGTCTGTTGAACTTGTTGAATTCAGAGCTGGATTGTTGCGTCTAGTAACATCCAACGCGGAAATGTTGAATAGTGTCGACAAGATAAGAACTTCGGGGAGTCCGGGAAAAAAACCTCCATTCACGACTGAGGAAATAGCGGCAATGCTTCGCCCTGTGAAAAGTCAGGACAACGATAAAGACTCAGATCCGAACCATCGATGAGCCAGGTACTAAGAACAAAACACAAAAATGCTCTGCGTCACGGATTGTACGCCAGCGAAGTTGTATTGCCTTGGGAGAGTGAGGCGGCATTTGCGGAACTTCTAAATGAATTTCAAGCCGAGTACCGGCCTCAAGGACCAACCGAGGAAGAGCTTGTATTTGACTTGGTTCGGTTGCGCTGGATTAAGAGAAGAATCGTGAGATCCGCGCAACTCAAATTTCGTGAGGACGTGATGGCAACCCGGATCGGTCAGGCCACCAAAGGCAAGCTTGAAGAGATATTGAGTTATGTCGAAGCACAAGCGGCGAAAGGCGATGAGCTTCGTGCGGCCAGAAAAAGAATTATGGCCATCATTGAAAAAGAAGTCGAGAGCCTGCTGAAGTCGACCCGGAATGATAAGATGACACAGGCGGAAATCGCCGCTTTGCAAGACTTGAATGAGAGGAGATCGAAAATTCTCCGCTCAACATTTGCAGAAGTGTTGACCCCACTTGAGAAATTAATCGAAGGGACACGGAACGAGAGAGACGTAGTTGAGGCAGCTTATTCTGCGGACACCCTGGAAAAGATCATTCAACTCGAAGCGATGGTGGACACCCGCTTTGAAAAGACTCTGGGGCGACTGCTGGCTTTACAGGAATTCAGGCGCCCAGCTCGGGTGAAACAAATTGAACATACTTCAAAATAGTAGAATGGGTGAGGAAGGACGCATTTACAACCTATAAGTGCCATTTCTTGAAACGAGCTAGAATTGTGTAAGCTGCCTCAGATAGATCCCGTATTCATTGTTCTGATGTTCATCGGCGAGGGCCAGCAACTTCTTCTGATCGATCCAGCCACTGCGGAAGGCAATCTCCTCCGGACAGGCGATCTTCAGCCCTTGCCGCTGCTCGATGGTGCGCACGAAAGTCGAGGCCTCAATGATGGATTCGACCGTTCCGCTGTCGAGCCAAGCGAAGCCGCGCTGCAAGCGTTCGACGTGGAGTTTGCCGGCTTCAAGATAGCGCCGGTTCACGTCGGTGATCTCGAGTTCATTGCGCTCCGACGGCTTTACGCCGGCCGCGTAGCGCAAGACCTCGTTATCGTAGAAATAGATGCCGGTCACTGCCCAGTTCGATTTCGGCCGCTGCGGCTTTTCCTCGATCGACAAGGCGCGGCCGGAAGCATCGAATTCGACCACACCGTAGCGCTGCGGATCGTTGACGCGATAGGCGAAGATGGTGGCGCCGTCGGCGCGCCCCGCGGCATTGCGCAAGAGATCCGAAAGCGCGTGCCCAAAGAAGATATTGTCGCCGAGCACGAGTGCGACATTGTCGCGGCCCACGAACTCGCGCCCGATGATAAAGGCCTGCGCCAGGCCCTCGGGTCTCGGCTGGGTCGCGAACGTGAACTCGAGTCCCCATTGCCGGCCGTCACCGAGCAGCCGCCGGAATTGCTCCGTGTCCGCCGGAGTGGTGATCACGAGGATCTGTCGGATGCCGGCCAACATCAGCGCCGACAGCGGATAATAGATCATCGGCTTGTCGTAGATCGGGATCAGCTGCTTGGAGAGCGCGCGAGTGACCGGGTAAAGGCGCGTCCCGGTCCCGCCGGCGAGGATGATGCCTTTCATCGCGTGCTCCACCAGAACTCCCGCGGGAAACTATTGTCTGCCCGTGTTGGCGCCGACCGGTTCGCGGCCGTCGTGGAAGAATACAGGTTCCAAGTCCTTGAAGCGGGGCAGATTGCGGTCCCGATCGGAAAGCGTCGCGGCGCTCGCCAAGACCGGCCAAGCGATTGCGAGGTCCGGATCATCCCAGCGGAATCCCCGCTCGTGTTCCGCGGAATAGTAATTGTCCACCTTATAGAGCACCTCGGTATCGGGCTTGAGCGTACATAGGCAATGGGCGAAGCCGGCCGGAATGAAAAGCTGCTCGCCGCCTTCGGCGCCGAGGATCGCGATCACGTGCCGCCCGAAGGTCGGCGATCCGCGGCGGATATCGACCGCCACGTCGAATACCGAACCGTGCACGACGCGGATGAGCTTGGCCTGTGCGGTCGGCGGAATCTGGAAATGGAAGCCGCGGACGGTACCTCTTGCCTGCGAGAACGATTGGTTGTCTTGCACGCCTTCGAAGTCGATTCCGGCGTCCTCAAGCGCCCGCCGGTTGAACGTTTCGGAGAAATAGCCGCGCGGATCGAGATGCCGCGGCGGAACGACCAATTTGACGTCCGGAATGGCGAGCGGAGAAACCCTGAGGCTCCTGCTGATTTCCGAGCGGACCATCGCGAGCGACCCCGATTTGCGAAGAATTACGCACGCCGACCGAGGCGCCGCAAGTCATGACGGGCCGTGAAATCAAGCCTTGGCGGGCCTACTCGAGCCGGCGTGGACGCTAGCCGCCGGTCGCGCGGTCGCGCCCGAGCAGCGACTCCACGATCTCCGCCACCCGCTCGCGCCAGGGGCGCGCGACATAGCCGAAGGTCGCGCGAAAGCGGCTGCAGTCGAGCACCGAATTCATTGGCCGCTTGGCAAGGGTGGGGTATTCCGCGGTTGTTATCGCGACGACCCTCGGAATACGGCCGGTGAACGGCTGCTGTCCTGCCACGATCTCGTTGGCAAGACCATTTCGCGACGTCTGGCCGCTGCCGGCGAAATGATAGGTGCCGGCAACGCCCGCATCCGCGATAAGGCGTGGTGCCAATGCCAGGATCGCTTCCGCAATGTCGGCGGTGGCTGTGGGGCAGCCGATCTGGTCGGCGACGATGCGCAATTCGTCGCGCTCGCGTGCGAGCTTCAGCACGTGGGTCAGGAAATTGGCTCCATACGCGCCATAGACCCAGGAGGTGCGGAGAATCACGTGGTGCGGCCGGGCCGCGCGCACACGCGCTTCACCCTCTGCTTTAGTGCGACCATAGACGCTGAGCGGTCCGATTGGATCGTCCTCGACATAGGGCCCGCGTTTCTTCCCGTCGAACACATAGTCGGTCGAAATGTGCACGAGCGGGACTTCCGCGCGCGCGCAGGCTGCAGCGAGATTGGCCGGGCCCTCGGCATTGGCCGCGCGCGCCGCTTCCGGCTCGCTCTCGGCGCGATCGACCGCAGTATAGGCGGCGGCGTTGACCACGATTGCCGGCGCGTGTTGGCGGATCGCGCGCTCGACCGTCCCCGCATCGGTGATGTCGGCGTCGGCGCGCGTGAGCCCGATGACGGCGATGCCGCGCGTGTGCGCGAGTGCGACGAGTTCGCGCCCGACCTGACCGCCGGCGCCGAACACCAAGATGGCGAGGGTCATACCGGAAGCCCGAGCCGCTCGCCGCGATAAAGCGTTTCGCGGATGCGCGTCCACCAATCGCGGTGGGCGAGATACCATTCGACCGTGCGCTCGAGGCCGGTCTCGAAGCTCTCCTGCGGCCGCCAGCCGAGCTCGCGCTGGAGCTTGCCGGCGTCGATCGCGTAGCGCAGGTCATGGCCGGGCCGGTCCGGCACGAACGTGATCAGGCCGCGGCGCGCGGGCGTACCTTTGCGCGGGCTTAAGCTATCGACGAGATCGCAGATCTGCTCGGCGACCTCGAGGTTCCTCCGCTCGGCGCCGCCGCCCACGTTGTAGGTCTCGCCGATCCGCCCGCGGGTCGCGATCAGCCACAGTGCGCGCACGTGGTCGCGGACATGGAGCCAGTCGCGCACGTTCTCGCCGCGGCCGTAGATCGGCAGCGGCTTCTCCTCGAGCGCGTTCAGGGTCATGAGCGGAATCAGTTTCTCGGGAAACTGGAACTCGCCGTAATTGTTCGAGCAATTGCTGATCACGATCGGCAGGCCGTAGGTCCGGCCCCAGGCCCGCACCAGATGATCCGCTGCGGCCTTGCTCGCCGCATAAGGCGAGCTCGGCGCGTAGCGGCTCTCCTCGTTGAACTGTCCGGCCGCGAGCGAGCCGAATACCTCGTCGGTCGAGACATGGTGGAAGCGGAACCCAGC
>JAHFPN010000192.1 GCA_023269635.1 Hyphomicrobiales bacterium | reverse complement strand
TAGGCGCTGTTCGGCTTGGTGCGGGTGCCGGCCATCACCTCGGCCGGTGACCGGATGCTGCACGACCTCTTCGAGCAATCGCACTTTATCCTTTCCTATCTCCTGGCGGCTCTTGTCGTCGTGCACATTGTCGGCGCGCTGCGCCATCATTTCGTGAAGCGCAACAACGTGATGCGGCGGATGCTGCGGGAGTGAGGCCGGGCGCGTTCACGCCGTCTTAAACGTGTTGCGCGAGCATGGCGGCGCCATGTGGATCGCCGCCGCCGAATTCCTGTGCTGGCTCGCGCTCGGGCTGGTGCTGGGCATCGCGCTGCATTGGTGGAAGGCGAATGCGGATCCCTATCCCGATATCATGGACAAGGACGACCCGGCGCTGAACCTGGCGCTCGGCCAATATAAGATCGAGAATTATGTGGCCGACAGCCAATACGACGACGCCGGCTTCTGGGAATATTACAGCCTGCGCAACGTCGCCTTCTATGTCTCGATCGGGCTCGGCAGCGTGCTCGGGCCCGTTTATGCGACGGCGGATGGCCACGCCTACGCGCGCGGCGCGCTGTGCCAGGCCGCGAATTTCGTTCATGTCACGCCGATCTTCTGCCCGTAATCGTTCGGCTCAGAGCTTGGCGACGCCGAGCTCGCCGGCGAGCTTGTTGAGGTCCGCGAGCACGCCGTCGCCGAGGGGAACGCCGTCGCGCGTTCGCCGCTCGGCATTGAGACGCTCGGGCTCGCCGGGCGCGAGCGGCGGCCGGGCGGGATCCGCGGGCGCCTGAACGTGCACTTCGTTCACGAACCGATCGATTTGCGCACGGAAAAATTTCGGGTCGGTGAAGTGCGCGATGTCGAGCGCCAGCATGAAGTGGCCTAGGTTTCGCGGCTTGTCGAGCTCGCCGTACATCTTGGTCACGTGAGTGCCGAACGGCACGCCGGTCAGGTGCGCGCAGAGAATTTCGATGATGGTGGCGAGCGCGTAGCCCTTGGGGCCGGCCATGGGCGCGAGCCCGGTGACCTTGCCCGGGTCGGCGGTGGCGCGCCCTTCCGCATCGATGCCCCAGTCGAGCGGAATCGATTTTCCATCCTGCTTGGCGACGATCACCTTGCCGAGCGCCACGTTGGTGGTCGCCATGTCGATGACGATGGGTGGACCGTCTCCGCCGGGCGCCCCGAAGGCGATGGGGTTCGAGCCCAAGAAAATCTTCTTCATGCCGGTGGGGACCATGATCGGATCGGTATGGGTCATGGCGATGCCTAGCATTCCTGCGCGCGCGGCCTGCTCGACGAACCAGGCCATGGCGCCGCAATGCGAGCTGTTCTTGGCGCCGACCGCGCCGACGCCGGTCTCCTTGGCGAGCGCGATGGCCTCGTCCATGGCGCGCACGGCGACGAGCTGGCCCATGCCGGCGCCGCCGTCCACGATCGCGGTCGAAGGCCCGGTGCGCTCGACTTTGATCTCGGGCCGCGGCTTGATCGTGCCGTTCTTAAGCCGGGTCGAGTAATGCGGCAGGCGAACCACGCCATGGCTGTCCACGCCGCGCAGGTTCGACGCGACCAGGGTTTCGGCCACCAGCCGCGCGTCCTTGGTCGCGAGTCCGAGCTTTTCGAGGCACGCCGCGGCGAACGCGGTCAGCCGTTCAGGGGGGGTCAATCGGTCGGACATCGATAAGCGATCAGCGGCGCGGGATCAGTCGACCCGGGCCCAGCCGTCGGGCGTGAGCCGCTCCTGCGGGCGGAACCGGCTCTTGTAGTGCATCTTGCGCGCGCCCTCGACCCAATAGCCGAGATAGACATAGGCGAGGCCGAGCTTCCGCGCCCGCTCGATGTGATCGAGGATGAGGTAAGTGCCGAGCGAGCGGCTGAGCAGATCCGGGTCGTAGAACGAGTAGACCATGGAGAGACCGTCGCCGAGGGTGTCGGTGAGCGCGACCGCGACCAGCGGGCCGGTGCCGCGGCCGGTGACGCCGGTGTCTTGTCCGCGCCGGCGGTATTCGATCAGCTTGGTGCGGACGTGGCTGTCCTCGATCATCATCGCGTAGTCGAGCACGGTCATGTCGGCCATGCCGCCGTCGGCGTGGCGGGCGTCGAGATAGGCGCGGAACAACGAATATTGCTCGGCGCTCGGCACCGCGGCGCGGGCATGGCCGACGAGGTCCTCGTTGGCGGCGAGCTGGCGGCGGAACGGGCGCGGGTCGAATTCCTGCGCCAGCACCCGTACCGAGACGCAGGCGCGGCAGGTCTCGCATGCCGGCCTATAGGCGATCGATTGCGAGCGGCGGAAGCCGCCTTGGGTGAGAACGTCGTTGAGCTCGGCCGCGCGCTCGCCCACCAGGTGCGTGAACACCTTCCGCTCCTGCCGGTTCGGGAGATAGGGGCAGGGCGCGGGGCTGGTGAGAAAGAACTGCGGCGTGTCGCGCGGTTGCTGGGTCAAGGTTGGCTGCCCGGAATCGATCCTCGATCGCAAGCATCGCGCGCCCGGCAAGCGCCGTCAAAGGGTCGGGTCAACCTCCGCGCGTGCGGTGCAGCGCCGCGGCCCGCGCTTCGCTGTTGATGACGAGCGTGCCGGTGAGAAAATCGTGCAGCAGCCGCCGACGCCGGTTGAGCAGGCCGACGATCAGGATCAGCGGGGTGAGCGCGGTGGTCAGCACCCAAAAAAAGATCACGTGCACGGCGCCGAGCAGGAAAAACATGGGCGCGCCGTACCAAGTGCGCATCTCCAGATCCATCGCGCGCATGCCGATGGTCGCCGATTGCGGGCTGCCGAGCGTAGCACCGGTATAGACCACGGCCCAGATCACGAAGATCGGCGACAAGAGCGCGAACAGCAGCCAGCCGATGCCCAAGGTGACCAAGCCGAAAACGAAGATCAGGAAGGCGAGCACGAGCATCGGCCCGATCACGAAGATCGCGTCAATCAGGAAGGCGACGATGCGGCGCGCGAGCACGCCCTCGAAATATTCCGGCTGCCTGTCCGGGTCGTAGGCGTGCGGCCGGGGGTCGCCGGAAATGCCGAGGCGCGGGGTCTCGCTCATGGCCGCAAAGGTGGGGATTCGCGAGGCCGGCGCAAGAGGGCCTCAAGTCGACTTAAAGCCGCCGCCGGTATCGATCCGCTCAACGGCATAGCCGGCGCCGCGCAGCTTGGTCTGGACCTCTTCGGCGTGCTTCTTGTCGCGGACTTCGACCGTGACATCGAGGCGGGCACCCTTGGCCGGCACGTCGAGAAACAGGCGGCGGTGGTCCACTTCGAGGATATTGGCGCCGAGTTCGCCGAGCAGCGTCGCGATGATACCGAGCGTGCCGGGCCGGTCCTGGATCGCGATGCGGAAGTTCACGATGCGCTCGGCGCGCTCGAGCTCGCGCACCATGATGGAAGCCGCGACGCGCGGGTCGATGTTGCCGCCGGTGACGACCAGGCCCACACGCTTGCCGCGGAAGCGTGCGGGCTCCGCGAGCATGGCCGCGAGCCCGGCGGCGCCGGCGCCTTCGGCCAGCGTCGTTTGCAGCGTCAGGAACGCGTTGACCGCGCGCTCGAGGTCCGCTTCCTCGACGGTGAACACGTCGGCCACGAGCTCGCGGATAACGGGCAAGGTGAGCGCGCCCACCTCCTTGACCGCGATGCCGTCGGCAAGCGTCGGCCCGCCGCATGGCCGGTTCCCGTTATGCAGCTTGTTCCACAGCGACGGATAGAGCGCGGACTCGACGCCGAAAATCTCGATCTTGGGCCGCATCGCCTCGGCCGCGAGCGAAATCCCGGCGATCAGCCCGCCGCCGCCGACCGGGACGACCAAGAGATCGAGATCGGGCGCGTCGGCCAGCATCTCGAGCGCGACCGTGCCTTGGCCGGCGATGATTTTCGGATCGTCGAACGGATGCACGAAAACCAGCCGTTCCTGTTCGGCGATCGCATGTGCGCGGGTGGCGGATTCGGCGATGGACTCACCGAACAGCACCACGCGCGCGCTGTGCGCCTCGGTCGCCGCCACCTTCACGAACGGCGTGGTCTCCGGCATCACGATGGTGGAGGCGATGCCGAGCCGCTCGGCGTGATAGGCCACGGCTTGCGCGTGATTGCCCGCGGACATGGCGATCACGCCACGCTTCTTCTCGGCCTCGCTGAGCGAGGCGAGCTTCAGATAAGCGCCGCGGTCCTTGAAGCTGCCGGTCGCCTGCATGTTCTCGTACTTGACGAAGATTTCCGCGCCGGTCAGCGCCGAGAGCCGCGGCGCGTAGAGCGTCGGCGTGCGCAGCACGTGGCCTTGGAGCGTCTTGGTGGCGGCAGCGATGTCGGAGGCGGTGATATTCGCCATGGAGTCATATTCTATTCGTCATGGCCGGGCTTGTCCCGGCCATCCACGAATTCGACTCAGCAAGGCGTGGATCACCGGCGCACCGATCTCGGGTTTACCCGAGATCGGCACTAAGGTCGCCCAAGTCGGCAATAGCCGACTTGGGTGCGCCGGCCCGGTGATGACGGCTACTGGCGCGCGATCTTCTCCGCCGCGCGCGGG
>JAHFPN010000048.1 GCA_023269635.1 Hyphomicrobiales bacterium | reverse complement strand
CGTCCACCACGTAGCCGGTGGGGAGAACGAACAACCACCCCCGACAGAAGGCCGCGAACTGATCGAGCGGCATGTCGAAAGGATCGTCGTCAAACAACAAGCGATCGAGATCGCTGTTCGCGAGCCGGCTGCTGCGCGAATGGGTACTGACAACCAGGAAGATCGCGCCGAGAACTCAATACCCCAGGATCGCCAAGCGACCGTGATCATCCTGCCCTGGTCGGCTCAAAGTTTCGCAGCGATCAAAGGCATTCTCCCAGCCCCCGAGCAGCGCCCGACGATAACCTCAGAGACGCGCGATGCTTTGCTTGGTGCGATCGCCAAGGCCCGAGGCTGGATCGATGATCTCGCCGAGGGCCGCGCATCCTCCTTTGCCAAAATCTCCGAACGCGCCCGCAAGGTGGAGCGGCACGTGCGTTTTCTCTCTCCCCTCGCCTTCGTCTCGCCCCGAATTACCGCGGCGATCATTGAGGGCAGTGCTCCTGCCGATCTCACCGTCACCGCGCTCGCAAAAGCATTGCCCTACTCCTGGGCCGAGCAGGAACGGCGGATCGGGCTTTCGAGCGGCTGAGCTTAATCCGGTGCTACCGTGTCCCCTTAAAAACCGCGATCAGCGGTCGCTGCGAACCAGTCTCTCTGAAATACGAACCGGTCTCTCATACCACCGGCGTGCAAAAACGGAGATTGAAAAATGCCGACTAGAGACCGGCGTCCAAAAATCGGCGTCTTGGGGATGAGAACTTCAAAACCCTACAGTAGAGACCGCGCTGTCCAGCGCCTACAGGCCGAAAACTCGAAGATTCTCCGACACGCCGCTCACGCAGCACGGAGACCAGACTGGGTGGCTGGGGCGCCAGGATTCGAACCTGGGAATGGCGGAATCAAAATCCGCTGCCTTACCACTTGGCTACGCCCCAACAGTCGCACGCCGGTCGTGAGTCGGCCGCAATCTGCCGCGCTGGGCCGCACGGTTCAACGGCCCGGCTTGGACCCCGCGACTTGAAGCGACGGGGCCTCGCCTGCTATGAGCAGCGCGGCCGGAGTGTAGCGCAGTCTGGTAGCGCACCTCGTTCGGGACGAGGGGGTCGCAGGTTCAAATCCTGCCACTCCGACCAATTTTTCCGAAAAGCGGACCGGGCCGGCGCAACGCCAGGTGCGCCGCGCGCGCCAAAGCCGCCGCCTCGAGCCAGGCGGCGGAGAGGGCCAGAATATTCAGGTCGCCTTGAGATTGCCGGCGGCGGTACGACCGCGGTCCGTCGTCACCACATCGTAGGACACCTTTTGTCCTTCGTTGAGGGTCGACAACCCCGCTTGCTCGACGGCGCTGATGTGCACGAACACGTCGCGCCCGCCGTCGGAGGGCTGGATGAATCCGTAGCCCTTCTGCGGGTTGAACCACTTCACGGTACCAGTAGCCATTCTCGGCTCCTTCGTCGTCTCGCCTCTAACCAAGGCGCCGCCGCGCGAGAATCGTGCGGCTCTCCACAACGAAATTTCGGAGAGCGCCTTCTAGGTGCGCCCGCGCGGGGGCGGCGGCCCAAGCGGTCAGGCCGAAACTCGATTGCAACGAAAAGAGAACGCAATCGGCGGCCCCCGTCAAGCGAAACCGGACGGCGCCGCCGGTTCGCGGAAAACCGATTTTGCGGCGCCGAACGCGGCGCTTGCTATATAGATAGGCGCCTGCACTCGGCGCCGCCACATGGCAGAAGACATCCCGTTCGACCGCTCGTTCAAGGCCGTGCCCGGCAAGCCCGAGCGCGTCGCGCCCAAGGTGCGCCGCGTGCTCGCGCCCAATCCGGGTCCGTTCACGTTTTCGGGAACATGCACCTATGTGGTCGGCGACGGGGCGGTCGCGATCATCGACCCCGGCCCGGACCTTCCCGCCCATATCGAGGCGGTGCTCGCCGCGGTGGAGGGCGAGACGGTCGAACACATCCTCGTCACCCACACGCACCGGGACCATTCAACGGCGGCGCCGGCCATCCGCGCCGCGACCGGGGCGAAAACGCTGGGCGAAGGGCCGCATCGCTTTGCCCGGCCGCTGCATGCCGGCGAGGCCAATCCGCTCGAGGCCGGCGCCGACCACGATTTCGTCCCCGACCGGCGCGTTGCCGACGGCGAGCTGATCCGCTGCACCGGCTACGCGCTCGAGGCGATCGCGACGCCGGGGCACGCGGCGAACCACCTCTGCTACGCGCTTCGCGGCGAGGATCTGCTGTTTTCGGGCGATCATGTGATGGGCTGGGCCACGCCGGTGGTGGCGCCGCCGGACGGCTCGATGGGCGACTACATGGCCTCGCTCGAGAAGCTGCGGGTCCGCCCCGAGCGCCTGTACTTTCCCGGCCATGGCGGGCCGGTGCCGGACGGGCCGGCGCTGGTCGGGCAATACATCGCCCACCGCGCCGCGCGCGAGGCCGCGATCCTGCGCGTGCTCGAGCGCGGCGAGACCGATATCGGAAGCCTGGTGCGCGCGATCTATTTCGGGCTCGATCCGCGGCTGGAGCGCGCGGCCGCGCTCTCGGTGCTCGCGCATCTCGAGGACCTCGTCGCCCGCGGCGTGGTGGCGACCGCAGGCGTCCCCTTGCTCTCCGGCCGCTACCGGCTCAGCGGGTCCGGCGGCGGGCGTCGGTGAAATCGGCGAAGAAGCGCTCGATCCGCCGCGCGTTGGAGCCGAGATCGCGGCTGCCGTAGCGCGAGGCCGAGCGCATGTCGATCCTGACCCCGTTCGGCGTGGTGCGGACGCGGATCGAGATGTCCTCGCGGATGCCCATGATCAGCGATTGCGCCACCGCCTCGATGCGGCCGTCGCGCTCACCGCCGCGCGGCGGCACGCTATCGAGCACGCGCCAGCGACTCTGCTCGACCAAGTTCAGGATCAGGTTGAATACCTCGTCGGGATTGGCCTCGAGCTCGAACGGCTTCACGCCGGGATAGGCGGCGCGCTGCAACGCGGCGGTCTCCGGCCCGGGATAGGCGACCGGGTTGGCGCCGCGCGAGCGCGCCGAGGCGATCGCCTGGAAGCGGGGCGGATCGACCACGTCGGTGCTGACGTCGCTGATCGCGGGCAAGGTCGCGCCGCGCGCGAGCTCGAAGGCGGGGGCGCCGAGCACCAGCACGCCGATCGCGCAGGCGATCAGCGCGCGATCGAGGCCGCGCAAGCCCTCGTTCCAGATCACGATGAAGGCAAGGCCGGCCACCAGCAGCCCCAAGAGCGCCACCGCGAGCCCGGCCACGAGGCTCGCAAACGCCGCGTCGAACTCGACCAGGCCGAAGCGGTGCATGCCGATCGCGAGCAACACCACCGGCACCGAGAAGCCGGCGATGCGTCGGCTCAGGACCGCAAGCCGCGATATCCGCACCTCGAGATAAAGCTGGCGGCGGATCATGGGTTCCGCGCGGCGGGCGCCGCGCGCGGATAGGGCTGCATGGGTGGACCGGCCTCGTGGGCGCCCTTTCTCGGTCATTCCGCGGCCGGCGGCAAGCGTGGCGGCATGCGACTCATGGAGAAAGCCGCCCGCTTTTGCTATCGCATTCCAAGCGCCCGCCCAGACTCGATCCCCAAAGCCGCCGTCCCATGCCGCAGCTCATCCTCGGTATCCATCCCGGAATCCACGACGCCTCCGCGGCGATATTCCGCGATTACGATCTGGTCGCGGCGGTGCAGCTCGAGCGCCTGACCCGAATAAAAAGCGACGGCCGCGTCTTTCCGGACGCCTGCATCGACGAGGTGCTGTCGATCGCGGGCGCCACGCGCCGCGACGTGGACGTGGTGGCGATCAGCCGCATGGCGATGCCGGTCGAGCACTTCACCCATTTCCGCGGCTGGCGCTGGTTGCGCGAGCAGTATCGGACGCGCGTGCAGGGTTTTCCCCGGCGCATGTTTGCGCGCGAGCTCCGGCGCGCGAACACCCTCCGCGCGGAAGCGATCTACGACTTCGCCGGCTTCCGGCGCGCCGCCGGCTTCCGCCCGGACGCGGAGCTCTTCTTCTACAACCACCACGAGGCGCACGCGCTGCCGGCGCTGTTCTACACCGATTGGGACGACGCGCTGCTGGTCACCGCCGACGCCGGCGGCGACAACATCGATTACAGCCACAGTCATTTCGCCAACGGTCGGCTGACCACGATCTATGGCGGCGACGGCCTCCTGCTCCGCCCCACGCCGATCGACAGCCTCGGCCGCCTCTATGGCGCGGCCACCGACGCGCTCGGCTTCAAGAGCTTGCGGCACGAGGGCAAGGTCACCGGCCTCTCGGCCATGGGGAGCCCGCGCTTCTACGACGAGATCGCCGCCCATTTCAGAATCGGCGAGGACGGCCGCATCGATTCCGATTTCTTGAAGCACGACCACATGTGGCCGTTCATGCGCGCGATCGCCGCGAAGGCGCGGCGCGAGGACGTGGCCGCCTCGGTGCAGAAGGTGCTGGAAGACTTCATGCTGGAATCGGTGCGGCGGCTCCTGCGCCGGCATCCGGCCCGGCACCTCGGCGTCGCCGGCGGCATTTTCGCCAACGTGAAGCTCAACCGCGTGCTCGCGGAGCAATTGGCGCTCGAAGAAATCTTCATCGTCCCGCCCATGGGGGACGAGGGCATGTCCACCGGCGGACCGCTGGTCTATCTCCTGCGCCGCGACGGGCTGGAGCGCTGGCTCGCGGCGCGGCGGCGGCTCGAGCACGTCTATCTCGGCCGCGACTACTCGGGCCTGGCCGATAAGGTGCTCGAACGCGCGCCGGGCGTCGCGAAAACCGGCGAGGCGCCGGTCGAGGGCGCCGGCGAGCGGCTCGCGCGCGGCGGGCTCGGCGCGATCTATACCGGCCGCATGGAGTTCGGCCCGCGCGCGCTCGGCGCGCGCTCGATCCTGGCCAATCCGGCGCGGCGCGAGACCCATGATCTCCTGAACCAGCGCCTGGAGCGCTCCGAGTTCATGCCGTTCGCCCCGGTGATCTCGGCGGCGCGCGCGTCCGAGGTATTCGAAGTGAATTCCCGGAATGCCTATGCCTGCCGGTTCATGACCATCACCTGCGACGTGCGGCCGGCCTGGCGGCAACGTATCCCGGCGGTCGTGCACGTGGACGGATCGGCGCGGCCGCAAGTGATCGAGCGGGCGCCGAACCCGCTCTATTTCGACGTGCTTTCGGCGTTCGAGCGGCGCACTGGGCTGCCGGTGCTCGTCAACACGAGCTTCAACGTGCACGAGGAGCCGATCGTGAACCGGCCGGAGGAATGCGCGCAGGCGCTCACCGACGGGCGGATCGACTTCGTGGTGACCGAGCGGGCGATCTACGCGCGCCGCTCGGCGTGAGCCCCGCGCTCCTCACTCCGCCGCAGTCGGCAGGCGATAGTCGCGGAACTTCTCCCGCAGCGTCATCTTCTGGATCTTGCCGGTCGCGGTGTGCGGGATCTCGTCCACGAACACTACGTCGTCCGGCATCCACCATTTCGCGACCTTGCCCTCGAGAAACTTCAGGAGGTCGCCCTTGGCAATCTTTTTTCCCTGCTTCGCGACGATGATGAGCAGCGGCCGCTCATCCCACTTCGGGTGCGGGATGCCGATCACGGCGGCTTCCGCGACATCCGGATACGCAACCGCGAGGTTCTCGAGATCGATCGAGGAAATCCACTCGCCGCCGGACTTGATCACGTCCTTGGCGCGGTCGGTGATCTTCATGTAGCCGAGCTCGTCGATATGGGCGACGTCGCCGGTGTCGAAGTAGCCTTCCGCGTCGAGAATGTCGCCGCCCTCGCCCTTGTAATAGGCTTTCGAGACGCCGGGGCCGCGCACTTTCAGCCGCCCGAAGGTCTTGCCGTCCCACGGCATCTCCTTGCCCTTGTCGTCGGTGATTTTCATCTCGACGGTGAAGATCGAGAAGCCCTGCTTCTCCTGCACGTCGAGCTGGTCCTCATGGCCGAGGTGGGCGACCTCCGGCTTCAGGAAGCCGGCGGTGCCGATCGGGCTCATCTCGGTCATGCCCCAGGCATGGGTGACGCGGACGCCGTAGTTGTCCTGGAACTTCTCGATCATGGCGCGCGGACAGGCCGAGCCGCCGATCAACACCCGCTTCAAATGCGGAAGCTTGAGGTTGTTCTGCTCGAGGTTCGCGAGCAGCATCATCCATACCGTCGGCACCGCCGCGGTGACCGTGACCTTGAACTTGTCGAGCAGCTCGTAGATCGAGACGCCGTCGAGCTTGGCGCCCGGCATCACCAGCGAGGCGCCGTTCATCGGCGCGCTGAAGGCGAGCGACCAGCTATTGGCGTGAAACAGCGGCACCACCGGGAGCACGACGTCGTGGGAGGAAAGCCCGAGCACGTCCGGCATCGCGGCCGCGAGCGAATGCAGCACGTTCGAGCGATGCGAGTAGACCACGCCCTTGGGATTGCCGGTGGTGCCGGAGGTGTAGCACATGCCGGCGGCGTCGTTCTCGCCGACCTCGACCCACTTGAACTTGCCGTCGACCTCGGCGATCCAGTCCTCGTAGGCGACCGCGTTCTTGAGCGTGGTCGCCGGCATATGCGCCTGGTCGGTGAAAATCACGTAGCGCTCGATCTTCAGCAACTTGTCGGCGATCTTTTCGAGTAACGGCACGAAGGTGAGGTCGGTCATCATCACGCGGTCTTCGGCGTGATTAACGATGTAGATGAGCTGGTCCGGGAACAGGCGCGGATTGACGGTGTGATAGACGGCGCCGGCGCCGAGGATGCCGTACCAGGCTTCCAGGTGCCGCCAGGTGTTCCAGGCCATCGTCGCGACCCGGTCGCCCGGCTTGATGCCGTCCTTCGCCAGGCGCTGCGCCACTTTAAGCGCGCGCTTGCGGATCTCGGTATAGGTGGTCTCGACGATCGGTCCTTCGATCGAGCGGGTGATGACTTTCCGCTTGCCGTATTGAATCGCCGCGTGGTCGATGATGCGGTGGCAGACCAGCGACCAGTCTTGCATCAGGCCGAGCATTGCACTCCCCCTCTAATCCGTGCCGTGGCGCTGTTCGAGCGCGCCTCGATCGGAACCACATAATGTTAGCGCGGCCGTCGACGAGCGCAAACAGGAGCCTGCGGCAACGACGCGTACCCGACAAATGCCATATTCGGCCTTGGCCGCGCCCGGCCGTGGAGGAAATCCACGCTTGTCTCGACGCGGCCCGAGATTATAGTGCCCGCACCGATGCGCGCCTGGTCGCACCCTTTCGTCGCTATTCTCGCCATCACGGCAATCGCGGCCGCGAGCTGTTATGCGCCGAAGCTCGCGCACGCGGCGCGCCACTACGCGGCGATGCAAGCGGCCGCCATCGACCAGGACCCTGCGGCGTCCACGCCTTGCCGCGAGCACGGCGCGTTGGACCATGCCAAGGGCGACGGCGACACGGACTCCCATTGTTGCGCCGCGGCCTGTGGCGCGACGGCATTCATCTTTGGTTCGCCCGCGCTCGACGTTCTTCCCGCGGCGGATCCCGCCTTTGCCACGCTGACCGTGGTCCTGCGCTCGATGCCGGCACCGGCGATCGATCCTCCCCCTCGCACCTTGTAAAGCAAGGCTGATCGCGTTCGCGGCCGTCCTCGCCTGAGGAAGGCTGCGCGCCATCGCCCGGCGCGGCTGCCGCCTCGCGCGGCAAGCCGCGGCTCCATCCATTCCGCCAACCATTGCGCGGACGAGGACGCCACGCGTTCTCGGCCGCATCACGGGGTCAATGATGAGGATCTTATTCGCTTCGCTGCTGGCATTGCTGCTCGCCGGCTGCGCCGCCACCCCTCCCCGACTTTTTGCCGGCGCCGATCCGACCGACCCGCGGGCAACCGTGCCGCCGCAGCCCTATCGCTCGGCGCTTTCCGATTACGTCCCGCGCCGGCCGGTCGAGCCTTCGGCCTGGCCCGGCACCAATGAGCGCATCGCGCCGCAGCCGAGGAGCACGCCATGAGCCGCGCTCGACGCACGCTCCGCGCGGCCGCATCGCTCGGCGCGGCCGTGTTGCTATCGGCCTGCACCACCTTGAGCGGGCCGGACGGCCCATTTGGGCCGGTCGCGGCATCGGTCGCGAGCAAGATCCGATTCGATGCGGTGCGCGTCCGCGACGAGACCGAAGCCGCCACCGCACGGACGCGCGTGCGCCAATTGCTGGCGCGGACGCTCAGCGCCGACGCGGCGGTGCAGATCGCACTCCTCAACAATGCGGGCCTGCAGGCCGCCTATGGCGAGGTCGGGCTCGCCCAGGCCACGCTCATCCAAGAGAGCCTGCCGCCCAATCCGCGCATTTCGCTCGGCCGCTCGGTGCGCGGCGACGACGTGATAATCGAGCGCAAGCTGATCCTCGACATCCTCGGGCTCGCCACCCTGCCCTTGCGCAGCGAAATCGCCGCCGAGCGGCTGTCGCAGGCCCAATTGCGCGCGGTCGGCGAGACGTTGCGCGTCGCGGCGGAAACGCGGCGTGCGTTCTATCGCGCCATCGCCACGAAACAGCTGCTCGACTATCTCGCCGAAGCGCGGAGCACGGCGGAAGCCGCGTCCGACCTCGCCAAGAAGCTCGGCGAGACCGGGGCCTGGAACAAACTCGACCAGGCGCGCGAGCATGCTTTCTATGCCGAGATCAGCGCGCAAACCGCGGCGGCCCAACAACGCTATCGGTCCGAGCGCGAGCAGCTCGTACGTGTCATGGGCTTGTGGGGCGCGGAGCTGAACTTTCGCCTCCCGGCGCGACTTCCCGATCTTCCCAAGGCGCCGCGGACCTTGCCGGCGATCGAGAAGGCCGCGGTGCAGGAGCGGATCGACCTCGAGATCGCGCGGCGCGAAGTGGCGCTCCTCGCCAAGACCCTCGGCCTCACCCAGACGACGCGCTTCGTCAACGTGTTCGAGCTCGGTGCCTGGCGCAAGAGTGAGACCGGGCTTCCGATCGAGCGCGGCATCGAGGTCGAGCTCATGGTGCCGCTGTTCGATTTCGGTGCAGCGCGCGTGCTGCGCGCCGAGGAGACCTACCTGCAAGCGCTGCATCGCCTGCGCGAGCAGGCGATCAACGCCCGCTCGCAGGCGCGCGATGCCTACCAGACCTACCGCACCGCTTACGACGTGGCGCGCCACTACCGCGACCAGATCGTGCCGCTGCGCAAGACGATCGCCGAGGAAAGTCTGCTTCGCTACAACGCGATGGTCGCCGACACGTTCCGCCTGCTCGCGGATACTCGCCAGACCGTTGCCAGCATCAGCGCTTCGATCGAGGCGCAACGCGATTTCTGGCTCGCCAGCGTCGAGGTGTTCATGGCCATCGCCGGCAGCGGGACCGAAAGCACGCCCACGAATTTCACGGCGGCGGTACCCGTGACCGCCGCGCCCTCCCATTGATATCCGCAGGAGAAGATCATGCTGTCCCGTCGACAATTCATCGGAAGCTCGAGCGCGCTCTTGCTCGGCGCCGCCGCGGTCGAGCGCGCCGAAGCGCAGCGCATTCCCGAGGCGCCGATCATGGAGAAGCCGGCAACGCAGCCGCCGCTGCATCCGCCTTCGGGCCGTGACTATCGGCCGGTGGTCACGCTCAACGGCTGGACGCTGCCCTGGCGGCAGAACGGCGATTGGAAGGAATTCCATCTCGTCGCCGAGCCGGTGGTGCGCGAGATGGCGCCGGGCATGAAGGCGCATCTGTGGGGCTATAACGGCCAATCGCCCGGACCCACGATCGAGTGCGTAGAGGGCGACAAGCTCCGCATCTTCGTCACCAACAAGCTGCCCGAGCACACCACCGTCCATTGGCACGGAATGCTGGTGCCGAACGGCATGGACGGCGTCGGCGGGCTGACCCAGCCGCAGATCAAGCCGGGCAAGACCTTCGTCTACGAGTTCGAGATGAAGAAGAGCGGGACCTTCATGTACCACCCGCACGCCGACGAGATGGTCCAGATGGCGATGGGAATGATGGGCTTCATCGTCGTGCACCCGCGCGATCCTGCGCTTCATCGTGTGGACCGCGACTTCGTCTTTCTCATCAACGCCTACGACATCGAGCCCGGGAGCTACATCCCCAAGGTCGCGACCATGACCGAGTTCAATCTATGGACCTGGAACAGCCGCGCCTTCCCCGGAATCGACCATCTCGCCGTGCGCAAGGGCGACCGGGTGCGCGTGCGCATGGGCAATCTCACCATGACGGCACATCCGATCCATCTGCACGGGCACGATTTCGCAGTGACCGGCACCGACGGCGGCTGGGTGCCGGCGAGCGCACGCTGGCCGGAGGTCACGGTCGATGTCCCGGTCGGAGCCATGCGCGCGATCGAGTTCGTCGCCAATACGCCGGGCGACTGGGCGTTTCACTGCCACAAGTCGCATCACACCATGAACGCCATGGGCAACGGCATCCCGACCTTCATCGGGGTCAACAAGACCGAACTCACCAAGAAAATCCGCAAGCTCGTGCCCGATTACATGCCCATGGGCACGCGCGGCATGGCCGAGATGGGCGAGATGGAAATGCCGCTGCCGGAAAACACGCTGCCGATGATGACCGGCTATGGCCAATTCGGCCCGCTCGAGATGGGCGGCATGTTCACCGTGGTGAAAGTGCGCGAGGGGCTCGCGGCCGACGATTACCGCGATCCGGGCTGGTACCGGCACCCGGAAGGCAGCGTCGCCTACGAGTACCCGGGCGAAGTCGCGCCGGCGCGGCGGACCGAGCTTAGCGCGCCCGATCGGCCGGCCGTCGAAGTGAACGTGGTGAAGCCGACCGCTGCGACGCGCCACCAGCAACATTAAAGAAAGGAAAACCCGCAATGAGACGATCCGCAATCGCTCCGTTCCTCTTTGCCGTCCTCTTGGCGGCGGCCGGAGCACCGTCCAACGCCCACGACGCGGCCCAATTCTCCGCCGGCGAGCCCGGCGATCCGAACAAGCCGGCGGAGGTGATCGTGGTGGTCATGCGCGAGGGCGACGGAAAGATGCTGTTCATCCCGGACCGGCTCGAGTTGCGCAAAGGCCAGCAGGTCAGATTTCTCCTCCGGAACAACGGACTGCTCGCGCACGAGTTCGTGCTCGCCACCACCGAGGAGAACGTCAAGCACGCGGAAGAAATGAAGAAAAATCCCGACATGGAGCACGACGACCCGAACGCGCGCCGGGTCGCACCGAAGCAGACGGCCGAGATCCTATGGAAATTCACCAACGCCGGTCAGTTCGAGTTCGGCTGCCTGATCCCGGGCCACCGCGAGAACGGCATGACCGGCATCATCGTCGTGAAATGAAAACCGTCAGAATTTCACATGCGAATGAAACTAGCGAGCGCTCTCCGCACCGTCGCCCTTGCCGCCGCCATCGCGGCCACGTCGGTGATCGCCCAGACCGCGTTGGTGGATGGCCAGGTGACCAAGATCGATGCCACGCAAGGCAAGATCACGCTCAGGCACGGGCCGATCAAGAACCTCGATATGGAGGGGATGACCATGGTGTTCCGTGTGCAGAACCCCGCGCTGCTCAAAGAGATCAAGGTCGGCGACAAGGTGAAGTTCGAGGCCGACCGAGTGAATGGCCAGCTCACCGTGACCAAGATGGAGCGGGCAAAATAGCGGGGTAAGGCCCCAACTCTGCCCCGATCCCGCCATTTCGCCGCGGCATCTCGCGGCTGTCGGCTCCCGAAAAACGAAGGGCGCGGCCGGAGCCGCGCCCTTTTCCCCTCCGACCGCAATAAAATCAGATCACGACCACCTTGGCCCCGATCGGGACCCGGTTGAACAGGTCGATCACGTCCTCGTTCAGCATCCGGATGCAGCCCGACGAGATCGCCTGGCCGATATATTCCGGTTGGTTGGTGCCGTGGATGCGGAACAGGGTGTCCTTGTTGCCTTGATAGAGATAAAGCGCGCGCGCCCCCATGGGATTGTGCGGGCCGGGGCTCACGTACTTGGGCAGCTCCGGGATGCGCTTCAGCAGGTCCGCGGTCGGGACCCAATCGGGCCATTCCACCTTGCGGCCGACCTGAGCGGTGCCTTTCCAGTCCATGCCTTCCTCGCCCACGGTCACGCCGTAGCGGAACGCCTTGCCCTCGGCCTGGACCAGGAACAGGAACTTCTTGTCGGTGTCGATGATGATGGTGCCGGGCTTCTCTTTGCTGGTGTACGTCACCACGTGGCGCAGGAAGTCCTCGCTCGGCTTGTGCTGGAGATAGGGCGCGCTGGCGAGCAGCTTGCGGTCGCGCGGCTTCAGCGCCGATTCGGGCGTCGGATCGAGGGTTTCGATCACGCAGCCCCCGAGCGCCAAGCCCAGGATGGCTGCGATCAGAACTGCGGATTTGCGCGCCGGCATGGTCATTCGCTCTCCCGTCCCTTGCCTGGCAATCCAGTCGGTTGCTGATGCATTAGCGGAAACGCGACGCCGCTGGAAGGTGCCAGGACGTGTTCCCCGGCCGCTCGCGGATATCTGTTGCAGAAATGCCGCAGGCCGAGAACCCGCCCGGATGCCCATGAGCTTGGCCGGCGCCGGGACCGATCAAGATCATTCCGCGATTGCGGCCGAGTTCGGCCCGCATTCCCGCGCAGATCCGCCGCAGCCGTCGCCTAAGGTCCTTCCCGAGACGGAAACAAGATGCGGCGGAGGAAGTCATGTCCCTGAACCGACCGGTCGAGCCCGCGACCCCGGCGCCGGGTCCGCGCCCGGACCTCGGCGCGCACTATCGCAAGATCGGGATCGGAGCCTTGCGCGCCGCGCTCCGCTATGGCGGCGAGGCAAAGAACCGGGCCTATGCGCCGGCCGACCCGGAGCGGCCCGCGGTCGGCACCGGCGACCCGCAGGCGGCGTGACCCGCGGCCGCCGGCCGCACCCGATCTCAGCCGCACCGAATCGCTTTCTTTCGTGGACTGCCAAAGCGCAACGCGCTAGGGAACCCTCGCCGCGTTGCGGAGACCCTGCATGCTCGTTGCGTACTTGCCGCGCGGAACGGCGCTTGAACGCGTGGACATTCCCGCCGGCACGCCGATTCCGCCAGAGGCGATCTGGTTCGACCTGGTCTCGCCCTCGGCCGAGGAGGACCGCGCGCTCGAGGCCGTGCTCGGGCTCGCGATCCCGAGCCGCGAGGAGATGGCGGAGATCGAGCCGTCGAGCCGGCTCTATGTCGAGAACGGCGGCCGCTTCATGACCGCAACGCTCTTGCACGGCGCCGACACCGACCGGCCGAGCACGACCCCGATCACCTTCATCCTCACGCAGAGCAAGCTGGTCACCGTTCGCTACGAGGAGCCGCGGCCGTTCATCCGGCTGTCGCAGAAGCTGACGCGCATCTGCCCGCCGACCATTACCGGCGAGGGCATTCTGATCGATCTGCTCGACGGCATCATCGACCGCGCCGCCGACGTGCTCGAGCGCGACAGCGCCGAGATCGAGATCATCTCGCGCCGCATATTCGGCCACGGCCGAGCGCGCAAGACGCCTTCGGAATCCTACCAGGACATCATGCGCGGCATCGGCCGCAAGGCGGACCTCACCTCGAAGGTGCGCGAGAGCCTGGTTTCGATCGGACGCCTGGTGCTGTTCCTCGCCAACGAGGCGGAGGTGATGAAGCTGCCCAAGGAGCAGCGCGCGCAGGTGAAGAGCATGGCGCGCGACTGCGCCTCGCTCACCGACCACGCCACCTTCCTCGCCAACAAGATCCAGTTCATGCTCGACGCGGTGCTCGGCCTGGTCGCCCTCGACCAGAACAACGTGATCAAGATCTTCTCGGTGGTGGCGGTGGTGTTGCTGCCGCCCACCATGATCGCCTCGATCTACGGCATGAACTTCAAGCACATGCCCGAGCTCGACTGGACTTATGGTTACCCGCTGGCGCTGGTGCTCATGCTCGCTTCGGCGATTTTTCCGTATGCGTTTTTCAAGTGGAAGCGGTGGCTCTGACGCTCACACGTGCTGCCCGCCATCGATGTGGATTTCGACGCCGTTCAGATACGAGGCGGTGTCGGTGCAGAGCACGTAGATGATCTTTGCCACCTCGTCGGGGGTGCCGAGCCGGCGCAGCGGGATTTCGTCCACCAGCTTCTCGGTGCCGGGCGAGAGAATCGCGGTGTCGATCTCGCCGGGCGCGATGGCGTTGACGCGGACGCCGCGCGGGCCGAAATCGGCCGCCATCTCGCGGGTGAGCGCGGCGAGCGCCGCCTTCGAGGTGGAATAGGCGGCGCCCGCGAAAGGATGCACGCGCGAGCCCGCGATCGAGGTCACGTTCACCACC
>JAHFPN010000191.1 GCA_023269635.1 Hyphomicrobiales bacterium | reverse complement strand
GTCTCCTGCGGCAGCCAGTCGAGCCGCGCGCGGGCGCGTGCGGCCAGCGACAGCGTGATGCGCGCGGCCGGCCCGATCGAGCGGTAGATCTTCTCCGCGGCCTGGCTGGTGACCGCAACGGAGCTCCCCTCGCCCGCCTCGATCGCGATCTCGAGCCGGTCGCCGCCGGCGATGCCGCCCGCGGTGTTGATCAGGATCGCCTCGAGCGCGTCCTCGGCGAGACGCGGAAAGCGCAGGCGCAACGGCCCGGCTTCGGCCACCTCGTGCGCCTCGGTGCCGCCCTCAACGGTACGAGCCACGAGCCGCACCGCGCCGAAAGCGCTGAGCGAGGGCGGCAACCCGGCCTTCACGTCAGAGGGAGAGACGTTGACGGACATCGGTCTTCTGCATCGCTGCGCGGTCGCCGGAGAGCACGAACTGGCCGCGCTCCATGACCGCGAAGTCGTCGGCGAGCTCCTTGGCGAATTCGAAATATTGTTCCACGAGCAGGATCGCGATGTCGCCCTTGCCGCGCAAGTATTTGATCGCGCTGCCGATATCCTTGATGATGGAGGGCTGAATGCCCTCGGTCGGCTCATCCAGCACCAACAGCCGCGGCCGCATCACCAGCGCCCGCGCGATCGCCAATTGCTGCTGCTGCCCGCCGGAGAGGTCGCCGCCGCGCCGGCGCAGCATGTCGTTCAGCACCGGAAACAGCGAATAGACGTCATCGGGGATTTCGCGGCTCGCGCGCGGCAGCGGGGCGAAGCCAGTCTCGAGATTCTCCTGGACCGTGAGCAGGGGAAAAATCTCTCTCCCTTGCGGCACATAGCCGATGCCGAGCCGGGCGCGCTCGAACGGCACCAGCCTCGTGATGTCGTGGCCGTCGAAGCTGATCGACCCCGATGCCACCGGCTGATGCCCGACGATGGCGCGCAACAGCGAGGTCTTGCCGACGCCGTTCCGCCCGAGCACGCAAGTTACCTTGCCGCGCTCGACGCTCAGCGAAATGCCGCGCAGCGCCTGGGCGGCGCCGTAGTAGAGATCGATGTTCTTTACCTCGAGCATGTCAGCGTCCGAGATAGACCTCGATCACCCGCTCGTCGGCGCTCACTTGGTCGAGCGAGCCTTCGGCCAGCACCGAGCCCTCGTGCAGGACCGTCACGCGCACGCCGAGCTCGCGCACGAAGCTCATGTCGTGCTCGACCACGATCACGGTGCGGTCGCGGTTGATCTGGCGCAACAGCTCCGCGGTCTGCTTGGTTTCGGCGTCGGTCATGCCGGCCGCGGGCTCGTCCACGAGCAGCAATCTCGGCTCCTGCGCGAGCAGCATGCCGATCTCGAGCCACTGCTTCTGCCCGTGCGACAGCCGGCCGGCGAGCCGATCGCGATGCTCGCCGAGCCGCACGATCCCGAGGATCTCGTCGAGACGGGCGCTCTCTTCGGCGTCTTCGTGCCAGAACGCGGCGGCGCGCGCCCGCCGGTCGCCGGCGAGTGCGAGCGTGAGATTGTCGATCACCGTGTGGTTCTCGAACACGGTCGGCTTCTGGAACTTGCGGCCGATGCCGAGGCGCGCGATCTCGGTCTCGTCGAGCTTGGTCAGGTCGATGTCGCCGCCGAACAGGACGTCGCCTTGGTCCGGCCGGGTCTTGCCGGTGACCACGTCCATCATGGTGGTCTTGCCGGCGCCGTTCGGCCCGATGATTGCGCGCATTTCGCCGGCCTCGACCACGAGCGAAAGCTTGTTCAATGCGCGGAAGCCCTCGAACGACACGGTGACGCCGTCGAGGTAGAGGAGCGATTGCGGGGCGGTCCCGTTCATGGCTCACTCCGCGGGCTTGGGCGCCGGCTCGGCCGCGCCGCCGTTCGCCACCGCGCCGTTCATGGGCTTCTCGCGCGCGATCCAGTCTGAGATCGTGCCGACGATGCCCTTGGGCAAAAGCAAGGTGACCAACACGAACAGGCCGCCGAGCGCGAACAACCAGTAGGGCGCGAGCAGCCCGGTGGTGAAATAGGTCTTGGCGTAGTTCACCACCACCGCGCCGAGCGCGGCGCCGACCAGCGTGCCGCGGCCGCCGACCGCGACCCAGACCACGATCTCGATGGAGTTGGCCGGCGAGAACTCGCTCGGGTTGATGATGCCGACCTGCGGCACATAGAGCGCGCCGGCGATACCGGCGAGGCAGGCCGAAAGCACGAAGGCGGCGAGCTTGTAATTCTCGACCCGATAGCCGAGGAAGCGCACGCGCGGCTCCTCGTCGCGGATCGCGACCAGGACCTTGCCGAACTTCGACTTCACCAGCCATTGGCAGAGCAGGAAGCTTAAAGCCAGCGCCAGCGCGGAAAGCACGAACAGCACCGCGCGCGTAGACTGCGCCTGCACGTTGAAGCCCAGGATGTCCTTGAAGTCGGTGAGGCCGTTGTTGCCGCCGAAGCCGAAATTGTTGCGAAAGAAGCCGAGCATCAGCGCGAAGGTGAGCGCCTGGGTGATGATCGAGAGATAGACGCCGGTGACGCGCGAGCGGAACGCGAACCAGCCGAACACGAAGGCCAAGACGCCCGGCACCAGGAGCACCATCAGCACGGCATAGGGAAACCAGTTGAAGCCGTACCAATAGAACGGCAGCTCCGGCCAATTCAGGAATACCATGAAGTCGGGCAGGATCGGGTGCGCATAGACGCCGCGGGTGCCGATCTGGCGCATCATGTACATGCCCATGGCGTAGCCGCCGAGCGCGAAGAAGGCGCCGTGGCCGAGCGACAGAATCCCGCAGTAGCCCCAGACCAGATCGACCGCGACCGCGAGCAACGCGAAGCAAAGGTATTTGCCGAACAGCGGCACCCAGTGGTTCTGCAAATAAAACGGCGAGGACGGCGGCAGCGCGAAATTCAGGACCGGCACCACGACCGCGATGGCCGCGAGCACGACCAGGAAAATCCAGCCGCGGCCGTCGAGCATGCGCATGGTGTAGGGCTGTCTCATGCCTCCACCGCCCTGCCCTTGAGCGCGAACAGGCCGCGCGGGCGCTTTTGGATGAACAGGATGATCAGCACGAGCAGCGCGATCTTGCCGAGCACCGCGCCGGCGAAGGGCTCCAGGAGCTTGTTCGCGATCCCGAGCGTCATGGCGCCGACCAGCGTGCCGAACAGATTGCCGACCCCGCCGAACACCACCACGAGGAAGCTGTCGATGATGTAGCCCTGGCCGAGATTGGGCGAGACGTTGTCGATCTGCGAGAGCGCGACCCCCGCCATGCCGGCGATGCCGGAGCCGAGGCCGAAGGTGAGTGCGTCGATGCGGCTGGTGCGGATGCCCATGGAGGCGGCCATGGCCCGGTTCTGGGTCACCGCCCGCATTTCGAGCCCGAACCGAGTGTAGTTCAGCACGAACAGGAGCGCGACGAACACCGAGAGACCGAACACGATGATCCAAAGCCGGCCATAGGTGACGGAGAGCTGGCCGATTTCAAAGCCGCCGCTCATCCAGGAGGGCGCGCCGACCTCGCGGTTGGTGGGCCCGAAGGAGGTGCGCACGGCCTGCTGCAGAATGAGCGAAAGACCCCAGGTGGCGAGCAGCGTCTCCAAGGGCCGCCCATAGAGGAAGCGGATGATGCCGCGCTCGATCGCGATGCCGACCGCGCCGGCGACGATGAAGGCCAAGGGGATCGCGATCAGGACGGAAACATCGAACAGCGCCGGATTGTTGGTGCGGATCCATTCCTGCACCACGAAGGTGACATAGGCGCCGAGCATCACCATCTCGCCGTGCGCCATGTTGATCACGCCCATGACGCCGAAGGTGATGGCCAGCCCGATGGCGGCGAGCAACAGCACCGAACCGAGCGAGAGCCCGTACCAGACGTTCTGCGCGACCGTCCAGACCGCGAGCGAGCGCTCGACCGCGGCGAGCGCGTCGGCGGCCGCGCGCCGCACCGATGCGGGGGCGTCGGCCGGGAGCGAGCGCAGGAGCGCGATCGAATCCTGATCCCCGCGCGCAGCGATGGTCGCGACTGCGGCCGCGCGTTCGGCCTCGGGTGCGTCGGCCTTCACCAGCAGGATCGCCGCGCGCGCCTCGGTCAGCGCGCGCTTGACGCGCGCGTCGGTTTCCTTGGCGAGCGCCGCATCTACCGCCGGGAGCGCGCTCGCGTCACGCGACTTGAACACGGCCTGGGCCGCGTCGAAGCGGCGGTTCGGGTCGGGCGCGAGCAGCGTGAGCGAGCCGAGCGCCGCCTCAAGCGCGCGGCGCACGCGGTTATTGAGGCGGACCGGCTTCAGCCCGCCCGGCTCAGGGCCAGTGACCGCCTTGCCGGTCGCGGCTTCGTAGAGCTTGCCGTCCTTGGCTTTGACGAATGTGGCCATGGTATCGGGGCTGAACAGGAGGCGGCCTTCGGCCACAGCGGCTACCACGGTCGTGGCTTCGGCGTGGCCGCTGGTAGCGATTGCTCCGATCGCGGCCTCCGTATCGGAATAGCTGTCGGCCACGAATTTCTCGAGCGCATCCTCGAACGAGCCGGCCGCCGCCGATCCGGGAATCAGGGCGGCGA
>JAHFPN010000047.1 GCA_023269635.1 Hyphomicrobiales bacterium | reverse complement strand
CTGAATCACCGAGGCGACGATGCCGTATTCGCGCCCGTCGTAGGTGAGCGAGCGTGTGAGCCCCTCGACCGCGAACTTGCTGGTCGAATAGGCGGCCGAATTCCGGCGCGGCGTGATCGCCGAAATGCTGCCCATGTTGATGATGCGGCCGCCGCCTTGTTTTTTCATCAGCTTGAACGCCTCGCGGCTGCACAGGAACACGGCGTTCAGATTCACGTCGAGCAGCTCTTGCCACTTCTGCAGCGGGATCTCGTCGATTGGTATTCCGATCGCGAAGCCGGCATTGTTCACGAGGATGTCGACGCGGCCATGGGTCTGCATCACCTTGGCGAACAGCGCGATGACTTCCGCCTCCTTGGTCACGTCGGTCGGCACCACGAGCGCACGCCCGCCCTTTGCCTCGATGCCGCGCGCGACTTCCTCGAGCACCGGCCGCCGCCGCGCCACCAGCACGGTCTTCGCGCCCTCGGCAGCGAACGCCTCGGCGATCGCCCGGCCAAAGCCGCTCGAGGCGCCGGTGACGATCGCCACGCGATCCTGCAACGGTTTCATCGCTTTCCCCCTGCCCGTGCCTTGGCCAGCGCTTCCGGCGTATCGATGTCGAGGAACGCCGCCTCGTCCTCGACCGGCACCTCGACCACGGCTTCGCCATAGAGGCCGATGAGATGCCGCGCGCCCACATCGCCTTCCACTTTGGCCAGATCATCGAATAGCCGCCGCGCCCACACCACCGGATTGCCGCGCTTGCCTTCACGCGTCGGCACCGCCACCAGCGCGCCGCGCTCCGGGTCGATGGCAGCGATCAATCGGTCGAGCAGCACGCCGCTCGCCTGCGGCATGTCGCCGAGGAGGATTGCGGCGGCGTCGATTTCCGGCGGTAGCGCGCCGAGGCCCGCTTTCAGCGATGTCGAAAGCCCCTCGGCGTAGTCAGGATTGTGCACGAACGCGACGTCGAGGCCCTGGAGCGCGGCCCTGACCCGCTCGGCCTCATGCCCGGTGACCACGATCACGGGGCGCGCGCGCGAGGCAAGCGCGGCCTCGACTGCATGGCGCACCAACGGTTTTCCGCGCAGCTCGGCGGCAAGCTTATTCTCGCTCCCCATGCGGGTGCCGCGGCCGGCGGCGAGCACGATCGCGGCGCTGCGCAGCGCCGGCGCCGGCGGCGGCTCTTCGCGCGGCTGCGGCCGCGTCACGATTTCCATCAGCAGCCCGCCGACCCCGAGCGCGGTCACGTCCGCGCGCTTCACGGGGAGCCCTGCGAGCAGCCGCGCGAGCAGCCAGTCGAAGCCGTTTTCCTTCGGGCTGCGCGCGCAGCCAGGCGCGCCGATCACCGGCACATTGCCGACTGAGCCGATCAGCATCAGGTTTCCGGGATCGACCGGCATGCCGAAATGCTCGATCCGCCCGTCCGCCGCCTCGATCGCGGCCGGAATCACGTCGCGCCGGTCGGCGATCGCGGAGGCGCCGAACACCACCACGAGCTCGGCGCCCCCTTGCAATGCGTGCTTGATCGCGCCCGTGAGCGGCCCGACTTCGTGCGCAACGCGTAGCTCCGCGCTGATCGCGGCCTCGGCCGGCCTCAGCCGCTCGGCGGTCACGCGCACGGTCTTCTCGATCACCTTGTCGGCGAGCCCCGGCAGTTTGGTCGAGACCACGCCTACTTTTCGCAGCTTGTAGGGCACGACCGCGACCAGCGCCCGCGCCGCCGCCAGCGCCTTCTTGTGCACATCTCCGGAAATCGCAAACGGGATGATCTTGACCGTCGCGATCATCTCGCCGGCGCGCACCGGCCGGTATTCGGGCAGCGTCGCGAAGGTGACCGACTCATCCACGTTGTTCAGCCGGTCGACGCCGGCCCGGTCCACCTTCAGCACGCCCGCGGCTTCCGCATAAAGATTGGCGCGGCCGGTGAAGGCGCGCTCGATCATGACGTGCTCGCCCGCGACCGCATGCGCCAGCGCGGCCGCGGCCTCGTCCTCCCCGACGTCGCCGGGCTCGAGCCGCGCCGCGACGATCTCCTTGATCTCGGCGCGCTCCAGCGCCGCGATCTCGGCGTCGCCGATCGCGCTGCCTTTCTTGATCAGGCGCTCGCCGGCGCGAACCGAATGGGCGGCGATCGCGCCCTTGGCCGCGCGCGGCGGAACCGGCCCGAACTTCATAGGCGAGCCTCCGGCCCGCGCCGCAGGCGCAAGGTGATCTCGGCGAGGATCGAAACCGCGATCTCCGGCGGCGACGCGGCGCCGATCGCAAGCCCGATCGGCGCGTGGATGCGCGCAAGCGCGGCGTCCGCAACTCCGCGCGCGCGCAGGCGCTCGAGCCGCTTGGCGTGCGTTTTCTTCGAGCCGAGCGCGCCGATATAGAAGCACCCGGCCGCGAGCGCGGCCGCGAGCGCCGGCTCGTCGATCTTGGGATCGTGGGTGAGCGCCACGAACGCGGTGGCCGGGTCGAGCGAGAGCTTCGGCAGCGCCCGGTCCGGCCATTCGGCGAGCACCGCCACGTCGGGAAAGCGCTCGGGGCTCGCGAACGCCGTTCGCGGATCGACGATCACCACGTCATAGCCCGCGATCCGTGCCATCGGCGCCAGTGCCTGGCTGATGTGCACGGCGCCGGTGATCACGAGCCGCGGCGGCGGCAGATGGACGTTCAGGAAATATCGGGCGCCGCCGACCTCGGCGATCCCGCTCTTGCCGCTCAGGAACCGTTCGGCGAGAACGTCGCGCAGCGGATCTTTGGCCGCGTCCGCAGGCCTAACCAGGCGCTGGGCGCCGGTCGCGACCTCGGTCACGACGATCGTTGCGCGCCGCGCGGCGCGCTCGGCATTGAGGACGGCGAGAAGATCGAGACGCATCGTGAACTCGTCATCCCGGGCGCGGCGCGGCGCGAAGTGACGCGCCGCAGACCCGGGATCGGGTGAATTTCGAATGATCCCGGATCAGCAGTGCACCGCTTCGCGCTGCAACGCATCCGGGATGACAGCTAGTCGACCTTCTCCACATAAACGCGGATATTGCCGCCGCAGGAGAGCCCGACCTTCCAGGCGGTCTCGTCGGCGACGCCGAACTCGAGCATCTTGGGCGCGCCGCTCGCGATCACCTCGCCCGCGGCCGCCACCACCGCGCCCTCGACGCAGCCGCCCGAGACTGACCCTAAGAAATTGTCCTTGTCGTCGATCACCAGATGGCTGCCCACCGGCCGCGGCGCCGAGCCCCAGGTCTCGACCACGGTTGCGAGCGCCACCTTGCGGCCTTCCTTGCGCCAGCGCTCGGCAGCGGCCAGCACGTCCTGTTCGGTCGCGGCTTGGTCCATTTCCGTCTCCATCACGCCGCCGGCCGCAGCCAGCGCCTGGGATCAATCTGGGCGCGCGGCCGGTCGTGCGCAAGCGCGGCCGCGAGCGATTGCAGGCTCTCCAGATTGTGGACCGGCCGGAGCTCGTCCACGTGCGGCAGCATCTCGAGGATGCCCTTGGCCTTGGCCTCGAATCCGTCGTAGCGCAGCAGCGGATTGAGCCAGATCAGCCGGCGGCAGGAGCGATGCAGCCGATCGATCTCGAACGCGAGCCGCTCGCCGGCGTCGCGCTCGAGCCCGTCGGTGATCAGGAGCACGATCGCGCCCTGCGAAAGCACGCGCCGCGACCACAGCTTGTTGAACTCCGAGAGTGCGCTCGCGATGCGGGTGCCGCCCGACCAGTCCTGCGCGGTGCCCGCGCAAGCGGCGAGCGCGTCGTCCGGATCGCGCCGCTTCAGCGCGCGCGTCACATTGGTGAGCCGGGTGCCGAATAGGAAGGTCGAGACATTGCCGCGCGCCTCGGTCAGCGCGTGCAGGAAATGCAGGCAGACGCGCGAATACTCGCTCATCGAGCCCGAAATATCGAGGAGCGCCACGATCGGCGGCCGCCGCCAGCCGGGCGCGCGGCGCTTCAAGTCGATGATGGCGCCGCCCGAGCGCATGCTCGCGCGCAGCGTCCGGCGAACGTCGATCCGGCGCCCGCGCGATTGGGCGACCAGCCGCCGGCGCCGCACCTCGTCCGCGGAGAAGGCGATGGTCTCGATCGCCCTGCGGGCGGCGGCGATCTCCTCCGCCGTCATCTGCGCGAAATCCTTGCGCGCCAGCACCTCGAGATCGGACATGGTGCCGGTCATGTCGATCTCCACTTCCTGGCGGCGCCATTCGTGCGGTTCGCGGCCGCCCGCGCGCATCGCCTCCTCGACCCGGCGCTGCGCCGAGCGCGGCTTCTGCTCCTCGGGCGCCGTCGGCAGCATTGCCTCGAGCACGTGCTCGAAGCCGTGTCGCCGCCGCCAGAACAGCCGGAACGCCTCGCCGAATACCGGATCGTGCTCGCGCTTCGTCACCAGCACCGCATGCAGCGCCCAGTAGAAATCATCGCGCCGCCGGATGCCCAAGGCCTCGACCGCCTTGACCGCGTCCACCACCGCCCCAGGCCCGACCGGCAAGCCGGCCCGGCGCAGCACGCGCGCAAATTCGACGATGTGTTCCGGAAAGCGGCCGCGCTCCGGCCCGCGCGAGGTGCGCGCGCTCATTCGGCCGCCTTCAGCGCCGTCCGCGCGCCCTTTAGCATGTGCTCGACCTTGGCCGGGTCGAAGCGGGCGAGATCGTCCTGATACTTGAGCACGACGCCGAGCGTGTCGGAGATCAGCAACGGCTCGAGTCCTTGCGCGTCGAGCGTCACCAGCGCCGAGGCCCAATCGAGCGTCTCAGCGGTTCCGGGCGCTTTGAACAAGTCCTCTTTCCGGAGCTCTTGCACGAACGCCACGATCTCGCGCGCGAGCTTGTCGGCCGCCGCCGGCACCTTGGCGCGCACGATCGCGAGCTCACGCGAAAATGTCGGATAGTCGATCCAGTGATAGAGGCAGCGGCGCTTGAGCGCGTCGTGCACCTCGCGAGTGCGGTTCGAGGTGATGACCACGATCGGCGGCACTTTCGCCCGCACCGTGCCGAGCTCGGGGATCGTCACCTGGAAATCGGCGAGCACTTCCAGCAGGAACGCCTCGAACGCCTCGTCGGCGCGGTCGAGCTCGTCGACCAGGAGCACCGGCGCTCCCGCCGGATCGGGCGATAAAGCCTCCAACAGCGGCCGCTTCACCAGGAAGCGTTCCGAGAAAATGTCGGAGGAGAGCCGGTCGCGGTCCACGCCCTCGGCCTCGGCGATCCTGATCTCGATCATCTGCGCCGCGTAGTTCCATTCGTAGAGCGCGGAAGAGACGTCGAGACCTTCGTAGCATTGCAGCCGCAACAGCCGCCGCCCGAGCGTCGCCGCGAGCACCTTGGCGACCTCGGTCTTGCCGACGCCGGCCTCGCCTTCGAGGAACAGCGGCCGGCCCATGCGGAGCGCGAGGTAGACCACCGTCGCGAGCGCGCGGTCGGCCACGTAACCGCCCCGGTCGAAGAGCTTCAGCGTCTCCTCGATCGAAGTCGGCAGGCCCGGATTGGTTCGGTCCGATTTCACAATCTGCTCCCGGCAAGAAGCGTGCCGTTCTAGCACGCGAAGGAGCCGAATGCGCGCCCGCAAAAACGCGCGCCCCCGGGGTTTTCCGGGGGCGCTTCGCAAGGATTGAGATTCGGCCGGTTCAGGCCGCGGACGCGGCCGCCCGCTTCGCCATCACGCCGACGAGGTGGGCGCGGTATTCGGCGCTCGCGTGGATATCCGAGTTGAGCCCGCGCGGCTTGACCGCGATCCCGTCGAGCGCCTTCGCGGAGAAGTCCTTCTGCAGCGCCTTTTCCATCTCGGCCACGCGGAATACGCCGCCTTCGCCGGCACCAGTGACCGCGACGCGCACGTCGCTGCCGTTCCGGCTCACGAACACGCCGACCAGCGCGTAGCGCGAAGCCGGGTTCGGGAACTTGGCGTAGCCCGCGCTCTTCGGCACCGGGAAATGCACCTCGGTGATGATCTCGTCGTCGCCGAGCGCGGTCTCGAACAGGCCCTTGAAGAACTTGTCGGCCGGGATCTTGCGCTTCGAGGTTACGATTGTGGCTCCGAGGCCGAGGCAGGCGGCAGGATAGTCGGCCGCCGGGTCGTTGTTCGCGATCGAGCCGCCGATGGTGCCCTGATTGCGCACCGCCGGATCGCCGATCGTCTCGGCAAGCGCGGCGAGCGCCGGGATCGCCTTCCGCACCACCTTCGAGGTCGCGACTTCGGCGTGGCGGGTCATCGCGCCGATCACGAGGTCCTTGCCCTTGAGCGCGATGCCGGAGAGCTCCTTGACGCCGCCGATATCGACGAGCGCCGCCGGCCCGGCGAGCCGCAGCTTCAGCGTCGGGATCAATGTCTGGCCGCCGGCGAGCAGCTTGGAATCGCCGGCCTTCTTCAGCAGCGCGGCGGCGTCCTTGACGTTCTTCGCTTTATGGTAGGCGAATTTGTACATGCTCTCCTCCGCTCACTCCGCCGCCTTACGCAGCTTCGCGCTCTTTTGCACCGCCGCCCACACCGCCTGCGGCGTCGCCGGCATCGGTACGTCCTCGTGGCCGACCGCGTTGGTGATCGCGTTGACCACCGCCACCGGCGCCGCTATCGCGCCCGCCTCGCCGCAGCCCTTGATGCCGAGCGGGTTCGACGGGCACTTGGTCACCACGTAGTCGACGTTGAACGACGGCAGGTTGTCGGCTCGCGGCATGCAGTAGTCCATGTAGGAGCCGGTCACGAGCTGGCCGTGCTTGTCGTAGACCGCTCCCTCCAGGAGCGCCTGGCCGACGCCCTGCGCGATGCCGCCATGCACCTGGCCTTCGACGATCATCGGGTTGATCACGATCCCGAAATCGTCGATCGCGGTCCACTTCACGATCTCGGTCGTGCCGGTCTCCGGATCGATCTCGACCTCGCAGATGTGGGTGCCGGCCGGGAAGGTGAAGTTGGTCGGGTCGTAGAACGCCTGCTACTTCAGTCCCGGCTCGATCTCCGCCGTCGGGAATTTATGGGCGATGTAAGCCTGCAGCGCGATCGCGCCGAATTCGGCGGACTTATCGGTGCCGGCCACCTGGAACTTGCCGTCCTTGAATTCGATGTCGCCTTCGGCGGCCTCGAGCACGTGCGCAGCGACCTTCTTGCCCTTGGCGATCACCTTGTCGACCGCCTTGACGATCGCCGACATGCCGACCGGGCCCGAGCGCGACCCGTAGGTGCCCATGCCGAACTGCACCTTGTCGGTATCGCCGTGCACCACGTTGATGTGCTCCATCGGGATGCCGAGCTTCGCGGACACCAGCTGCGCGAACGTGGTCTCATGGCCCTGACCGTGGCTGTGGCAACCGGTGAGCACCTCGACCATGCCGGTGGGGGTGACGGCGATTTCCGCCGACTCCCACAAGCCCACGCCGCAGCCGAGCATGCCCGCAAGCGACGACGGCGCCACGCCGCAGGCCTCGATGTAAGAGGACAGGCCGATGCCGCGCAGCTTGCCGTTCCGTTCGGACTCGGCCTTGCGCTTGCCGAAATTCCGGTAGTCGTGAAGCTGGAGCGCCTTGTCGAGCGCGCCGGGATAGTCGCCGGCGTCGTAGAGTGAAGCGACCGGCGTCTGATACGGAAAGCTCTTGATGAAGTTGCGCTTCCTGAACTCGGCGGGATCCATGCGGATCTCGCGCGCCGCCACTTCCACTACCCGCTCGATCACGAAGCAGGCTTCCGGCCGCCCGGCGCCGCGATAGGCGTCGACCGGTGCGGTGTTGGTATAGACGCCGTCCACCTCGCAATAGATCGCCGGGATCTCGTATTGGCCCGACAACAGCGGCGCGTAGAGGAAGGTCGGCACCGCCGACGAGAACGTGGACATATAGGCGCCGATATTGGCCGTGGTCTTCACTTTAAGCGCGAGGATCTTGCCGCGCTCGTCGACCGCGAGTTCCGCGTGCGTGACGTGATCGCGGCCGTGCGCATCGGCCTGGAAGGACTCGTTGCGCTCCGCGGTCCAGCGCACCGGACGGCCCACCTTCTTCGAAGCCCAGATGCAGACCGTCTCCTCCGGATAGATGAAGATCTTGGAGCCGAAGCCGCCGCCCACGTCGGGTGCGATCACCCGGAACTTGTGCTCCGGCGCGATGCCGATGAACGCCGACATCACCAGCCGCGCCACGTGCGGATTCTGGCTGGTGGTCCAGAGCGTGAAGGATTCCGTGCCCTGATCGTATTCGCCGATCGCCGCGCGCGGCTCGATTGCGTTCGGGATCAGCCGGTTATTGATGAAATCGAGCTTGGTCACGTGCCTGGCGCGCTTGAAGGCCGCGTCCACCGCGGCCGCGTCGCCGAGCGCCCATTCGTAGATCGTGTTCCGCGGCGCGTTCTCGTGGATCTGCGGCGCGCCCGGATCGCGCGCCTTGGCGGCGTCCGCGACCGCCGGCAGCACGCCGTAATCGACCTTGATCGCGCTCGCCGCATCCTTGGCCTGATCGGGCGTCTCCGCGATCACCACCGCGACCGAGTCGCCGACATAGCGCACCTTGCCCTGGGCGAGCGCCGGGTGCCGGCCGGCCTTCATTTGCGAGCCGTCCTTCGACAGCACCATCCAGCCGCAGATCAGATCGCCGACCTTGTCCTTGGCGATATCCTCGCCGGTATAGATCGCGAGCACGCCGGGCATCTTCGACGCCTTCTTGGCGTCGACGCCCTTGATCGTCGCGTGCGCGTGCGGCGAGCGCAGGAAATAGGCGTGGGTCTGGTACGGCCGGCGGATGTCGTCGGTGTATTGACCCCGGCCAGTGATGAAGCGCCGGTCTTCGGTGCGGCGCACGGGGGCGCCGATGCTGGACGCGCTCATGGTCTCCTCCCGGTATCCTCGACGCCTGCTTCAGCGCATGGCCTTGGCGCCGGCGGCGATCGCTTTCACGATGTTGTGGTAGCCGGTGCAGCGGCAGAGATTGCCCTCGAGCTCCTCGCGGATCGTATGCTCGTCGAGATTGTTGCCCTTGCGGTTCACCAATTCGACTGCCGTCATGATCATGCCCGGGGTGCAGAACCCGCATTGCAGACCGTGGTTCTCGCGGAACGCCTCCTGCATCGGATGCAGCTTGCCGTTGGCGGCGAGCCCCTCGATGGTGACGACCTTGGCGCCGTCCGCCTGCACCGCCAGCAAGGTGCAGGATTTCACCGCGCGGCCGTTCACGTGCACCACGCAGGCCCCGCATTGGCTGGTGTCGCAGCCGACGTGGGTGCCGGTGAGATGCAAATGCTCGCGTAACAGCTGGACCAGCAGCGTGCGGGGATCGACGTCGGCGGACACGGTCCGCCCATTGACCGTCAAGGTCACACTAGCCATGAGACTCCTCCCGGGCGGGCACGGCGCCGCATTTTTGAGGGGGTTATGAACTCGCCTCCGGCCACGATGCCGGATGCGAGCCAAGTCGCGGCCGCCGCACCCAGTTTTGATCGCTTTTAGTGTGGCGCCGATCCGCCGTCGCGGTCAAGCTGGTTGCGGGTAGAACAAAAGACGGAAAGCGCCTCCGTCAGCCCTTCTTCTTGCCACCCTTGCCGCTGCCCGGCGCCAGCGCCTCGGCGAAATTGCTGAAGAACTGATCGGCCATCTTGCGCGCGGTCCCGGCGATCAGGCGTTGCCCGAGTTGGGCAAGCTTGCCGCCCACTTGCGCCTCCGCCCGGTAGCTCAACCGGGTACCGCCCTCGGCATCGGCCAGCGTGACGCTGGCCCCACCCTTGGCAAAGCCCGCGATCCCGCCCTCGCCCTCGCCCACGATCTTGTAGCTCGACGGCGGATCGAGGTCCTCGAGCCGCACCTTGCCCTTGAAGCGCGCCTTGACCGGCCCGACCTTGGCGAGCGTGACCGCGGCGAATTCGGTGTCGGACTTCTTCTCGAGCGATTCACAGCCCGGAATGCAGCGCCGCAGCATCTCCGGATCGTTCAACGCATCCCACACTGCCTGGCGCGCGACGGGCAGCACGTATTCGCCGGTCATTTCGAGAGCCATGAGTTCCTCCGTCGCGCGAATGTACCCCCGCTGGCGTCCCTGCCTAGTCCCCGGCGTCGGGCCGGGGCTTTCGGGCTCGTGCTACGCGGCGTAGATTGCCAGAAATCCGCCGCAGCGACGGAGACGCTGATGCCCGTGTTCGATGCCGACGGCACTCAAATCCATGTCGAGGTGGAAGGCATGGATGACGCCCCGGCCGTCATTTTCTCCAACTCGCTCGGCACCGATCTCGGCATGTGGGACCAGCAGGCGGCGGCGATCAAGGACCGCTTCCGGGTGATCCGCTACGACACGCGCGGGCACGGCCGTTCCGGCGCCCCTCCGGGCCCATACTCGATGGAGCGGCTCGGCCGCGATGCGCTCGCGGTGCTGAACGGCCTCGGCATTGCCAAGGCGCATTGGTGCGGGCTCTCGATGGGCGGCATGACCGGCATGTGGCTCGCGCGCCATGCGCCCGAGCGCATCGGGCGGCTCGTGCTCGCCAATACCGCCGCCAAGAGCGCGAATCCGGACATCTGGAATACGCGCATCCGCGCGGTCAACGCCAAGGGACTCGAAGCGATCGCCGACGCGGTGCTCGCCATCTGGTTTACCAAGGAATTCCGCGAGCGCCACAAGGATACGGTCGCGCGCATGCGCGCGGCCGTGACCGGGCTCGACCCGCAAGGATACGTCGCCTGCTGCTCCGCGATCCGCGACATGGATCAGCGCTGGGGCATCGCCGACATCAAGTTGCCGACCCTGGTTATTGCCGGAAAGCACGACAACGCCACGCCGGTCGCGGACGCCGAGCTGATCGTCTCGCGCATCAAGGGTGCGAAGCTCGTGATGCTCAATGCCGCGCACATTTCCAACGTCGAGCAGCCGCCGGCCTTCACCGACGCGATCGAGAAATTCCTGCGCCGGGGCTGAGCGCGTATCAGCCCCGCTTGCCCGCGCGGAATTCCTGCGGCGTCTTGCCGGTGTGCTTCTTGAAGAAGCGGCCGAAATGCGAAGGATCGGCGAAAGCGAGGTCGTAGGCGATCTCGCCGATGGCTTGATTGGTGAACACGAGCTGGCGCTTGGCCTCGGTCAGCACCCGCTGGCGCAACAGGTGGCCGGCGGTGACGCCGGTCGCGCGCTTGACGTGGTCGTTCAGCCGATCCGACGTCATCGCGACCCAGCCGGCATAGAAGCCGATCTGCCGCTCGGCCCGGAAATGACGTTCGATCAGCCGGCGCAGTTCGTCGACCACCGGATCGGCGGGCGCAAGCGTGACCCGGCCCGAGCGCGCGCGGCTCGCGGCCAGCCGCACCACCTCGACGCCGATCAGCGCGAGATAGGCGCGTGCCGCCACTTCGGAGCCCTCGCGCGCTAGGAAGCTTTCCTCCAGCAGCTCGCGGCTCAGCTTGGCAAGGCGCGCCACCTCCTCCGCCCGCGTGAAAGCGAGCAGCGGGCTCTCGGCGAGCCGGTGCAGCCGCGCGAGCGCCTCGGCCTCGCTCTCGCCGAGCGCCCCGGCCACGTCCTCGGTGAAGCTCACGACGTAGCCCTCGGTGACGCCGGGCCGGAAGCGAAAGCCGTGCGCCACCGTGGGCGCGAGCAGGATCACCGCGGGCGCATCGAACGGCAGCGCGTCGGCCTCCAGATCGAGCGTGCCGCCGCCGCACTCGACGAGCAGGATTTGGAACAGGTTACGGTGCCGGTGCGGGCTGATGGTCCAGGCGTGGACCGAGGATCGCGAGGAAATCGTCTCGACGTGGACGAAGTCGAACGCCTGATCGTCCGGCGGATCGCCGTAGAGGTGAAAGAGGGGAAGCGTCTCGGCCGTCCTCATGGCCGTGAGCATAGGCGAGGCAGGCCGGCCAATGAAAGCGGCGATCGAGACTTCACCCTTCGAGACGGGCGCCACGCAAGTCGGCTGCTGCCGACTTGCGCTCGCAATAGTGCCGATCCCGGGTAAACCCGGGATCGGTGGCGGCCGCCTCAGGCTGAGGCGAACATCTAGACCTGCTTGTATTCGCGCTCGTGGTAGACGAGCGCCGCCCCGGTCTGCCCCAGCCGGATCGCTTCGACCGCGCAGAAATAAACATAGTGCGAGGCCACCGCCTTGGCCTCGAGCACGCGACAATCGAGCGCCGCCACCGCCGTGGCCAGCACCGGCGAGCCGCTCTTGAGTGCGGTCCACTCGCCGCTGGCGAAGCGATCCTCGCCATAGATGCCCGTGCGGCCGGCAAATAGATCCGCGATTGCCTGCGCATCCGCCGGCAGGGTGTTTACGCAAAGCACCTTGTTGGTGAAGAGCGGCGAGTTGTTGCGGCTCGCGCGATTGAGGCAGACGAGAAGGGTCGCCGGCTTGTCGGAGACGGAGGTAACCGCGGTCGCGGTGAAGCCGGCTTTGCCGCCCGGACCCGCGGTCGTCACGACATGCACCGCGGCGCCTAGCCGGCTCATCGCCTCGCGGAAGACGTGCGGATCGACCGTGGCGATCGGGATCGGCGGCTCGGCGAGCAACGCGCCGCCGGTCGAATCGTCGGGACGCTGGTCGTCCCAGATCATCGCTCTCACTCCGCCGCGCGCATCTTGCCCTTGCCGGGCTTGGCGTCCCCCGCATTGACCCAGGTATCGCCCTTCCAGCCGTCCTCGTCGTAGTCGGCCATGCAACGGTCGACGAGAGCGGTCATGGCGTCTAGCGATCCGTTGCGCTTGGCACCGGTGAGGGTCTGGATGCGGATGTCCTCGTGGTTGCCCGCGTAGTTGCGCTCGTAGAGCTCGTGCCGGCCGCCGAACTCGGTGCCGATCGCGTCCCACAGGAGCTTCATGATCTTGATGCGCTCCTTGTACTCCACGCCGTGCGAACCGCGCACGAAGCGCTTGAGATAGGGATCGATCTCCGGATTCTTGAAGTCCTTGGCCGATGACGGGAGATAGATCAGCGCCGACGCCACGATCTTCTCGACGATTTCCTTGATGCGCGGATAGGCGTCCGGCGCGAACACGCGATACGAGAGCGCCGCCTGCAGGTTCGGCAACAGCGCGTCCCCGACCCACTTCTGCGGATGGTTCGCCATGCAATCGGAGAGCGACCAGAACAGATTACGCCACGCCACCACCTCGCCGAGCATCGCCTGGTTGCCGCGAAACTCGTCGCCGCCGGTGGCGTAGAGCGCCTTGTTGAGCAGCCCGGCCAAGAAGTCGAGCTTGACCGAGAAGCGCGTGCAGCCCTGGAAGCAGAAGCCGTTCAGGAACCCCGAGCGCGGATAGAAGCTCAAGATCTTCTCGGTGTCGCGGTGAACGAGGATGTCCTCCCAGGGGATCAGCACGTTGTCGAGCACGAAGATCGCGTCGTTCTCGTCGAAGCGCGACGACAGCGGGTAGTCGAACGGCGTGCCGAGCTGGGTCGCAATCTGCTCGTAGGAGGTGCGGCAGAACAGCTTCACCCCCGGCGCGTCCATCGGCATGATGAACATGATCGCGAGATCGGGGTCGGTGGTCGCGGTGGCCGCGTTCTGACCGAGGAAGTTGTAGTGCGTGAACGCCGCCGAGGTCGCCACCACCTTGGCGCCCGAGACGATCACGCCCGCATCGGTCTCCTTCTGGATCGTGACGTAGACGTCCTTGACCTCGTTGGTCGGGCGCCCGCGATCGACCGGCGGATTGACGATCGCGTGGTTCATGAACAGGACGTTCTCTTGCGCGCGCTTGTACCAAGCCTTCGCGTTCGCGGCGAACTTGCCGTAATACTCGGCGTTGGCGCCGAGCGTGTTCATGAGCGAGGCCTTGTAGTCGGGCGTGCGCCCCATCCAGCCATAGGTCATGCGCGACCATTCGGCGATCGCCTGCTGCTGCGCCACCAGGTCCTCGCGCGAGTGCGCGACGCGGAAGAATTTGTGGGTGTAGCCGCCGGAGCCGGTGTCGGTCGGCCAAGTGAGCACGTCCTTGGTCTTCGGATCGTGCAGCGCGTCGTAGAGGCGGGCGAGCGTACGCGCCGAATTCCTGAACGCCGTGTGGGTGGTGACGTCCTTGACCCGCTCGCCGTTGATATAGACCTGCCGCCCGTCGCGCAGGCTCTCCAGATACTCCGCGCCGGTGAACGGGCGCTTCTTCCCGGCGATCATTGCCTCGGGCCTCTTCTGGGTCATCGTATGCTCCGGTCACCCGATCGCTGGCGTGCGCGACAACAACGCAGCCCGCGCGCACAGGCGCGCTTGATAGCGGCGCAAGGTCGCGTTCCCGCCATCGTCCCGAAAGGAATGCTTGCGGGATTTTTCGGGACAACTCAACTGGCGCGGCGGCCAGCCGGCCCCGGGGCCGCGCGGCCGCATGAATTGTCGCAAGCGGGGCGCCGCGCTAAACCTTAGCGAATCGAGGTCCGCCGGCCGGGGGAGATCGCCGGCGGAGGCCGGCGGCATCGACGGCCGCCTTTGTCCGAGGAGAGCGGCAAGCCTTGGAATATT
>JAHFPN010000046.1 GCA_023269635.1 Hyphomicrobiales bacterium | reverse complement strand
AGGAAAATCTGTCCGACCTCGAACAGCGTCACGTCCGGGATTCCGCGGTCGGCGTTCTTCTGCGCCGCCAGCGCGAGCCCGGGGATCAGGCTCGGCCGCATGTCGGAAAGCTCGGCCGCGATCGGGTTCGCAAGCGCGAGCTCGGGCTTGCCGCCGCCGAAGCGCTCGGCCTGCGCCTTCGAGATGAAGGACCAGGTCACGGCCTCGACCAGCCCGCGCGCGGCGAGCGCGCGCTTGGCCGCCCGCGTGCGCTTCTGAATGGTCGTGAGCACCGGGCGGCGCGCGTCCGGCCCGCGGTCGAACGGAGCGGAAGGCACGCGCTCGACGCCATGGATGCGCACGACTTCCTCGACCAGATCGGCCTTGCCCTCGACGTCGCTGCGCCAGGAGGGGACCGCAACCTTCACCGTGCCGCCGGTGCCGGTCACGGAGAATCCGAGCGCGGTGAGGATGCGCTTGCACTCGGCCGCGGGCACATCGAGCCCGGTGAGCCGCTTCACCTCGCTCAACGGGAAGTCGATCACGCGCGCCGCATCCGGAATCTTGCCCGCGAGCACGATTTCCGAAGGCTCGCCGCCGCAGAGCTCGAGGATGAGCTTGGTCGCGAGCTCGAGGCCGGGGATCGTGAACGCCGGATCGACCCCGCGCTCGAAGCGCGCGCGCGCGTCCGAATTGATCCCGAGTTTGCGGCCGGTTTGGGCGATATTGAGCGGCTCCCACAGCGCCGACTCCACCAGCACGTCGGTGGTGGCCGCCGAGCAGCCGGTCGCTTCGCCGCCCATGATGCCGGAGAGCGATTCCACGCCCTGCTCGTCGGCGATCACGCAGATCGAGTCGTCGAGCTCGTAGCTGCGGCCGTCGAGGGCGAGCAATTTCTCAGCCCTACGGCCGCGCCGCACCGTGAGATGCCCTTTGACCTTCGCGGCGTCGAACACGTGCAGCGGCCGGGCGCGGTCATAGGTGACCAGGTTGGTGATATCCACGAGCGCATTGATCGGGCGCAGCCCGATCGCGCGCAGCTTCTTCTGCGCCCAATCGGGCGAGGGCACGTTCTTGACCCCACGAATGAGCCGGAGCGCGAACGCCGGGCAAAGCGAAGGCGTCGCGCCGAACTCGAGCTTCACCTGCACGGGGCAGGGGAACTTGCCGGGAATCGGGGCCGGCGCCTTGGTCTTGAAGGTGCCCAAGGCCGCGGCGGCGAGGTCGCGCGCGATGCCGTCGACGCCGTGACAATCCGGGCGGCTGGTGGGAATCGCGACGTCGAGGACCGGATCGTCTAGCCCAAGCACTGCCGCGAACGGCTTGCCGAGCTCCGCCTCGGGCGGAAGCTCGATGATTCCTCGGTGATCCTCGGAAATCCCCATCTCGCGGCCGGAGACCAGCATGCCGCGGCTCTCGACCCCGCGCACCGCGGCCACTTTCAGCTCCATCCCGGTGCCCGGAATATGTGCGCCCGGTCGGGCGAACACGGCCATCATGCCGGCGCGCGCGTTGGGCGCCCCGCACACCACCTGTACCGGCGCGCCGGCGCCGGTCTCCACCATGCAGACCTTCAGCTTGTCGGCGTTCGGATGCTTCTCGGCCGAGAGCACGCGCGCCACCGTGAAGGGCGCGAGCAGCTTGCCGGGATCCTCGATCCGCTCCACCTCGAGCCCGATCATGGTGAGCTTGTCCGCGATCGCCGCGAGCGACGCCGAGGTGTCGAGGTGCATCTTGAGCCAGGAGAGGGTGAGCTTCATTGCATCTGCTCGGGGCAACGAACCGCGCCGCGGCTCGTCAGTCCGGCCTCCACGCCAACATGGCCGGAAGGCTGATCATGACCAGGATCGTGAAGAGGATCGAAGCCCGGTGACAGATGCGATAGAGCTCCTGCCGGATGACGAGCTCGCGATCGGCGTGTCGGCGCATTGCCGCCCTGTCGGCAACGGGCTCGGGCGTATTCAACACCGACAGGCAGCGCAGGCAGCCGATCGCGGTCAAGAGATAGACCGAGATTTCGGTGATGATGATCGCTTCCTCGATCGGGTGCTGGGCCACGAGCGGCGCGATGATGCCGAGCCCGGCGATCATCATGGCGACAAAGGCGAGCAGCCCGGTCGCCTTGGCGTCGATCCGCTGCAGGGCGCTGCTGAGGTGCGCCGGCGTGGCCGTCTCGTGGCGTTGCATCGTCTTCGAATAATTGTCGATCGCCGACTTTTCCCATCGCCGGGTGATGGCGGAGTAGAGCGCGCGGTCCAACATGCGTTTCATGACGTCGTCGCTTGCATCGCTACGAACTGAGCCCGCCCGCCAGCGTCGGGAAGTCGAGCGGCCGGAAGCCGTAGTGCCGGAGCCAGCGCACGTCCGCCTCGAAGAACGCGCGCAAGTCGGGCATGCCGTATTTCAGCATGGCGATGCGATCGATCCCCATGCCCCAGGCAAAGCCCTGAAACTCGTCGGGATCGAGCCCGCAGTTCTTGAGCACGTTCGGATGCACCATTCCGGCGCCGAGGATCTCGAGCCAGTCGCTGCCCTCGCCAAAGCGGATTTCGCCGCCGCTGCGGTCGCACTGGATGTCCACCTCCACCGACGGCTCGGTGAACGGGAAGAACGATGGCCGGAAGCGCATCTTCACGCTCGCCACCTCGAAGAATGCCTTGCAGAATTCCTCTAGAATCCACTTCATGTGCCCGAGGTGCGAGCCGCGATCGATCACCAGCCCCTCGACTTGATGGAACATCGGCGTGTGGGTCTGGTCCGAGTCGCAGCGATAGGTGCGGCCGGGAGTGATCACTTTGATCGGCGGCTTTCGTGCCTGCATGGTTCGGATCTGTACCGGCGAGGTGTGGGTGCGCAGCAGCATGCGCTCGCCATCGGTCTTCGGCGGGAAGAAAAAGGTGTCGTGCATGTCGCGCGCCGGGTGTCCGGGCGCGAAGTTGAGCGCGGTGAAGTTGTAGAAATCGGTCTCGATGTCCGGGCCATCCGCGAACGAGAAGCCCATGTCGGCGAAGATCGCGGTCAGCTCCTCCACCACCTGGCTGATCGGGTGAATGCGGCCGCGCTCAGTCGCGGGCTCGCGCACCGGAAGCGTCACGTCCACAGTGTCGGTCGCAAGTCGTGCGGCAATCCCGGTTTCCGCCAGCGCCGCGCGCCGCGCCGCGATCGCCTGGGTCGCGCGGTCACGCAGGCCGTTGATGAGCGGACCTTGGACTTTTCGCTCCTCGGGCGTCATCGCGCCGAGCGTCTTCAGTAGCTCCGAGATCGAGCCCTTCTTGCCGAGCGCCGCGACGCGCAACGATTCGAGCGCGGCTTCGTCCTTGGCCGCGGCGACCGCGGCGAGGAGATCGGATTCGAGCTTGGGGATGTCGGTCATGGATTCGCTCGATGCCTACCTATACCCGAACGGAAAGCGCGCGGCGCTCCCTTGCGCCTCGCATCGGACCGGGCCTCGGCAGGGGAGGGTTCAGGCGAGCGCGCCGCGGGCCTTTTCGACCAGGGCTTTGAAGGCGTCCGGCTCGCGCACCGCGAGATCGGCGAGCACCTTGCGGTCGACTGCGACCCCAGCCTTGCCGAGGCCGTCGATAAATCGGCCGTAGGTCAGGCCCTGCTCGCGCGTCGCCGCGTTGATGCGCTGGATCCAGAGCGCGCGGAATACGCGTTTGCGGTTCTTGCGGTCGCGATAGGCATATTGCTCGGCCTTCTCGACCGCCTGCTTGGCGATCCGGATCGTGTTCTTGCGCCGGCCGTAATAGCCCTTGGCGGCCTTGAAGACTTTCTTGTGCTTGGCGTGGGAAGTCACGCCGCGTTTCACGCGGGCCATGGCTGGAACTCCTGTTCGATCGAGCCCCGGCCTCAGCCGTAGGGCAGAAAATAGCGGCGCACAGTCCGCGCGTCGGGCTCGGAGACCGACCGCGTTCCGCGCAATTGGCGGATCTGCTTCTTGGTGCGCTTGATCATCCCGTGGCGCTTGCCCGCCTGGCCGGCGATGACCTTGCCGCCGGCGGAAAGCTTGAAGCGTTTCTTCGCGCCGGACTTGGTCTTCATCTTGGGCATTTGGCTCTCCGTGGCCCGGCACCTTCTCGACCGAGAAGCGCTCGAACCCGTCATTGGGATTGAGCATTCGAGAGCCGCCACGGCAGCCCTGTCGGCCGGGCGGCTCGAAGGCGGCTTCGATACTAGACGGCTTGCGCCTTGGCAAGCGAAGGCGCGCGGGGGAGTGTCCTGGTTTGAATTTTCGCTCGCGCTCAGGAACAAGTTTACAGAAACCCAGCGCCTCGAAGCCTTTTTGGGCATCGCCGGTTCAGAACGGCGATGCCAGCGCCAAACATAGGAAGGCGTTGAACGAAATCCGAAATTTGCTCCGATTCGACCCCCGCGGACGTATCTTCTCATTTCGTTGCTTCACAGAATGCCCCACGTGTGCGGCCCTACGATGCCATCCGCCACGATGTTGGCGCTCTCCTGCTTCTTCTTGATGGCTGCTTCGGTGGCCGGTCCGAACTCGCCGTCCGGTTCCAGGCCGAGCAACTTCTGCAATTCCTTCACCGCGTCTCCGGTCGCGCCGCGCCGCAGCGTCGGGCGCTTGATTCCCGCGACGTGCCCCGGAGCGGGCGCGGCCACACCGTCGAGCGGCCACGACGTCGTCGAATCGTAGTCATCCTTGTCCGACTTCACGCTGATGTGGACATGGTGGTTGTGAGGGTTCTTGCCGGTGTACGGCCGCCACTGCCACGGCGCGGTCTCGCTGCTCGCAATCTTTCGAATCGAGATAACGTATTTGATCCTTGCGTCCTTCGACCGGCGAAGGGCTTCCGCCAACTGTTCGGAATCCAGCCCGTGCGCTGGATCGTGCGTGATGTCCATCGCCGTCACCACGCCCATCGCCCCGTCCTTCACCCATGGATTATGATCAGATGCTCTTGTTGCATGCGCCTCGTCTCCAATCGTCCCGTCGGATTCTTTGCTTCGGCCGGGCCACTTCCCGTTGACCTGAATTCGCAGCGTTTCCAGACTTTTTGCCAGTCTCCACGCCATGTTGATGCCTCCCGCCGTCGGATGGCGGAAATCATATCATTCGCGGACAAGTTGAGTCACCCTTTTTTGAGAACCGCACTCGCCGCGCGTGGACTGCGCCGCGTCAACGAACTCGGCAACGTCGAACATTTCCGTCCGACTTCAAACCGACCCACTACCCGCGCGCGGCTCGCGGTGGCGGTCGGCCCACCAGGCCCAGAGCGGCATCAGCCAGGCGGCAATTCCCATGAAAACCAGCGTCCGCACGCTGGGCGGCGGCGGACCGAGGACCGCCGCCACGTAGAGTACGAGCAGGAACGCGACCAGCGCCCAGAACGCGTAGCGGCCGATGGCGTCCTTCGCGCGCGTCGCGCGCAAATAAAGAAGGAGCCCGACCGCGAACGTCGCGAGCTCGACCGCGAGCGTTCCCGCCACGAAGTTCCAGAGCCCGAGCCCGACCTTCATGCGGTCGAGAAAAAGCGGAAGATCCGGCCGGTGCACGACGAAGTCGAGCACCCAATGGCTTAAGACCACGAGCCCGACCAGCCAGGCCGCGGTCCAAACGCGCTTGACGATCCAGTAGATCGCGCCGAACCCGATCGACCAGATCGCGACCGCGAGCAGGCTGTGGGTGTAGGGGTAATAGACGAAGGCGAGCGGCGTGAAGCGCGTGTTGCCGGGCGCGATCTGCACGATCTCGACGTGGAGCAGCAAGAGGAGCGGCCAGATCAGGTCGATCCACATCGTCGCCAGGAACAGCGTGCCGAGCGAGACCCGCGGCGCCGCGGCCTTGGCCGCGAAGGCAACCGCATGATGCCCGATGAACACGCCTAGGCCCTTTTTTCGGCCGCTCAGCGCGGCGCCAGGATCATCACGATCTGACGGCCTTCGGAAAGCGGCGACACCTCGACACGGGCGATGCTCGCGGTGTCTTCCTTCACGCGGTCGAGGAGCTTGTAGCCGAGGTCTTGGTGCGCCATCTCGCGGCCGCGGAAGCGGAGCGTGACCTTCACCTTGTCGCCTTCCTCGAAGAACCGGCGCATCGAGCGCATCTTCACTTCGTAATCGTGGATGTCGATGCCGGGGCGCAGCTTGATCTCCTTGACCTCGACGGTCTTTTGCTTCTTGCGCGCTTCCGCCGCCTTCTTCTGCGCTTGATACTTGAACTTGCCGTAGTCGAGGATCTTGCAGACCGGCGGGACGGTGTTGGGGGAGATTTCGACGAGGTCGAGCCCGGCCGCTTGGGCAAGGGCGATGGCCTCGTTGGTGGGAGTTACGCCGCGGTTGGCTCCTTCATGGTCGATGAGCTGAACTTCGCGGACGCGGATTTCCTGGTTGATGCGCGGTCCATCTTTCTGGGCCGGCAGAGCGGCTCGCATGGGGCGACGAATGGCGTGGGTCTCCTCTTCCGTTGCAGGTGGCTTGCCGGGGACGCGCGGCAAGCCGGGGAAGGATCGAGAGAAACCAGGGCGAAGTCAACGGGCGCCTTGCCCGGCCTCCCCATGCGTAATACCCGGTTCCGGTTAAGCGCATGAGCGACGAAACCCTGCATCAGCTCATTGTCGGAACCGGCGCCGCGGCGCGGCCGATTGCTGTCCGCGTGCGCCCGGGCGCGGCCCCGGGCCTCTTGTGGCTCGGCGGCTTCAAGTCGGACATGCGCGGGACCAAGGCCGAGGCGCTCGCCGCGCACGCGCAGAAGACCGGTCGCGCCAATGTGCGCTTCGACTATTCCGGCCACGGCGAATCGGGCGGCCGCTTCGAGGACGGCACGATTTCGCGCTGGCTCGAGGAAGCGATCGCGGTGTTCGAGGCGTTCGCGGAAGCGGGCGAAATCGTGATCGGCTCATCGATGGGCGCCTGGATCGCGCTCCTGCTCGCGCGCGAGCTCGCGCGCCGGCCAATGGCGCGCGGGCGCATCAAGGGCCTCTTGCTGATCGCGCCGGCGCCGGACTTCACCGAGGCGCTGATGTGGCCCGCGCTCATCCCGGCGGCGCGTCGCGAGATCGAGGAGCACGGCGTGTGGATGCGCCCGTCGGCGTACGGCGACGGGCCCTATCCGATCACCCGCGCGCTGATCGAGGACGGGCGCCGCCATCTCCTGCTCGGAAAGCCAATCGAGATCGGTTGTCCGGTGCGGATATTGCAAGGTGCCCTCGACCCGGACGTGCCCTGGCAGCACGCGATGAAGCTCGTCGCCTGCCTGCCGCAGGACGAGGTGACGTTCACCCTGGTCAAGGACGGCGACCACCGGCTGTCGCGGCCGGAAGACATCGAGCGGCTGTTACGCGGCGTGGACGAGCTGGCGACTCCTTAAGCCGCGGCGTTCCATTCCTCGATCACCGCGAGATCGCGCTCGCGCGGTTTTCTTGCCGCGGCGATCCCGGCAAACGTCCTCGCATCGCAAAGCTGCGCGAGCGCCCAGACCGCGGCCCCGCGCACGAGCGGCGAGGCGTCGTCGAGGAGGCGTTCGGCCTCGCGTGTGAATGCGGTGTCGCCGGAATTCCCGATGGCGACCAGCACGTTGCGCACGAACCGGTCGCGGCCGGTGCGCTTGATCGGGCTTTTCGCGAAGCGCTTGCGGAACGCGGCGTCGTCGAGGCGCGAAAGCTCCGCGAGCGGCGGCGCGCGGTTGTCCTCGCGCGCGGCGAGCCGCGCCTCGCGCCCGACTTCAGCGAACTTGTTCCACGGGCACACGGCGAGGCAGTCGTCGCAGCCGAAGATACGGTTGCCGATCTTGGGGCGCAGCTCGCGCGCGATCGGTCCCTTGTGCTCGATGGTGAGATAGGAAATGCAGCGCCGCGCATCGAGCTGATAGGGCGCCGGCAGCGCGCCGGTCGGGCAAATATCCATACAGGCGCGGCAGGAGCCGCAACGGTCCGGCTCCGGCGCGTCGATCGGCAGATCGAGCGTCGTGAACAAGGCGCCGAGGAACATCCAAGTGCCGTAGGTGCGCGATACCACGATCGTCTGCTTGCCCTGCCAGCCGAGGCCGGCGGCCTCGGCGAGCGGCTTTTCCATCACCGGCGCGGTGTCGACGAATACCTTGAGCTCCCCGCCCGCGTTCGCCACCAGCCATTGCGCGAGGCGCTTGAGCTTGCCCTTGATCAGCTCGTGGTAATCGTGCCCGCGCGCGAACGCCGAGATGTTGCCGCGGTTGCGCTGTTCGAGAATCGCGAACCGGTCGTCGTCGGGCGCGTAGCTCAATCCGAAAACGGCGACGCTCTTCACGTCGGGCCACAGCGCGCGCGGATCCGCGCGCTCGGTGCTCCGCGTCTGCATCCAGTTCATTTCGCCGTGCGCGCCGCGCGCGAGCCATTCGTGCAGGCGCGGCGCGGCCTTGGCGATTGCGTCCGGCCGGGTCACCCCGAAGGCGTCGAAGCCTTCATCGCGCGCCCGCTCGGCGAGCGCGCGCTTGATCGCGGCGCCGTCTAGAAGTCGAGGTCGGCGTAACTTGCCGCCGGCGCGAGCCCCGGCAGCGTTTCCGCCAAGAGCGGCCGGAATGCCGGCCGCGACTTGATCCGCGCGTACCAGGTCTTTGCGTTCTCGTCCTCGTCCCACGGTACGTCACCGAGATAGTCGGCGGTCGAAAGCTGCGCCGCGGCGGCAAGGTCGGCGTAGGACAACCGTTCGCCGCCGAGCCATTTCCGTGCTTTGGCGAGCCAACCGATATAGCGCAGATGATAGCCGATATTGGCGCGCGCCGCGCGGATCGAGCCCGAATCCGGCGACCCGCCGCCTTCGCTGAGCGTGAGATGCCGCCTGAAGATTTTCTCGCGCACCAGGTGTTCGGTGACCTCGGCGTAGAACTTGTCGTGGAACCAGCTCATGAGCCGCCGCACCTCGACCCGGGCTTCGATCGTAAGCGGCATCAGCCGGCGCTCGCCGAAGTCCGGCCCCTTGGTCTCGTCCAGGTACTCGGCGATGGCCGCGGCACCGGGCACCGCGAGCCCGTTCTCGATCAGCACCGGCGTGGTGCCGGCCGGGTTGATCGCCAGGAATTCCGGACGGCGTTTCCAAACCGGCTCCTCGATCGCCTCGAACGCAATGCCGTACTCGCCGAGCACGAGGCGGGCGAAGCGCGAATGCGGGCAGAAGGGGAAATGATAGAGCTGCATCGCCACCGGTACGGCGAATCGAGCACGCGAGTCGGGCGATCCTAGGGCTGGCTGCGCCATTCGGGCAATTGCCGCGGCGCCGGCGCCGGGCGAGGATCAAGGGGCGATTCGCCTCGATCCTGCCTTCTCGCCGATCCCGCCCCGGAGCCCTAGATGCTCTTCGATCTCGTCAAAGCTTCCGTCCTCGGCATCGTCGAGGGCCTGACCGAGTTCATCCCCGTGTCCTCGACCGGCCATCTGCTGCTGCTGGAGCGATTCTTCGGCTTCGACGACGACGATTTCGGGAAGTCCTTCGTGGTGCTGATCCAGCTCGGCGCCATTCTCGCGATTCTCTCCATTTATTTCGCGCGGCTGTGGAACATCGCGATCGGGACGTTCACCGACCCGGTCGCGCGCCGCTTCGTCATCGGCGTCTTCGTCGCTTTTCTGCCCGCCATGGTGATCGGCGCGCTCGCCTATGGCGTGATCAAGGGAGTGTTGTTCAACGTCGCGGTGGTCTGCACCATGCTGATCGTGGGCGGCGTGCTCCTGCTCTGGATCGATCGGCTGCAACTCAATCCGCGTTATCACGACGTGATGCAGTTCTCGCTGCCCATGTGTCTCGGCATCGGGGTCGCGCAGTGCCTCGCCATGATCCCGGGCGTGTCGCGCTCGGGCGCGACCATCGTGTCGGCCATGCTGTTCGGCGCCGACAAGCGCTCGGCCGCGGAATTCTCCTTCTTTCTGGCGATGCCGACCATGGCCGGCGCTTTCGCCTACGACCTGTTCAAGAACTGGGGGCAGATGGGCGGCAGCAATACGCTGATCGTGGCGGTCGGGTTCGCGACCTCTTTCATCGCCGGATGGTTCGTGGTGAAGACCTTCCTCGACTATGTCTCGCGCCACGGCTTCGCGTTGTTCGCCTGGTGGCGGATCGTCGTGGGCGTCGCGGGGCTCGTGGGGCTCGCGTTGGTGCGCTGAGGAAGATGCTCAAGCCGCGGTGCGGGTGAATTGCCCGGCCTTGCGGAAGCGCCAGAGATAAGAAGGCAGGATCGCGGCCAGCGCGGTCGGCGCGATCTTGAGGCCCGCGAGCGTGCGGGCGTCGCGTTCGGCTTCCGCGGATACCACGTTGTCGGTCGCCAAGAGCCTCACCTGGTCGCGGGTGAGCGGCGGCGTCGGCAGGAATTCGAGGAACAACGCCTGCAGCCGCGCGAGCGCGAACGGGAGCGGGACCAGCAACCGACGCCGGTCGATTTCGGCCAGCATCAGTTCCATCAGTTCCTTGAACGTCTTCACCTCGGGGCCGCCGAGCTCGTAGGTCGTGCCGGGTTTTGCCTTGTCATCGAGCGTGGCGGCGATCGCGGCCGCGACGTCGCCGACGAACACCGGCTGGAAGCGCGTGTGCCCGCCGCCGATCAAAGGCAGCGCCGGTGCCACGCGCGCCATCGCGGCGAAGCGGTTGAAGAAATGATCTTCCGGGCCGAACACGATCGAGGGCCGGAAGATCACGGCCTGCGGAACCGCCGCGCGCGCCGCCGCTTCGCCTGCCGCCTTGCTGCGGGCATAGGCCGAGCGCGAGGCCGCGTCGGCGCCGATCGCCGACACGTGCACGAGCCGCGCCTTTTCTCTGGCGGCGGCTTCCGCGATCGCGCGCGCGCCTTCCGCCTGCACGCCGTCGAAGGTCTGCCGGCCGCGCTCGAACAGGATGCCCACGAGATTGACCAGCGCGTCGGCGCCTTCGGCCGCGCGCGCGACCGACTCGGGGTACCGCAGGTTCGCCTGCACCGCGTGAATCTGGCCGACTATGCCGAGCGGCTGCAGATGATTGGCAAGCTCCGGCCGGCGCACGGCGACGCGGATGCGCCAGCCGCGCATGGCGAGCGCGCGCACCAGGTGGCGGCCGAGGAACCCCGAGCCGCCATAGATGGTGACCAGCCGGTCGATCGCCGCTTGCGCCATCGCAAGTACCGAAGCTTCGTTTCGAGCGTGAGCGTTACTCGATCGGTTCCCGCCCGTCAAAGCGCGGCTTCATTGACAAGTCGGAGAGGCGCGCACTACCTATCGCCCGCGAGCCCAGGTGGCGGAATTGGTAGACGCACTAGTTTCAGGTACTAGCGCCGCAAGGCGTGGAGGTTCGAGTCCTCTCCTGGGCACCATCGTTGCGATTTCTTAATCCGCGGCATGCGATGAATCCTGCGCACTTCTCATTCGGACCCCGAGCGGACACGCAATGACCATCCGCCTGCATCGCGGCGACCTCGCCGATCTTTCCGGATACGGCGCCGTCGTCGCGGTGGACACCGAGACGCTGGGCTTGAATCCGTTGCGCGACCGGCTGTGCGTGGTGCAGCTGTCCGCCGGCGATGGTTCGGCCGACGTCGTCCAGATCCCGCCGGGCTCAACCTCGGCGCCGAATCTCGTACGTCTCCTCACCGATCCGAACCGGCTCAAGCTCTTCCACTTCGCGCGCTTCGATCTCGCCGTGCTCTGCCAGGCTTTTGGCGTCATGCCGCAGCCGGTCTATTGCACCAAGATCGCATCAAAGCTCGCGCGCACCTATACCGACAAGCACGGCCTCAAGGATCTCGCGAAGGAGCTCTTGGGCGTCGACCTTTCCAAGCAACAGCAAAGCTCGGACTGGGGTGCGGAGACGCTTTCCGACGCGCAGGTCGCCTATGCCGCTGCCGACGTGCTGCATCTCCACGCCCTGCGCGAGCGACTGAACGAGATGCTCGAGCGCGAGGGGCGCGGGGAGCTGGCCGAAGCCTGTTTTAAGTTCCTGCCGACGCGGGTGCGCCTCGACCTCGGCGGCTGGGCGGAAGAGGACGTCTTTGCCCATACGTGACGGGAAACCGGGCCGCCACAGGCCGCGCCGCGGCGCCAAATCTTCAGGCGGTCTGCCACGGATGCGCCATTTGGCTATGAGAGCATGATCGCCGCATGAGCCGCACGCTGACCCCCCGCAATGCCGGCGCGACCCAGATGGTCGAGAGCGGCGAGCGCCGCGATTCCTCCGCCGCTTATCGTTCGGCCACGCGGCACACGCGCTTCGTCCGCTTTGTTCGCCGCACCGTGCCGGCAATCCTGATCGCAGTCGTCGCCATCCTCATCGTCAGCCCCTGGCTCGATCCGCTGCGCTTGCTGCGGGAGCTGCCGCTCGAGTTCGCGAGACTCATGATTTCCGATAACAAGCTCAAGATCGACGCCCCGAAACTTTCCGGCTACACCCGCGACGGCCGTGCCTATCGTCTGACCGCGGAAACCGCCGCCCAGGATCTGCGCCGGCCCGGCATCCTCGAACTCACCGGGATCGTCGCGGAGCTGGAGCTCACTGGCGGCGGTTCGACCAAGCTCACGGCGGCCAAGGGAACCTTCGAAGCCAAGGAAGAGAGGTTGACGCTCCTCGAGGGCATCGACATCCAGTCGACCAACGGCTTCTCCGGGCGGCTCACCGCCGCCATGGTGGAGATGCGCAAGGGCCACGTGGTCACGCAGGATCCGGTCGATCTCAAGTACCAAGACGGCCGGCTCACCGCGAACCGGCTCGAGATTTTCGACAACGGCGCGCGCGCCGTGTTCGACGGCGGGGTCACGACCTGGTTCAAGCTGCCGCCGCCCGCGACGCCTTCGACGACGACCACGGAGGCGACCCGGTGACCCCGATGCGCATGACGCCGCGCGTGGCGATCGTTCTTGCCGGACTCCTCGTCTCGACGCTGGCCGGCCCGGCGGCGGCGCAGAACACGCGCACAGCGGTGACCCAGCCGGCCACGACGACCATGCCGAACGCGCTCGAGGGCTTCGCGCGCAACCGAAAAGATCCGATCAAGATCGAGGCGACTACGCTCGAAGTTCGCGATCGCGAGAAGATCGCGATCTTCACCGGCAACGTGGTGGTCCAGCAGGGCGACACCGAGCTGCGCTGCCGGCAGCTCACCGTGCATTATGAGGGTACCGCGGTCGCGGCCAAGGCCAAGGACGGTCCGGGAATTTCGAGCCAGCAGATCCGCAAGCTCGTCGCGGTCGGCGGCGTGATCGTCACCAGCAAGGACCAGCGCGCGACCGGCACTTCCGGCGTCTACGATGCGAAAGCGAACTCGGTCACGCTCACCGGCAACGTGATCCTGACGCAGGGGCCGAACGTGATGCGCGGCGAGCGTCTGGTCACGGATCTCACCACTGGCCGCTCGCGGCTCGATGCTGAGACCAAGACCAGCCCGGGCCGCGTGCAGGGCTTGTTCGTGCCCGGCACCGCGCGCGAGCCGACGCAGACGCCGGCAACGCCGCCGCCCGGTAGCCCGCCGAAGCCGCTACCGCTGCCGCAGCGGCAGACGCCATGATTCGGTTTGCGTCGTTGCCTCGGCGTTGCCGAGGCATTATCACGCCTGCGGACCTGTGCCGTATCGCAGCGGAGAGCCCGTGCTGAAGGTCCTTTCCTGGTTCCGCCCCAAGCCCGCTGACCATTCCGGTCCGGCAGTGATTCCGGACGCCTGGCGACTCGACGTCGAACCGCCGGCTCATGCGGAGCCCGCGTTGCGTTTCGAGCGACGGGCTCCGGAGCCGCGCCGCACGCCCGAGCGCCGGCCGTTGCCGCTGCCCGAGGTCGTGGAAATGCCGGACCCGACCGTGATTCCCTGGCGCAAGCCGGCGCCGAAATCGCTCTCCGGCGAGGGCGTGCTCGCCGCCAGCGGGCTCGACAAGAGCTTCGGCGGCCGCCGCGTCGTTCACGACGTCAATATCGATCTCGAGCGCGGCGAGGCGGTCGGTCTCCTGGGGCCGAACGGCGCCGGCAAGACCACGGTGTTCTACATGATCACCGGGCTGATCCGCGCCGATGCCGGCCGCATCGAGCTCGACGGCCACGACGTCACCGAGCTTCCGATGTACCGTCGCGCGCGCCTCGGCATCGGCTATTTGCCGCAGGAGCCATCGATCTTCCGTGGCCTCAATGTCGAGGACAACATCCGCGCGGTGCTCGAAGTGATCGAGCCCGATGGACGCCGCCGCGCGGAAGAGCTCGAGACGCTGCTCGAGGAATTCAACATCGCGCGCGTGCGCCGCTCGCCGGCGATCGCGCTCTCCGGCGGCGAGCGTCGGCGCGTTGAGATCGCGCGCGCGATCGCAACGCGCCCGTCGTTCATGCTCTTGGACGAGCCGTTTGCCGGCATCGACCCGATCGCGGTCGGCGACATTCAGGAGCTCGTGCGGCATCTGACCGGCCGCGGCATCGGCGTACTGATTACCGACCACAACGTGCGCGAGACGCTCGGCCTG
>JAHFPN010000045.1 GCA_023269635.1 Hyphomicrobiales bacterium | reverse complement strand
TTGGACTTGCCCGTTAAGCGACTCGGAGCGCGGTTTGGCGGCCCCTCAGCCCGTCACCACGATCTGCGCATTGGCCGGCCCCTGCTTCTGGATCAGCTCGAACAACACCCGCGCGTTGTCAGGGTGCAGGCGCACGCAGCCGTGCGAGGCGCGGCGGCCGAGGTTCTTGATCTCGGTGGTGCCGTGGATCGCGAAATGGCCGTGGAAGAAGATCGAGTGCGGCATCGGCGCGCCGCGGAACAGCGACGAGAAATGCCGCACGTGCATGCTCTGCGGCCGGAACGTGCCGATCGGAGTGCGCCAGCCCTGCCGGCCAGTGGAGACCGGCCACTCGTACAGCACCACGCCGTCGACCTTGACCGTCATGCGCTGAGCGGCGAGGTCGATCACCGCCACCACATCGGCGCGCGCCGGCGCCGCCGCGAGAACCAAGCCCGCGAGCAGCGCGAGCCGAATACACCAACGCAACATCACTTAAAGCCCCCGGACGGAGTGTATGGATTCGATCTTGATTTTTCGTCATCACCGCCCCTGGGTTGAACCCGGGGGTGTCCCGATGGTGACGAGCGAACCGGCCCGCTACCCCGGCCGGGATTTAACCCTTCATTAACCATAACAATCAAGCGGATGCGCGGGCGCGCGGCTTAAGCCCGCGCGGCCCCGTCCGCGGCTCAAGAATTCACCTCCCCTCAATCCGGCCGACCTAGGCTGCGCGCGGTTTTCCGGAGCCGCTTTCCGTGTCCATCGCCACTCCCGTTTCCGCGCCTGTGCATTCGGCCGCGGGTGCCAAGCTCCGCCTGTTCCCGCTCGTGCTCGTGGCCTGGGCCACGGCGGCCGCGAGCTTGCTGCTCGGCGGCCAAGCGCTGTTCCAATCCATGTCCATGGACGACTACATGCGCCTGGTGCAGGTGCAGGACTGGCTCGACGGCCAAGGCTGGTTCGATCTCGCGCAATACCGGCTCGATCCGCCCGCCGGCGTCGTCATGCACTGGTCGCGCATCGTCGATATGCCGATCGCAGGCGTAGTGCTGGCGCTGGCGCCGCTCGCCGGCCGCGCCGCCGCCGAGCTCCATGCCGCGGCGCTGTGGCCGCTGCTCATGCTCCTGCCGACGCTCGCGTTCGCCGGGCTGATCGCGCGCCGGCTCGCGGGCGAGACCGCGGCGCTCGCGGCCGTGGTCCTGGTCGCGGTGTCGGCGCCCTCGATCGTACATTTCCGCCCCGGCGGGCTCGATCATCACGGCGCCCAGCTTCTGCTCGTGCTGATCGCGACCTGGGGCGCGACCTCATCCAGCGACGCGCGCCGCTCTCCCGCGCTCGGCGGACTCGCCGCCGCGGCTTCGCTAGGCATAGGGCTCGAGATGATTCCGGCGCTGGTGGCGCTGCTCGCCGCCATCGGCCTGCGCTGGGCGGTGGAAGGCGAGCGCGCCGCGCGCGCGACCTCCGCCTTCGGCCTCGGCTTCGGCGCCGGCACCGCGGCGCTGTTCGTCGCCACCGTTCCCTTCTCGGCCTGGACCTCGCCCGCCTGCGACGCGCTGTCGTTGGTGTGGGTCGCGGCCGCGGCGCTCGCCGGCGGCGCGCTTGCGCTGCTCACTGCGATGAGCGCGAGGCTCGAAGGCGTCGTGATGCGGATCTCCGCCGGCGTGGTCGCCGGCGGTTCCGCGGCGCTGATCTTCATCCTGGCCTTTCCCGCCTGTCTCGGCGATCCCTATGCCGGCATCGACCCGCGCATGGCCGCGCTCTGGCTCGACCACGTATCCGAAGCCCAGAGCGTATTCACGGTGGCGAGGCTGAGCCCGGCCGAGCTCCTGCCGATCTACGCGCCGCCCCTCGCGGCGCTGCTGCTCGGGGTCGCCGCGATGCTGTCAGCCGCTCCGGCCGAGCGGACGCTCTATTTCGCGCCGCTCCTCGCCCTTCTCGCGCTCATCGGCGTGGCGCTGTGGCAGATGCGCGGCGCCGCCAGCGCCAATCTTCTGGCCCAGGCGATCATCGCCGTCGGCGTGGTCCGGCTCTTAGGATTAGGCGAGTCCCGCCGATCGCGCGTGCGCTTCTTCGCGACGCTGTTGGCGCTCAGCGGCCCCGCGCTCGTGCTCGCGGGCCAGGGCATCGGCGCCGCGCTCGCCGCCACCGACCCCGGCCGCCCGCACCTCTATGAAGGCGGCATCGCCGATTGCCGGCGCCCGGCCGACATGGCGCCGCTCGCGCGCCTGAGGCCCGGCCGCGTGCTGTCGCTGATCGACCTCGGCCCGACCATGCTCTATGCCACCCGCCACGCGGTGTTCGCCGCGCCCTATCACCGCAATCATGACGGCAACCGCGCCGCCTTCGACGCGCTGCTCGGCGACGATATCGCCGCCCGCCGCGCCATCGCCGAGAAGGGCGTCGATTACGTGGCGATCTGCCCGGGCGCGCCCGAGCACATCATTTTTGAGCGCGCCGCGCCCGACGGCCTCTCGGCCCGCCTCGGCCGCGACGAAATCCCGGACTATCTCGAGGCCGTGCCGGCCGAGCCGGGCGCGTACTTGCGCGTGTTTCGCGTGCTGCCCGAGGCGTTTCTCCGCGGCTCGCTGCCGCGCTAGACTGCAGCCATGCGCAAGACATTCGCTGCCGCGCTCGGCCTGATCGCGCTGACCGCGCCGCTTTCCGCGCAAACGCCGGCGCCGCCCCCGGCCCCGACCGCTTCCGCCCGGGAGCTGTTCGGCCGCGCCGCCACCGCGGCGCCGCTCGCCGCGCGCGCCATCGGCACCTACATCCGCGGCTGCCTGTCCGGCGCGGTGGCGCTGCCGGTGGACGGCAAGACCTGGCAGGTCATGCGGCTCTCGCGCAACCGCAACTGGGGCCACCCGCGGCTCGTGCAGTTCCTCGAACGTTTCGCCGCGCGCGTGCCGGCGATCGCCGGCTGGGCCGGAATCCTGGTCGGCGACCTCGCCCAGCCGCGCGGCGGGCCCATGCTCACCGGCCACCTTTCGCACCAGATCGGGCTCGACGCCGATATCTGGCTCACGCCCATGCCCGCGCGCACGCTCACGCCCGCGGAGCGCGAGGAAATGTCGGCGATCAACGCGGTCGCCGAGGACTGGAACGACATCGATCCGAAAGTGTGGACCCCGGCGCACGTCCGCGTCATCAAGGCCGCCGCCGAGGACCCGCTGGTCGAGCGCGTGCTGGTCAATCCCGCGATCAAGAAAGCGCTCTGCCGCGACGCCGGCACCGACCGGGCGTGGCTGCGCAAGGTGCGGCCCTGGTACGGGCACAATTGGCACATGCACATCCGCATCGGCTGTCCGCCGGGCAGCACCGAGTGCAAGCCGCAGGACGCGGTGCCGCCGGGCGACGGCTGCGGCATCGAGCTGGCCTGGTGGTTCCGCCCCGAGGCACTCAAACCGCGGCCGGTGGGGCCGCAGCGGGTGATGAAGCTCTCCGAGCTCCCGGCCACCTGCACCAAGGTGCTGGTCGCCCCTTGAGGCTCAGACCGGCTTCAGCACGCGCGCGATCTGCCACGCCGCCAGCGCGAGCACGAGCGCGCCGACGGCCGCCATCAACAGACGCGGCGGGCCACGCCGTTTCTAGCGTGCGAGGCGGCTCGCGAGGCTCCGGCTCACGCCCGCGGCAGCGGCATGAGCGCGGCCTGGATCACGCCCACCACCAGGCCGATCACGATCGCGCACACCACGATCGCGATCGTATAGACCAGCGATTTTTCCTGCGGCGCCTTCATCATCGGGTGGATGCCGGTCCACAACAGATAGAGGCCGTAGAGCCCGAGGATGCTCAGGAACCCGAGCGCCGGGATCAGCAGGAACACGCCGACCAGCCAGGCGGGGGTGTAGGAATAGACCGTGACCTTGAGCGCGTTCTCGAAGTTGCGCTGGCCGTTGAAGGTCGGCGCCAGCACGTCGGTGAGCAACGCCACGATATAGACCATGGCGAAGGTCAAGAGGTATCCGACGATCGCGCCCACCAGCCCGGACAACAGCGGCACCCGCACCGTGCCGAGGCCCCCGAGCGAAATCCCGATCACCGACATGCCGATGAAGCCGCAGACCGCGGGAATGGCGGCCAGGATCGCCACGTAATTCGTGAACAAGTAGGTGACGTCGCCGGGCTCGCGCTCGATCACCGGCCATTCGCTCTGCGGCGTGAGAATGATGTTCTTCACGCGTTCGATCAGGTTCATCATCGCCTCCGACCCTTCTTTCGCCGAATCGTCCGGCGGGCGGCGAAGCCTAGCAGGATTGCCGGCGTTTTTCTGCCGGGTCCGGGCGCGCCCGCTAACCGGTCCCGGCGGCCGCAGCCGCCCCTTGTGACGCGCAGGCAGAAGCGCGAGGAATGCGCTTTGGATCGATCCATGCGCGCCTTCCCGCCGAGCCGGATCGTCTGCCTCACCGAGGAGACCGTGGAGACGCTCTATCTCCTCGGCGAGGACGCGCGCATCGTGGCGGTCAGCGGCTACGCCGTGCGCCCGCCGCGGGTACGGCGGGAAAAGCCGCGCGTTTCCGCCTTCATCTCCGCCGACTTCGCGAACATCCTCGCGCTCGAGCCCGACCTCGTGCTCGCCTTCTCCGATCTACAGTCGGAGATCGTGGCCGAGCTGGTGCGCCGCGGCATCGAGGTGCACGCCTTCAACCAGCGCGACCTCGCCGGCATCTATGCCATGATCGAGACGCTCGGCGCCCTGATCGGCGTGCCCGAAAAAGCGGCAGGTCTCGCCGCCGATCTGCGCGGCCGGGTCGAGGCCGCCGCAACGCGCGCGGGCCGGCTGCCGGTGCGCCCCCGCGTCTATTTCGAGGAATGGGACCAGCCGATGATTTCCGGCATCGGCTGGGTCTCCGAGCTCGTGCAGGCGGCCGGCGGCATCGACGTGTTCCCGCAGCTTGCCCGCGAGCCCTCGGCCAAGGCGCGCATCGTGACGCCGGAAGCGGTGCTTGCCGCCGCGCCCGAGATCGTCATCGGCTCCTGGTGCGGCAAGAAGTTTCGCCCCGAGCGGTTCTCGGCCCGGCCCGGATTCGAGCGCCTGCCGGCGGTGCGCGCCGGCTTCGTGCGCGAGATCAAGTCGCCCTTGATCCTGCAGCCCGGCCCCGCCGCGCTGACCGACGGGCTTTCCGCGCTCGAGGCGATCGTCAGCGAATGGATGAGGTCTAAAGCGTAGCCCCCTCCCTACCCTCCCCCGCTTGCGGGGGAGGGAAAGGCAGGGGGCGCCTCGCCGATCTCGCGCAGGATTTCCTCGGTGTGCTCGCCCAGCCGCGGCGCCGGTCTCGGCGCCGCCATGCGCGCGCCGCCGAGCGTGAGCGGCGTGCGCACGCCCGGGGTCTTGCCGCCCTTGGCCGCCGGGTTCGGCAGATCGATGCGCATGCCGCGATGGACCACGTGCGGGTCGGCGAACACCTGCTCGAGCGAGTGGATCGGACCGGCCGGCACCTGCACCGCCTCGAGCCGCTTCAGCAAATCGTCGCTCGAAAAGCGCGCGGTCAACTTGGCGAGCCGCGCCACCAGCGGCTCACGGTTCGTCACCCGGTCGAAATTGGTGCGGTACTCAGGCTCCTGCGCGAGCTTGGGCTCGCCCAGCACGCCGCAGAATTTCACGAACTGCGCATCGTTGCCGACCGCGACGATGACGTGGCCGTCGGCGACCGGGAACACCTGGTAGGGCACGATATTGGGGTGCGCGTTGCCGATGCGCCCGGGCTCGACGCCGGAAACGAGAAAGTTGAGCGCCTGATTGGCGAGCACCCCGACCTGGGCGTCGAGCAGCGCCGCATCGACGTGGCAACCGCGCCCGCTCTGCTCGCGCTCCCGCAGCGCCGCGAGAATTCCGATCACCGCGTAGAGGCCGGCGAAAATGTCGGCGACCGGAACACCGGCACGCATCGGCTCGCCGCCGGGCGCGCCGGTGAGCGCCATCATCCCGCCCATGCCCTGCACCATCAGGTCGTAGCCGGCGCGCGGCGCATAGGGCCCGTCCTGGCCGAAGCCGGTGACCGAGCAATAGATCAGCCGCGGATTCTCCTTGGACAGGCTTGCATAATCGAGACCGAATTTCTTCAAACCCCCGACCTTGAAATTCTCGATCAGCACGTCGGACCGCGCCGCGAGCTTCTTCACGATGCGGCGGCCGTCCGCGCTCTCGAAATCGACCTCGATCGAGCGCTTGCCGCGGTTGGCGGCGTGGAAATAGGCGGCGTCGAGCTTGCCGCCTTGGGCGGCCTCGATGAAGGGCGGGCCCCAGCCGCGGGTGTCGTCGCCCGCGCCCTTGCGCTCGACCTTGATCACGTCGGCGCCGAGATCGGCGAGCACCTGGCCCGCCCACGGTCCGGCCAGGATGCGGGCGAGTTCGAGCACGCGCAGACCGGCCAGCGGACCAGGCATGCCTTCAGACCTTGAAGCGCGGATCGAGATAGTCGCGCAAACTGTCGCCGTACAGGTTGAACGCGAACACCGCGAGGCTGATGGCGACCCCCGGGAAGATGACCATCCACGGCGCCTCGCGATAGAAGTCCGCCGCATTGCCCGAAAGCATCAGCCCCCAGGCAGCCGTCGGCTCGGTGACGCCAAGGCCGAGGAACGAGAGCGAGGCCTCGAGCAGGATCGCCTGCGCGATGAACGCCGTGAACATGATCAGAAAAGGCGCAACTACGTTCGGCGCCATGTGGCGGAAGATGATGCGCTGGTCCGAGTAGCCGGCGGCGCGGGCGGCGTCGATATAGGGCATCACGTTGACTGTGAGTGCCGCCGCCCGCACGACGCGGGCGACCCGCGGCACGATCGGAATGGCGATGGCGATGATGAGGTTCACATCCACGCCATAGACGACCGTCTTGCGCAGCGCCGCCACCACCACCAGCGCCAGCACGATGATCGGAAACGCCAGCAGCACATCGACGAAGCGTTGGATCCAGGTGTCGATCCGGCCGCCGAAATAGGCCGACGCGATGCCGAGCACCGCGCCGATGGCCGAGCCGATGAACGAAGAGGCGAAGCCGATCACCAACGCGGTGCGCGAGCCCCATATGATGCGGGAGAAGATGTCGCGGCCGAAGGCGTCGGTGCCGAACCAGTGCTCCCAGGACGGCGCTCCGAGAATCTGCGCGAAGTCGATGTCGAGCGGATCATAGGGAGCGACAAACTGGGGAAGCAGCCCCGCGAACATCATCACGAAGATGACGACGAAACTGACGGCGCCGAGCGGCTGCTGGCGGGAGAACTCGAGCAGCGCTCCGCGCCTGCGCGCGAGCGGCACGCTGACCGGGAGGGCGCTGGCTACGTCGGCCATGGCTCAGCCGTACCGGATGCGCGGGTCGAACACGCCGTAGAGCAGGTCGACCACGAGATTGATGAAGACGTAGAAGGCCGCGATCATCATGACCATGCCCTGAATGAGCATGAAGTCGTTACGCGCCACGCTCTGCACGAAAAGCTGGCCGATGCCGTTGAGATTGAACACCTGCTCGGTGACGACGAGGCCACCGATCAGGAACGCGAACTCCAGGCCCATCACGGTGATGGCCGGAAGCAGCGCATTGCGCAGGGCGTGGCGCGAAACGACGAGCTTCTCGAACACGCCCTTGGCGCGCGCGGTGCGGATGTAGTCCTCGTTCATCACTTCCAAGAGCGAGGAGCGGATCATGCGCGCGGTCACGGCGCAGTAGCGGTAGCCGACCGCCATCGCCGGCCAGATGAGCTGGGTGAGATTGGCCACCGGATCCACGTAGATCGGGGTGAAGGTGATCGGCGGCAGCCAATTGAAAAAAAGTAAACTCATGATGATGAGCATGCCAAACCAGAACGATGGAATCGACAATCCGCCGATGGTCACGATGCGGACGAGGTAATCGATCCAGGTATCACGGAACAGCGCCGCCATCGTCCCCAGTGGAACCGATAGCAGCGTGGCGAATATGGTCGCCAGAATCGCCACCTCGAGCGACAATTCGAGCCGGATCAAGATCTCCTCGATCACCGGCCGGTCGGTCCACATCGACTTGCCGAGATCAAACTTGGCGAGCCCGACCATCCAGTCGCCAAACTGATAGAGCAACGGCTTGTCGAGGCCGAGCCGCTTGCGTTCCATTTCAACCATTTCTTGCGTGACGTTGCCGCCGTCGCCGCGCAGCTTCACCTCCACCACGTCGCCCGGCACGATGCGCAGCATGAAGAACACGAGCACCGCGACGCCGATCAGCGTCGGGATCATGAAGAGAATTCGACTGATCGTGTAACGGAGCATGTTGAAGCCTCTCCGCGGCCCGGCGAGAAAGCCGGACCGCGAAGTGGATGCTTACTGGTTCAGCCAGACCTCGGCGAGGTCGGCGCCGAGATTGTGGCTCGGCGACATTTTCCAGCCCATCACCGTCTTGTGGGTCAGCACGATACGGTGCCACCACAACAGCGGCTGCTGATAGGCCTGATCGAACAGCCGCTTTTCCAGCGCGCGGATCAGCGCCTTGCGCTTCTCCACATCGCCCTCGCGCAGCTGCTGCTCGTAGAGCTTGTCGATCTCGGCGTCGTTCGCTCGCGACAGGTTGAGCGGGTTCTTCGTGGTGGACAGGTACTTGGTGAGCGAGAGCGTGGGATCGTCGTTGAACAGATTGGAGAAGTCGATGGATACGACGTAGTTGCCGGCCCTCAACGCCGCCAGATAAGGCGCGGTGTCGGACTGAACATGTTCGACCTCGACCCCGATCCGTCGCCACTGGTCGACCAGAAAGATGCCGGCCGGCGTATAGGGCATGGCAAGGTTTCGGTTCCAGAGCACGAACTTCAGGTTCGGCACGCCCGCTTCGGCCAATAGTCGCTTCGCCTCGGCGCGAGACTTGGCGATGTCCTTCGAGAAGCCGGGAAGCTTTACAAGTTCCGCCTCCGGGGTCGCGAACGGCGAGCCGGGCCGGATGATGCCGCCGACCGACCGCAAGGTGGAAATGCGCGAGAGGCCGACGCTGCCGCCCCAGCGATCGATCGCCATGAGCAGCGCCCTGCGCACGCGCACGTCGTCGAACGGCTTCTTCTCGACGTTGAAGGCGACAATCAGATTCAGCGTCCAGCTCGATTCCTCGACCCGGAGCTGGTCGCCCATGGCCGCGACCATGCGGTCGCGTTCCGCCGGCGAAACGCCGCGGAATTCGGCGAGCACCTGCCCGCCTTGCATGGCGTTCAGCATCGCAGCCGCCTGCAGCGTGAAGATGCCCCGGTAGGAATCGAGATAGGGCAGGCCCTTCTTGAAATAATTCTCGTTCCGCTTGCCGGCGACGTAGCTGCCCTTCACGTGCTCGACGAAGGTGAATGGGCCGGTGCCGTTGATGTGGGTCTTCGGCCAGTTCGGGTCGGTGGCGAGATCCTTGGCCGCATAGACGCAATTCCACGGGCTCGCGAAATGATCCATCATCGACGAGTTCACCGCCTTCATCTTGAAGATGACGGTGTTGGCATCGGGCGTCTCGATCGTGTCGATGTCGGCGAAGGTTGCCTTGCGGTTCGACACCACGCCCTGCGGCGGGTTGCGCAGCCGGTCGTAGGTCGCCTTTATGTCCGCCGATGTAAGCGTCGTGCCGTCATGAAACCTGACGCCTTCGTGGAGCTTGAACGTGTACGCCATCTGGTCCGGCGCCACCGCCCAGGACTTGGCCAGATCGCCTTCGACCTCAGGGAATTTCGAAAGGTTGTAGCGCAGCAGCGTCGAATAGAACGGCGCGGAGAAATGCAGCGTCGCGTAGGTGTCGCTGCCGTGGCAGTCGTAATGCGGCGTCTCGGCGCTGATGGCGAAGTTGAATTGGCCTCCGCGCTTCGGCTGCTGTGCCTCGGCGCCCGGCCCGGTGCCGGCGGCGACGAACGCGACCGCGCCGACGAGGCTCAGAAAGAATTTCAACATTGCTCTCCTCCCCCTGTGGTCTTTTCGGATTCCGGCCGCGGGGGCGCGAATGGCGTTCACGCCTTGTGGCAAGCCACGATATGGCCGGCTTTAAGCTCTCGCACCTCCGGAACTTGCTGCCGGCATATGTCGCCGGCGATCGGACAACGGGTATGGAACACGCAGCCGGTGGGCGGGGTCAAGGGCGACGGTAGTTCACCTTTGAGTGCGCGGGGCATGCGTCCGCGCTCGACTCGCGGATCGGGCACCGGGGCCGCGTCCAGGAGCGCCCGCGAATAGGGATGCGCCGGATTGGCATAGAGCTCGTCGCGGTCGGTGATCTCCATGATGCGCCCGAGATACATCACCGCGACGCGGTCCGAGATATGCCGCACCACGGCAAGATCGTGGGCGATGAACAGATAGGTGAGCCCGAGCCGCGCCTGCAGGTCCTCGAGCAGATTGATGATCTGGCCCTGGATCGACACATCGAGTGCCGACACCGGCTCGTCGCAGACGATGAAGCTCGGCTCGAGCGCGAGCGCGCGCGCGATCCCCACGCGCTGGCGCTGGCCGCCGGAGAGCTCGTGCGGATAGCGCTCAGCCATGTAGGGAAATAGGCCGACCTGCTCCAATAGCTGTACGACCCGCTCGCGCTGCGCGGCCGCGCCCCGCGCGAGCTTATAGACCCCGAGCGGCTCGCCCACGATCTCGCCGACGGTCATGCGCGGGTTCAACGACGAATAGGGATCCTGGAAGATCACCTGGATCTTCCGGCGCAGCTCGCGCATGACGGCGGGGCTCGCGTGCGTGATCTCGATACCGGCGAAGCGGATCGCGCCCGCGGTCGGATCGTCGAGCTTGAGGATGGCGCGGCCCACGGTGGTCTTGCCGCAGCCGGATTCGCCGACCAGACCCAGCGTCTCGCCCGCAGCGATCGTGAAGCTCACGTCGTCCACGGCCTTGACGGTGGCGCGCTCGCGCACGAACGCTGACTGCCCGGCGATCTGCACCTCGAAATACTTCTTCAGACCCTCGACTTCGAGGATCGACTTCGCCGTCGCGGTCTTCGCGGCCGCTACGGGCGCCGGCGGCGCGGCAAGCGCCACGAGCTTGCCCGCGGCCACTTCGTCGGCGCGGTGGCAGGCGGTGCGATGCCCCGGCCCGATCTCCAGGAACGGGACCGGTTCCGCGCAGCGCTCGATGCGGAACGGGCAACGCGGCGCGAACCGGCAGCCGGCCGGCGGATCGCGCAGATCGGGCGGTAGGCCCTCGATCGTTTCGAGCCGTTTGGTGCGCGGCAGGTCGAGTCGCGGCACCGAGCGCATCAAACCGATCGTGTAGGGATGCGCGGGTTTTCCGAAAATCTCATCGGCGGTGCCCTGCTCGATGATCTTGGCCGCGTACATGACGTTCACGCGATCGGCGTAGCGCGCCACGATCCCGAGATTGTGGGTGATGATGACGAGCGCGATGCCGAGCCGTTGCGACAGGTCCTTCATCAATTCGAGAATTTGCGCCTGGATGGTCACGTCGAGCGCGGTGGTCGGCTCGTCGGCGATGATGAGCTTCGGATTGCACGCCAGCCCGATCGCGATCATCACCCGCTGGCGCATGCCGCCGGAAAGCTGATGCGGGTATTGCGCGAGCCGCCGCTCGCCGTCGGTGATGCCGACCTGCTGCAAGAGTTCGAGCGCACGCGTTCGCGCCCGCGCATCGTCCATCTGCAGATGGATCAGGAGCGGCTCCATGATCTGCAACCCGATCGGCAAGACCGGGTTCAGCGAGGTCATCGGCTCCTGGAAAATCATCGAGATGTCGCGGCCGCGCACCGCGCGCATGTCGTCGTCGGAGAGTTCGAGGAGGTTGCGCCCCTCCAGCAGGATGCGGCCGCGCGCCACCCGGCCCGCGGGCTTCGACAAGAGCCGCATGATCGAGAGCGCCGAGACCGACTTGCCGCAGCCGGACTCGCCCACGATCGCCACCACCTCGCCGCGGTTCACCGTGTAGGAGATGCCCTCGACCGCGCGCACCACGCCGCGCGAGGTGACGAAATGGACATGCAGGTTCTCGATCTCGAGCAGAGGCGCGGCCGGCCCTGCGCGAGACGTCGCTGCGGTTTCTGCTTGCATCCCCTACTCGAAGCTACCCGGCGAGTTTTACTTGTTGCTTCCGACCTTTATGCTCGATCCGACCGGACTGGGCCGCGCCCGTTGCGCCAGCATTCGGGGTGGCGAACGGTCGCGGACCGAGGTTACCCTAGCCTGCGATACCACCGCCACCGACCGCCCGGCCAGCCGTCCGGGGAGGAAATCAAGAATTTGGGAGGAAACGATGAGCCGACACCCGACCCGCCGCGAGTTGCTCGCGTTCGGCGCGGCCACCAGCGTGGCCGCCGTCATGGGTCCGACGCGCTATGCCGCGGCCGCCGACTTTTACGCCGGCAAGACCTTCGAGATCATCGTGCCGTTTGCGCCGGGCGGGGCGGCCGACGTGACCACGCGTTTCATCTGGCCGTTCCTCGGCAAGCACCTGCCGGGCAAGCCGAACTTCAACGTCACCAATCTCGGCGGCGGCGGATCGATCCTCGGCGCCAATCAGTTCGAGAAGATCGGCAAGAACGACGGTCTGCTCGTTCTCTCCACCACGTCCTCGAGCGCCTTCCCCTACATGTTCAAGCAGCAGGGCGTCGCCTACGAGCTCGGCAACAAGCGCATCGCCTACGCGATCGGCATCGGACCCGTGGTTTATGCCGCGCCTGCGACCGGCATCGAAAAGCCGGCTGATCTCGCCAAACCGAAAGTCCCGCTCATCTATGGCGGCATCGCCGCGACCGGCAGCGACTTGCCAGTGTTGCTCGCGTTCGAGCTCTTAGGGCTAGACGTGAAGGCCGTGCTGGGCTTCCAGGGCCGCGGGCCCATCCGGCTCGCGTTCGAGCGCGGCGAAACCAACCTCGATTTCCAGTTCACCTCGGTCTACCTGACCCAGGTGCGCGCGCTGGTCGAGGCGAAGAAGGCAGTGCCGCTGATGACCGGCGGCTCCTCCGACGCGCAAGGCCGCTTCACCGGGCGCGACCCGGTAATCGGCGATCTGCCTTCGGTCTACGAAGTCTACAAAGCGATCCGCGGCAAGGAGCCCTCGGGTCCGGTCTGGGGCGCCTATCAGGCGGCCGCCGCACTCACCTTCGAGTTCGGGGTGATCGGCTGGATGCCGTCCGATACGCCGCAGGAAGCGATCGACGCGTTCGCGCTTGCCACGGCCGCGGTCAATGCCGATCCCGATTTCCAGAGCCGCGGGCAGCAGGTCACCGGCGGCTACAAGCTGCAGGACGGCAAGACGATCGAAGCCAAGGTCAAGGCCGCGCTCGCGGCCAGCCCCGAGGTCGCGACCTACTTGCGCGAGTTCCTGACCAAGAAGTACGGCGTGAAACTCTGAGCCCTTTGTTCGATCCACCGCGACTTTCGCGCGACTTCCCTCATCCTTCGAGACGCGGCCTACGGCCGCTCCTCAGGATGAGGGAAGCTAGTGAGCGTCCTCATGGTGAGGAGCGCGGCGCAGCCGCGCGTCTCGAACCATGAGGACGCGGGGAATCCTGTGATGTGGGAAGCTGCGGGCACCGCGCTGATCGCCCTGCTCGACCCGTTCCGCATGCTGATGCTTTTTGTCGGTCTCTTGGCCGGCGGCATCATCGGCATGCTGCCGGGCTTGGGCGGCATCGGCGCGGTCTCGATCCTGTTGCCGTTCGTGTTCAAGCTCGACGCGCTGTCGGGGCTCGCCATGCTGCTCGGCGCCTGCGGCGTGGTCTACACTTCCGACACCATCGCGGCCGTGCTGTTCGGCACGCCGACCTCGGCGTCCTCCGGCCCGACCGCGATCGAAGGCTTCGCCATGGCGCGCCGCGGCGAGGCCGGCCGCGCGCTCGGCGGCGCGTTTCTGGCCTCGACCATCGGCGGGTTGGTCGGCGCCGCGGTGCTGACGCTTGCGATTCCGGTCGCCGGTCCGCTCGTGCTGGCGCTCGGTTCCGCCGAGCTGCTGATGCTCGCGGTCGTCGGGCTCGCCTATGCGAGCGGCCTGGTCGGCGACAGTCCGGCCAAGGGCATCCTCTCCGGCGCCTTCGGCCTGCTGCTCGGCACCATCGGCGTGGCGCCGGCTGCGCCGGAGCTGCGCTTCACCTTCGGCTTCGCCTATCTCCTCGACGGGCCCGCGCTCACCATCCTGGCGCTCGGGGTGTTCGGCGTGGCCGAGGCGATGGTGATGCTCGGCGAAGGCGGCGCCATCGCCCAGACGCGCTTCAAGCTCACCGGCTGGCTCGACGGCGCCCGCGACGTCGCGCGTCACTGGTGGGCGGTGATCATGGGCACGTTCATCGGCGTGATCGTCGGCATTATCCCGGCGATCGGTGCCTCCGCTTCGACCTGGATCGCCTACGCCCAAGCGGTCTCCAGCTCAAAGGACCGTTCCATGGTCGGCAAGGGCGACGCGCGCAGCATGCTCGCCGCCGAGGGCGCCAACAACGCCACCATCACCACCGATCTCGTGCCGACCTTGTTGTTCGGCGTGCCCGGCGGACCCGCGGCCGCGGTCTTCTTGGGCGCGCTCTTCGTCTACGGCTATTACCCGGGCCCGCGCTTCGTGCAGATGAATCTCGACGTCATGTTCCTGATCGTCTGGTCGAGCGCGATCGCCGCCGTTGCCGGGGCCGCGCTCTGCTTCGCGGTGAGCCCGTGGATCGCGCGCATCACGCGCCTCGAGTTCGCCCTGGTCGCGGCGCCGCTCGTGGTGATCATGCTGCTCGGCGCGTTCGAGACCAAGAAGCAGGTGCTCGATTTCGTGC
>JAHFPN010000044.1 GCA_023269635.1 Hyphomicrobiales bacterium | reverse complement strand
GGTCTTGCGGCGGCTCGAGCGCAAGCCGCTGTCGGGATTCGCCGACTTGCGCGGCGGACGCACGCCGTTCGACCGCTTCGCGGTTACCATGCGGATCGGCGGCGGCACCGCCACCCTCGATGATGTCCGCATCGAGAGCCCGCTCGTGCGCGTGACCCTCACCGGCGCGACTTCGCTGACGCGGCGCGATTTCGAATTGCGCGGAACCGCGAGCCTGGTGCGGCCTGCCGCCGTCAATGCCGCCACGCGCGGCTTGGAGCTGCCGTTTCTGCTGCGGGGCCCTTGGGACAACCCGTACCTGCTCCCTGATGTAGAGGCGCTGATCCAGTATTCCGGCGCCGCGGCGCCGCTGCTCGATGCCGCGCGCGGCAAGATCCCCCGCGGCACGGTGCGCTCGGTGATCGAATCGATCACCGGCCGCCAACCCGAAGCCCCCCCGCCGGCCGAGCCGGCGACGCCTTCGCCCGCCGCCCCGCCGCGCTGAATTCCGGCTCCTGCGGGTCTTGCCGAATGGCGCGCGCCGTTTCATGGTGCCGCGCAATTCGCGATTTCCGCCTTGTCCGAGCCGTTCCCTGCCCGCGCCATGCCATCCCCGCGCCGCGACTATGCTTTGATCCGGGCCCTGGCGGCCGCCGGCCTGCTGGCGCTCGCCGGCCTGTTTGCCGCGAGCACCCGCGCCGAGGAGGAGCCGCCGCCTTACCCGCCGCCGCTCAGCGATGAGCTCGCACCGCCGGCGGCGGTCGTGTCGACTCCGAACCTCGTGGTGACGATCTCCCCGCTCGGCGCCGCCAGAGATGGAAAACCGCTCCCGCCCGGCGCGCAGGTGCAGATCGCGGCACAGGTCCGCAACAGCGGCCCCGTCCCGCTCGCGCGCGTCGTGCTCGTCGCCCGCGTGGAAGGTATCAAGCTCGATGCCGGATCGGGCTGGCGCCTCGAAGGCGAGACGCTGGTCGCGGAGCTTCCGCGTCTGGCCGCCGGCGCGACGCTCGAGCGGCGATTCACGGTGCGGATCGAGCGCGCCGCGCCGTTGCCCGGCGCCACGTTGCGCGTCGTGGTCGAAGTGCGCTCCGATGGCGGCGAGGTCGTGAACACCGAGGCCGTGCTCAAGGCCGCCGACTGCGCCGCCGCCTATCACGCGCGTTTCAACGGCATCCGCACCGGCTTGATCCAGGACGCCAAGAACGAGGCCGACGCGATCCGGAAAGTAGATCCCACCTGGCCGCGCGCGCGCGCCTTTGCCGCGCTCGGCGGCAAGACCGGCGCGCTTGCCAATGCCGAGCGGCTCGCCGCCTATTTTCTCGCCCAAGGCGGCGCCGACGGCGAATTCGGGCGCGATCCTTTGCGCTTCAATTTCGTGCGCTGGGCCTCGGACCTCACCGCCTATACGAGCCAGACGCAGAATCCGGCGCTCTGCTCGGGCGCCGCTCAAGTCGTTGCGCGCTATCGCGACTTGATCGCCCCCGGAACGCGCCGGATCGAGACGGTGCGCGCCGCGGCCGCGAGCGCGCTCGACCTCGCCCGCAAGGCGACCGGCGCGGAGGCAAACGACGATCTTGTCCGCGTCGTCGGCCGCGCGATCGAGAAGGCGCGCCTCAAGCTCGACGACGGCAAGCCGCCGCTCGCGCAGCTCGCCGCCGCGCGCGCCGCGCTCGAATCGGACCGCAAGCTCGATCCCGCGGAGCTCGAGGCGCTTTCGACGTCGGAGACCGCGGCCGTGCTCGCCGAGGCGGTCAAGCGCATCGATCGGCTCGGCGACAAGATCAGCGGCGTGCTCGCCGCCATCGCCACGGCCGCCAAGGAAGACTGCGTCTGCGCCTATTGACCGGCGCCGCCCGGCACGCCGGCGATATGGGCGTAGAGCACGTGGTCCTGCCACTTGCCGGCGATGCAGAGATATTCGCGCGCAAACCCCTCGCGCGCGAAGCCGAGCTTCTCCAACAGCCGAACCGAAGCGGCGTTGTGCGGCAGGCACGCGGCCTCGACCCGCCTCAGCCGCAGCACCCCGTGCGCGAACGGCAATAGCGCGGCCACCGCCGCGGTCATATGACCCTGCCGTGCGTACGGCGCCCCGATCCAGTAGCCGAGGCTCGCGCTCTGCGCGACGCCGCGCCGGATATTGGTGAGCGTGACCCCGCCCAAGAGCGCGCGGTCGCGCGCGCGGAAGAAGAGGAACGGGTAGCCGAGGTCGTCGCGCATTTCGCGCACGTAGCGGCGGATGCGGCGGCGAAACGCACCGCGGGTGAGGTCGTCTTCCGGCCACAGCGGCTCCCACGGCTCCAGGAACGCCCGGCTCTCCGCGCGCAGCCGCGCCCATTCGACGTAATCCGACATCTCCGGCGCGCGTAGCCAGACGCCCGCGCCCTCGATTGCGGGCAGCGTCTCGGACCACACCACCGACCGGAACAACGCCATGGCAGCAGGATTGCAACCCGCGGGCGCTCAGGCCGCCCGGCGCTCGAGACTTTCGACGATGCGCGCCGCGGATTCAAGGCCGGCGCCGGGTCCGAGCCCGGCCAGCGTCGGCCGGCCGCCGGCGACCAGCGCTTGGCCCGCGGCGCGGGCCTCGGCCACGCCCACCGCGTCGATCTTCGCCACGATCTCCTCGAGCGGAATCACCCGGCCGAAGGCGAGGATCTGGCGCGCCAGCTGCTCGGCGCGCGCCTGCGGGCTCTCGAGCGCGGTGAGCAATCCCACCTTCAGTTGCGCGCGGGCGCGCGCGACCTCGGCCTCGTCGGCCGCCGCCGCCGCGCCCGCAAGCTGGTCGACCACCACCCGCATCAGCTCGCCGCTGTCGCCGGAATCGGTGCCGGCATAGACCGCGAACAGCCCGGTGTCGGTATAGGGCGTGTGAAAGGCCATGATCGAGTAGCAGAGCCCGCGCTTCTCGCGCGCCTCCTGGAACAGGCGCGACGACATGCCGCCGCCCAGGAGATTCACGAACACCTGCAGCGCGTAGATCTCGGGCGCGTGATAGGAGCGGCCCTCGAGCCCGAGCACGAGATGCGCCTGCTCGAGGGCGCGCGGCCCAAGCTCGACGCCGCCGGCATAGCGCGCGGGCAGCGGCGGCGCCACCGCGGCGCGCGGGATGTTGGCCAGCCGTCCCTCGATCTCGCGCACCACCGCGTCGTGATCGATCGCGCCGGCGGCGCCGACCACGGTGCGGCCGGTCCGATATTGCCGGCCGAGATAGGCGCGGATTCGCGCCGGCGTCGCCGCCCGCACGCTTTCCGGCGTGCCGAGGATCGAGCGGCCGATCGGCTGGGCCGGGAACGCGCGTGCCTGGAACAGCTCGAACACGAGGTCGTCGGGGGTGTCGAGAGCGGCGCCGATTTCCTGCACGATCACGTTCTGCTCGCGCGCGAGCTCCTCGGGGTCGAACGCGGGCTCGGTCAGGATGTCGGCCAGGATGTCGAACGCGAGCGTCACGTCGGCGCCCAGCACGCGCGCGTAATAGGCGGTGGCCTCGACGCCGGTCCCGGCATTGAGCTCGCCGCCCACCGCCTCGATCTGCTCGGCGATGTCGCGCGCGCTCCTGCGCTTGGTGCCCTTGAACGCCATGTGCTCCAGGAGGTGCGAGATGCCGTGTTCCTCGGGCTCTTCGAAGCGCGAGCCGGCACCGACCCAGATGCCGAGCGCCGCGGTCTTGAGATGCGGCATGTCGTCGGTGACGACAATGATGCCGCTCTCGAGCTTGCTCAGGCGCGCGCTCATGCCCCGGCACCCGCGACCGCCGCGCGGCTGCACTCGGCGATGAAGCGCGCGATCCGGTCGCGATCCGCGGGCAGCACGGTCACCCGCTCGCGCCGGGTCGGGAGATCGGCGAGCCGCGCCGGCAATTGCGGGCGCAAACCGGTCGCGGCCTGCACGGCTTCCGGAAACTTCGCCGGATGCGCGGTGCCGAGAACGATCGTGGGCGTGCGCGCGCGCCCGCGCTTGCGGGCCACCGCGACCCCGACCGCGCCGTGCGGGTCCAAGAGATAGCCGCTCGCCCGGTGCACCTCGCGGATGGTGGCGAGTGTCTCCGCCTCGTCGGCGCGATCGGCGTCGAAATCCGCGCGGATGCGGCCGAGCGCGGCCGCGCTCAAGCTGAAGTGCCGCTCGTCGGCGAGCGCGCGCAGGAGCGCGCGCGCCGCCGCGGCCTCGCCGCCATAGGCCTCGAACAGCAGGCGCTCGAAGTTGGAAGAGATCTGGATGTCCATCGCCGGCGAGGCGGTGGGGATCACCGCGCGTGGCTCGTAGCGGCCGGTCGCGAGCATGCGCACCAGGATATCGTTCACGTTGGTCGCGATCACCAGCCGGTCGACGGCGAGCCCCATGCGCTTGGCGACGTAGCCTGCGAAGATGTCGCCGAAATTTCCGGTCGGTACCACGAAGCTCACGCCCGTGGGCGGCGCGGCGAGCGCCGCGGCGGCGGCGAAGTAATAGACCGTCTGCGCCGCGATCCGCGCCCAGTTGATCGAGTTCACGCCCGAGAGCTTGAGGCGGTCGGCGAACGCATGGTCGTTGAACAGCGACTTCACGATCGCCTGGCAGTCGTCGAAGCTGCCCTCGACCGCGACCGCGTGCACGTTCGGCTCCGGCGCGGTCGTCATCATCCGCCGCTGCACCTCGGACACGCGGCCGTGCGGAAACAAGACGACTAGATCGGCCCGCTCACGCCCGCGGAACGCCTCGACCGCGGCGCCGCCGGTGTCGCCCGAGGTGGCGGCGACGATGGTCGCGCGCGCGCCGCGTTCGCTAAGCACGCGGTCCATCATCCGCGCCACCAACTGCATGGCGATGTCCTTGAACGCGAGCGTCGGGCCGTGGAACAGCTCGAGCATCCATTCGTTCGGCGCAAGCTCATGCAGCGGCGCGACCGCGGGATGGTCGAAGCCGGCATAGGCCTCGCGGATCATGCTCTTGAGCGCGGCGTCGGCGATGCTGCCGCCGACGAACGGCTGGATCACCGCGAATGCGACGTCGGCGTAGGGCTTGCCCGCGAACGCCGCGATCTCCTCGCGCGCCAGCGTGGGCCAGGTTTCCGGCACGTAGAGTCCGCCGTCGCGCGCGAGCCCGATCAGCAGCGCGTCGGTGAAGCTGACGGGCGGCGCCTCGCCGCGGGTGGAGATGTAGCGCATGCTTGCCTCGAGCCGCGGCAAACTAGGGGCCGGAGTCCTCCGAGGCAAGCTCAGCGCTCGCCGCCCATGCGCTGCCAGGCGAACACGCCGAACACGCCGGCGAGCGCCGCCGCGAGCCCGAACCAGGTGAGCGCGTAGCCGAGATGGTTGTTCGGGAATTCGAGCCGCGTCTCGCCGCCCTGCGGCAGCCCGCCCGGGTTCGGCGTCGCATCGGCGTCGATCAGGAACGGCGAGACGCGCAAGAGCTGATACGCCTTCGCGATCTCCTGGGGGTCGCGCCGGTACCAGGCTGCGCGCGCCGGATCGTTCGCCGGCGTGAACCAGTTGCCTTCTTCCGGCATGCGTAGGAGCCCGGTGACGCTGGCCGGCCCCTCGACCTGCCCCTCGCGCCTGCTCGCCACGTCCTTGCGATCCATCGGCACGAACCCGCGATTGACGATGACGATCGCGCCGCTCTCAGTTTCAAGCGGTGTGAGCACCCAATAGCCCTGGCCGGAGAATCGCCCCTTGGGCTCGGAGAGCACCGTATAGACCAGCGCCTCGTTGCGGTGGCGGAACCGGCCGCGCAACGTCACGCGGCGATATTCGTCGCGCGCGGCGCCGATGTTCGGCCAGTCGGTTTCGAGCGGAACCGGCGCCGCCGGCGCGCGCGTGCGCGCCTCGACCCGCAGGATCAGCTCTTCCTTCCAGATGCGCCGCTCGAGCTGCCACAACCCGAGACCCGCGAGCACCGCGATTCCGACCGCAGCCAAGATCCCCGGCAGGATGAGCCCGCGCACGCGAACGCGCGCGGCGCTCACCGCCCGCCCCGGTCGAGCCGGCCCGGCTCGGCCTGGTGGTGATATTGCAGCGCGATCAAGAGGCCCTTGAACGGGCGCAACAGGCCGAGCGACAGGGTCAGCAGCAGCGGCAGCCACAGCAGGGCATGCAGCCAATACGGCGGCCGCCACGTCGCCTCCACGATCAGCGCCGCGAACACCACGATGCCGCCCGCGATCAGCATCACGAACACCGCCGGCCCGTCGCCGGAATCGGCGAAGCCGTAATCGAGACCGCAGCGCTCGCAGCGCGGCGTGAGCGTGAGGAATCCGCGGAACATCCGCCCCTCGCCGCAGCGCGGGCAGCGGCAGCGCAACCCGGCGACGTAGGGAGAAATCGAGGCCTTCGCGTTCATGCCTGGTTCGTCATGCCCGGGCTTGACCCGGGCATCCATGCGGTCTTGCCGCGTACTGCGCGCCCGTATGGATTGCCGGGTCAAGCCCGGCAATGACGATTGATCTCTACGGCCTTCAGTGCGCGACGGCTGCGTAGCTTCCCGCGCCCCACACATAGATGAAGGTGAACAGGAACAGCCACACCACGTCGACGAAGTGCCAGTACCAGGCCGCGGCCTCGAGGCCGAAATGCTGATCCGGCTTGAAATGCCCGAGATAGGCGCGCAGCAGGCAGACCGAGAGGAAGATCGTGCCGATGATGACGTGCGCGCCGTGAAAGCCGGTCGCCATGAAGAAGGTCGAGCCGTAGATGTGGCCGGCATAGCTGAAGGCGGCGTGCGAATACTCGTAGGCCTGCACGCCGGTGAAGGTGGCGCCGAGGATGACCGTGCACCAGAGCCCCTGGATCAGCCCCTTGCGGTCGTTGTGCAGGAGCGCGTGGTGCGCCCACGTCACCGTGGTGCCGGAGGTGAGCAGGATCAGCGTGTTGAGCAACGGCAGGTGCCAGGGATCGAACGTGCCCTTGAACCGCGCGTCCGCGGTCGCCACCGGCGGCCAGTGCCCGCCGAGCAGCTGAAAGCGCTCGAACTGGTCCTTTACGCCGGCGGTGAGCGCCACGTCGAAATAGGCCCAGAACCAGGCGACGAAGAACATCACCTCCGAGGCGATGAACAGGATCATCCCGTAGCGCAGATGCAGCTGCACCACCTTGGTGTGGTGGCCCTGATATTCCGCCTCGTTGATGACGTCGCGCCACCAGGCGATCATCGTGTAGATCATGCCGAGGATGCCGGCGATGGCGATCAGCGAGGTGCCGCCGCGCATCCAGAACACGCCGCCCATGGTGATGGCGAGCGCGGAGGCGGCGCCGATGATCGGCCACGGACTCGGATCGACGAGATGGTAGTCGTGCTGCTTGACGTGTGCCTCGGCCATTCCCCTGCTCCGTCGCCTCGATCATCCTCTCAGCATCTTCGCGGCCGTGCCGCAAGCCCGCCGTTCAGCGCAGCTCGGCGGCGCCCATCGCCGCCACCGGCTCCGGCCGGCGTCGCGCCGGGAAGAACGTATAGGAGAGCGTGATCTCCCGAATTCCGGCCAGCTCCTTGTCGCTGTCGATGGCCGGGTCGATGAAGAAAGCAACCGGAAATTCGGCTCGCTCGCCGGGCTTGAGCCGTTGCTCGGTGAAGCAGAAGCACTCGAGCTTGTTGAAATAAGCCGCCGCCACCGGCGGCGATACGTTGTAGGTGGCGGTGCCGATTGTCTCCTGCGCGGCGGTATTTTGCGCGGCGTAATGCACCAGCAGTGTCTCGCCGACCTTGAGTTCCACATCGCGCTGCATGGCCGCGAAGTTCCACGGCAGCCCCGGCGCCACGTTGGCGTCGAAGCGAACAGTGATCTTGCGCTCGATCGAATGCTTGGGCGCGACGCGCGCGATCAGCGGCGTACCGTCGAAACCGGTGGTGCGGCAGAACCAGTCATAGAACGGCACCGCCGCGTAGGACATGCCGACCATGCCGGCGACGAAGGCGCCGCAGGCGAGCCCGACGCGCAGGTGGCGGCGACGGAGCTCGGCCAGCTCCGCCGCGTCCATGTCCTTCCGCGCATCCGGCTTCATGTGGCTCATAGCGGCCTATTCATCACCTGCGGCCCGAGCTTCACGATGGTGACCGCGTAGAACAGGACGACGATCGCGGCGAGCACGAGCGCGAGCGCCACCGACCGCCGCCGCTGCCGCCGACGCTGCTCCTCGCTGAGCACGACGCCTTCCCGCTCATGCTTCATCGCACCATCGCTTCCACCAGAAGCGCCGCGAACAGGAGAAACAGATAGAGCACCGAATAGCCGAACAGCCGTTTCGCCGCCTCGCCGGCGCTCTGCCGGCGATAGAGGTCATAGGCGAGCGCGAGGAAGATCGCCCCCAGCGCGGCCGCGACCGCGCCATAGGCGAGGCCGGCGAAGCCGAGAGCCGCGGGCGCGACCCCGAGCGGCGCCAGAATCGCCGAATAGATCAGGATCTGCCGGCGGGTTTCGTCCGCGCCGGCCACCACCGGCAGCATCGGTACGCCGGCGCGCGCGTACTCGTCGCTGCGGATGAGCGCGAGCGCCCAGAAGTGCGGCGGCGTCCAGAACAAGATCAGCAGGAACAGGAGCACGCTCTCGATCCCGATCGAGCCGCTGGCCGCGGCCCAGCCGATCATGGGCGGCAACGCGCCGGCCGCGCCGCCGATCACGATGTTCTGCGGCGTCGAGCGCTTCAGCCACATCGAGTAGATCACGACGTAGAACAAGATGGTGAAGGCCAAGAGACCGGCCGCCAGCACGCCGGTGACCAGGCCCAGCACCAGCACCGCCGCTACGCCAAGCACGAGACCGAACGCCAGCGCCTCGCCCGGCTGCACGCGCCCGGCCGGAATCGGCCGGCCGCGCGTGCGCGCCATCTTGGCGTCGATGTCGGCGTCCCACCACATGTTGAGGCAGCCGGCGGCGCCGGCGCCGATCGCGATGCACAAGAGCGCGGCGAAGCCGAGCACCGGATGCAATTCGGCCGGCGCGCGCACCAGCCCCACCAGCGCCGTGAACACCACGAGCGACATCACCCGCGGCTTCAGCAGCGACACATAGTCGGCGACGTCGGCGAATCCCGGCAGCCGCTCGGCGCGACGCATCGCCTCGGCGCGGTCGGAGGAGAAGGAATCGGTCACGAGCGACATGACACCGGTGTTGAGTGCGGACTTGCTTCCCGCGAGACGCGCGCCGCGCGGACGATCACTTGATCCGCGGCAGCACCTCGTAGGAATGGAACGGCGGCGGCGACGGCAGCGTCCACTCGAGCGTGGTGGCGCCCGCACCCCACGGATTGTCGGCCGCCTTCCGCTTCCTGGCGAACGCCAGGAAGATGCAGATGAAGAACACGACCAGGCCGGCCATGGAAATGTAGGAGCCGATCGAGGACACGTAGTTCCAGCCGGTGAAGGCGTCCGGATAGTCGACATAGCGGCGCGGCATGCCGGCGAGCCCGAGGAAGTGCTGCGGGAAGAACACGAGGTTGACGCCGATGAAGGTCAGCCAGAAGTGCAGCTTGCCCAGGAACTCCGAGTACTCGTAGCCGGTCATCTTCGGGAACCAGTAGTACCAGCCGCAGAAGATGCCGAAGGTGGCGCCGAGCGACATCGTGTAGTGGAAGTGCGCGACCACGTAATAGGTGTCGTGCACGGAGCGGTCGATGCCGGCGTTGGCGAGCACCACGCCGGTCACGCCGCCGACGGTGAACAGGAAGATCATTCCGATCGCCCACAGCATCGGGGTGGTGAAGCGGATCGAGCCGCCCCACATGGTGGCGATCCAGGAGAAGATCTTGATGCCGGTCGGCACCGCGATCACCATGGTGGCGGCGATGAAATAGGCCTGCGCGTTGGCGCTCATCCCGACCGTGTACATGTGGTGCGCCCACACCACGAAGCCGATCACGCCGATCGCGACCATCGCATAGGCCATGCCGAGATAGCCGAACACCGGCTTCCTCGAGAAGGTCGAGATCACCTGGCTGATAATGCCGAACGCCGGCAGGATCAGGATGTAGACTTCGGGGTGGCCGAAGAACCAGAACAGGTGCTGGAACAGCACCGGATCGCCGCCGCCCTGCGGGTCGAAGAAGGTGGTGCCGAAGTTCCTGTCGGTGAGCAGCATGGTGATCGCGCCCGCCAGCACCGGCAGCGCCAGCAAGAGCAGGAACGCCGTCACCAGCACCGACCACACGAACAGCGGCATCTTGTGCATGGTCATGCCCGGCGCGCGCATGTTGAAAATCGTGGTGATGAAGTTGATGGCGCCGAGAATCGAGGAGGCGCCGGCCAGATGCAGCGCGAAGATCGCCAGATCCATGGCCGGGCCCGGGTGGCCGGCCTTGGAGGAGAGCGGTGGATAGGCGGTCCAGCCGCCGCCGAAGCCGAACCCCCCCGGCGGTACCTCCACGAACAGCGAGCTCACCAACAGGATCAGCGCCGCCGCCAGGAGCCAGAACGAGATGTTGTTCATGCGCGGGAACGCCATGTCCGGCGCGCCGATCATGAGCGGCACGAACCAGTTGCCGAAGCCGCCGATCATGGCCGGCATGACCATGAAGAACACCATGATCAGCCCGTGCGCGGTGACGAACGCGTTGAAGGTGTGCGGATTGGAGAAATACTGCAGCCCCGGCTCTTGCAGCTCGAGCCGTATGCCGACCGACAAGAGACCGCCGATCACGCCCGAGACGATGGCCGTGAGCAGGTAGAGCGTTCCGATGTCCTTGTGGTTGGTGGAAAGGAGCCAGCGCCGCCATCCGGTCGGATGGTGGTCATGAGCCTCGTGCTGCGTCGCCGCTTGAGCCATCAGCCTGCCTCGTCCTCATTCCGCTCCGGCGGCCGCGCGATCGGCGCGCGCCGCGGCCACGACCACGGCAGGCGTTTCCGGCGCCGCGGCGAATTTCTTCTTGGCGTCCTCGACCCAGGCCTGGAACTCGCGCTCGCTCACGACGCGGACCGCGATCGGCATGAACGCGTGATTGCGCCCGCACAATTCCGAGCACTGGCCGTAATAGATGCCTTCGCGCGTCACCTTGAACCAGGTCTCGTTCAGGCGTCCCGGAATCGCGTCGATCTTGATGCCGAAAGACGGCACCGCGAAGGAATGGATGACGCCCTCGGCGGTCACCTGCACGCGCACGATCTTGTTGACCGGCACCACCAACTCGTTGTCGACGGCCAGCAACCGCGGCTGCCCCGGCTTCCGCTCGTCGTCCTGCAACATGATGCTGTCGAAGCTGAAGCCGCCGTGGTCCGGATAGGTGTAGGTCCAGGTCCACGCCGCGGTGCCGGTCGCCTTCACCGTGACGTCGGCCTTCGGAATGTCGAGCTGGTCGTAGAGCAGGCGGAACGACGGGATCGCGACGACCACGAGGATCAGCGCCGGGATCACGGTCCAGACCACTTCGAGCGTGGTGTTGTGGGTGGAGCGCGAAGGGACCGGGTTCGCGCGCTCGTTGAAGCGCACCATCACGATCCCGAGCAGCGCGAGCACGAACAGCGCGATCACCGCCGCCAGGATCGCCAGAAACGTGTGAAACGAATGGATCGTGTCCATGATCGGCGTGACCGACTGCTGGAAGTCGATCTGCCACGGCGACGGCTGGCCGATCCCCGCCGCCGCGGGCGTAGCGGTCACCAGCAACGGAACAAGGCCGGCGAGCATCGCTCCCGTGCGCGGGAGCCGGTCGGCAAGCGCGTCGATTCCGGCGATCATCGCGTCGGTCACTCCTTCATGTCCTCAAGCCCGGCGCCTTCGGCTCGGTACGGGATCGCTGGCGAGGCAGCCGGCAAAAGGCCGCCGCCGCCGCGGATCGCGGGGCACGCTCGCTCGAGCCCGCGCCCGCCAACAAACCGCAACCCGGCGCCCATGAACCATACTTCCCCACCCCCCGCAACGCCAACGGCGCCAAGGCGGATGCGGCAATTGGTCGGATAACGCTATGATGGCCGGGTCGGACGGCCGCGACACTCCGCCCCCATGCTTGACATGCGCGGACGGCATTGTAGGCGGTCGCGGACCGGCGATTGGCGAGCGTCCCTTAGCGATTCGCGGGCGCGCGGAGCGGCTCGATGGCGCGAAATTGGCTGCGGCTGGCGACCTATGTGGCGGCCGGATGGTGCGCCATCACGTTCGCCGCGGCCCAAGGCGTCGTGCGCTCGGTCCACGGCGACTGGCAGATCCGCTGCGATACCCCGGCCGGCGCCCAGGGCGAGCAGTGCGCGCTGATCCAGAGCGTGACCGCCGAGGACCGGCCCAATGTCGGCCTCACCGTGATCGTGCTCAAGACCGCCGATCAGAAGGCCCGCCTGATGCGGGTGCTGGCGCCGCTCGGCGTGCTCCTGCCCTCCGGTCTCGGCCTCCGGATCGACCAGACCGACGTCGGCCGCGCCGGCTTCGTGCGCTGCCTGCCGAACGGCTGCGTCGCCGAAGTGATCATGGACGAGAAGCTGATCGGCCAACTCAAAGGCGGGCAGATCGCGACCTTCATCATTTTCCAGACGCCCGAGGAGGGCATCGGCATCCCGGTCAGCCTCTCCGGCTTTACCCAGGGCTTCGACCGCCTGCCCTGATCAGCCTCGCCCCGCCCCGCGCCGGGCTGCGGCCGGAGCCAGATTGATTGCAAGCGCCACGAGCGCGCAGCCGAGCACGATCATCGCCATCGGCAAGGCGCTGCCGTCGTGCAGGACTCCGAGCAGGGCGACGACCGGCGCGCCCACCGAGAATTGCATCGCGCCCATGAGCGCCGACGCGCTGCCCGCCGCGCGTGGATGGGGCTCGAGCGCGAGCGCCATCGAGTTCGGCGGCACCACCCCCATCGTCGCCACCGCGAAGAACAACGGCGCCGCGATGGCCACGAGTCCGGCCTTGGTCAGCGCCGCGACCAGAAGCGCGATCGCCGCCGCGAAATAGACCAGGAACGCGACGCGCAACAGCCGCGCCGGACCGACGCGGTGCACCAGCCAGGCATTGATCTGCGAGGAAACCACGATGCCGATCGCGTTGAACCCGAACAGCAGCCCGAATTGCTGGGGCGAGACGCCGTAGAGCTCGATGAACACGAACGGCGAGCCGGCGATATAGGCGAACATGCCGGCGAAGGCCAAGTTCGAGGGCAGCGTGAAGCCGAGAAACCGCCGATCGCGGAGGAACCTGCCGTAGCCCCGGAGCACGGTGCGGAGCCCGCCGTCGGCACGGCGCGCGCCCGGCAGGGTCTCCGGAAGCTGCAGCCAGACCGCGAGAAAGCAGCCGACCCCGAACAGGCCGAGCGCCCAGAAAATCGCCCGCCAGCCGAACGATGCCAGCACTTGCCCGCCGAAAAACGGCGCGACGATCGGCGCCATCCCCAACACGATCAGCAGGCGCGAATAGAAATGCGCGGCGTCGGCACCAGCATAGACGTCGCGCACCGCCGCCCGCCCCAGCACCATGCCGACGGATCCACCGAGCGCCTGGGCGAAGCGGGCGAGCCACAGGGTTTCGATCGAGCTCGTCAGCGCGCAACTCGCGGACGCCGCCGAGAACAGTGCGATGCCGAACAGAAGCGGCCCCCTTCGCCCGTAGCGATCCGAGATCGGACCCCATACCGCCTGCCCGATCGCAAGTCCGACGAAATACGTCGCCAGCGTGCCCTGCACCGCGGCCGCGTCGGTCGAGAACGCGCGGGCGAGCGCCGGAAACGACGGCAAGTACATGTCGGTCGCAAGCGGACCGAACGCCGCCAGCGCGCCGAGAATGAGCAGCAGACGAATGCGGGAATGCGTGGCGGGCATCGCGACCGGAGGAATGCGGCCGCGGGCCGCGCGGCTCCGGTCACTATAGCGGAGCACGGCGGCGGGAGCGCCACCCGAAAGCGCCCGACCCGCCGCGCCAACAGGTCGCGGCGCCGGCGTCGCGCGGCGAAAAGAAAAAGCGCCCGCCGTGGGTGTACCGGCGGGCGCCAAGTCCGGCAGCCCGGGGGAGTGGGGAGGGCTGCCGAAGCGGATGGCGGTGATCAGTACGAGATCACGTTGACGCGAACCGTTCCGGGAACGCGCGCGCGTGCCCGCTGGACTCCGGCGCGGCCGACGCGGGACTCATCCACGCGGCCCGCGAGCAGCGCGGTCGGATCATTGAACAGCGGTTCCGACGCCGCGTTGCGCAGGTCGCTGCGGCTCAGGCCGATGTCTTTCAACATGCGGTCGTCGAAGCTCGCGAGCTCGCGCAAGATCCGCCGGCCGGTGAGCGCGCGGGCGATGCCGCCGCCGGCGCGCAGGATCCACTCGAACGACGCTCCAAACGGAAGCTGGAACGCTTGCGGGGCGGGCTTCCGGCCCTCGGCTATGCCGGTCATGGGACCCTCCTTCTGCTCGGGGCAAAGACGGGAGCGCTCGCGCGGCGGCCATGCCGCCCGCGACCCGAAATCACCCCGATTGATTTCGTGACGGCCTCTTATGTGCGAAATCGATTGATAAGTGAAACGAATGTTTTTAATCTAATCTATCAACGTCCGTTATGAGTATCGGATAGCCGAGGAATTCGCCCATGACCGCGATGCTCGACATCGACCAGCTCCGCACCTTCATCGCCATCGCCGAGACCGGCAGCTTCACCCGCGCCGCCGAGGTCGTGCACAAGACCCAGTCCGCGGTCTCGATGCAGATGAAGCGGCTCGAGGAGCGGCTGGGCAAGGCGATCTTCGCGCGCGATGGCCGCGCCTCCAAACTCACCGACGACGGCGAGCGGCTGCTCGATTACGCGCGCCGCATCGTGAAGCTCAACGCCGAGGCTTTCACCAATGTGGCCGGCACCGGCCTCACCGGCACCGCGCGGCTC
>JAHFPN010000004.1:42292-49347 GCA_023269635.1 Hyphomicrobiales bacterium | reverse complement strand
CCCGCATGGAGCTCACTGCTGCCATCAAGGCGCTCGAAGCGCTCGAGCGTCCGTCGCAAGCCGACCTCTATACCGATTCGCAATATCTTCGCGGCGGCATCACCGAGTGGATCGCCAAGTGGAAGCAGAACGGCTGGCGCACCTACGACCGCAAGCCGGTGAAGAACGTCGATTTGTGGAAGCAGCTCGACGCGGCCGCGAGCCGCCACGAGGTCACCTGGCACTGGCTGCGCGGGCATGCGGGGCGCGAGGAGAACGAGCGCGCCGACGAGCTGGCGCGCGCGGGCATGCAGCCCTTCCTCGGGCGCTGAGCGCCGCTTGCCAACCGAACCCTGCTCCTATAATCGGCGGCTCTCTCGCGCTTAAGGGTGAAACCATATGCCCGCGGAAAAGCATCCGGTCGCCATCATCATGGGCTCGAAATCCGACTGGAAAGTCATGCGGCTTGCCGCGGAAACTCTGAAGAAGCTCAAGATCGGCTACGACGCCCGCGTGATCTCCGCGCACCGCTCCCCCGATCGTCTGTACAAGTTCGCCAAGGGCGCGCGCGGCGCGGGCTTCAAGGTGGTGATCGCCGGCGCCGGCGGCGCCGCGCATCTGCCCGGCGTCGCCGCGGCGCTGACGCCGCTGCCGGTATTCGGCGTGCCGATGCGGACCCGGGCGCTCAAGGGCGTCGACAGTTTCCTTTCGATCGTGCAGATGCCGGCGGGAATCCCGGTCGGCACGCTTGCGATCGGCGAAGCCGGCGCGAAGAACGCGGCGCTACTCGCCGCCGCCGTGCTCGCGCTCGAGGACCGGGCGCTCGCCAAGCGGCTGGATGCCTTTCGCGCGCGCCAGAGCAAGGCGGCGGTGAAGCGGCTCCGGCGCTGACAGCGATGCCGGCGCTGGGGCACTTCAATGCGCAGGAGTGCGTATCGTGATTTCTCGAATTTTCTTGATCCTCGCGGTAATTCTTGCCGCGCTGGCTGCGTTTCCGGCCGCGGCGCAACCGGCCTCGGAGCGCGCGCTGCCGTTCGTGCTGGCGGGCGCCCTGAGGCTCGAATTCGAAATCGAAGCTTGCGCGATTGCCGCCTCGGCGAGCGAGCGCGACCAGCTGAAACAGGCGCTCGCGAATTTGCAGAAGAGGACGGGATTGCCCGACGAAGCGATCGCGAAAATTCGCCGAGAGGCGCGGGCGGACATGGCCGACCCGGCCTGGAAGTCCATACAGCTGGAGACCTGCAAGGAGGCCCGGGTGAAATTCAAGGAGTTCCTGACGGAGGTTATCGAGCGGAGCCAATAGGCGCCCCGCAGCGATTGCCCCGCGCTTGGCGGTCGGCCGGCGGCGCTGCGGACCTTGGCGACGCCGGCCGTGGACTAAGGGGCCCTTTTCTGGTACGCACCGCGCGCCCGGCGATGGCGCTTTGGCCGCCGCCGGCCCCCGAAATCGCAAGACGACCTAAGAGGTGGATCCGGTGCAGGTTCTCGTTCGCGACAACAACGTCGATCAGGCGCTGAAAGCGCTAAAGAAGAAGATGCAGCGCGAGGGCATCTTCCGCGAGATGAAACTGCGTGGCCACTACGAAAAGCCGTCCGAGCGGCGCGCACGCGAAAAGGCGGAGGCGATCCGCCGCGCCCGCAAGCTCGCCCGCAAGCGCGCCCAGCGCGAGGGCCTGATCCCGCAGAAGAGCCCGGCCGCCCTGGCCAAGGAAAAGGCCAAGCTCCGCGGCGGCCGCGGCGGCGGCATGGGCATGGGCATGGGGCGGCGCTGAGTTCTCGATATCACTTGTGCTGGCGCGGGCAGGACCCCCCTGCCCGCGTTGCTATTTTTGGGCTTGCCGTGACGGCTCGGGCGGAGCCAAAACATCGCCACACGCCTGAGCGATGAGCGCGCCATGAGCAGGCCACGGAGACAAAGCGCAGGACCCGCGCATCGCACGGGCGCTGCTGCCGCCGCGCTCCTGCTCGCGCTCGCGCTCGCCGGCTGCCAGACCGTGGGCATCGGGACCCTCGTCACCGAGGACGACGAGCTGCGCGCGCTCGCCTCGCCGACCAACCTCGCCTCGCTCACCGAGGTGGTGCAGCGAAATCCCAACGACCCGCAAGCCTACAATATGCGCGGCTCGGTCTATGGCCGCGCCGGGCAATACAAGGAAGCCGTCGCCGACTTCGACAAGGCGATCCAGCTCGATCCCAACTACGCCCAGGCCTATGCCAACCGTGCGCTCGCGCACCGGGAGATGAAGCGGCTCGATCTCGCGCTCGCCGACTACAACCGCGCGCTCCAGATCGACCCGGCCTATGCCGCCGCCTATGTCGGGCGCGGCATCCTGCGCCGCCAGCAGAATCAATCCGCGCAGGCGCTCGCCGACTTCAACAAGGCGATCCAGCTCAAGCCCGACCATGCCCAGGCCTTTCACAACCGCGGCCTGATCTATCAGGCCCAGGGCCTGCACAAATTCGCCATCGACGATTTCACCACCGCGATCGGGCTTTCGCTCAACGCGCCCGAGCCCTATTACGCGCGCGCGCGCTCCTACATGGCGCTCGAGGACTACAAGCGCGCGATCGAGGACTTCGACGAGGTGGTGGGGAAGGACCAGCGCCACCTCGCGGCCTGGACCGAGCGCGGGCTCGCCTATGAGCGGCTCGGCGACAAGGACAAGGCCGCGGGTTCCTACGCGCGTGCGATGAACATCAACCAGAGCTACCAACCGGCGGTCGCCGGCTTCCAGCGCGTCGGCGGCCAGTTCGGGCGGACGTATCAGATCAATTAGGAGATCCCGTCATCCTGAGGTTTCCGCGCACCGATCTCGGGTTTACCCGAGATCGGCAGTATTTGGTGCGCAAGTCGGCTACAGCCGATTTGCGTGCGCGGGCCTCGAAAGATGACGGGCACGATCACCTCGGCGCGTCATCCTTCGAGGCTCCCCCGGCTTGCGCCGGGGTCGCACTTCAGAATGACGCGGCGACTAACGCGCCCGCTGAGAAAGAAACTCCCGCGCCTCGGCCAGCGCGCCGAGCTGGTCGAGCCCCTCGTGGTCGCCCAGATCGAAGCGGACGAAGCGCTTCTCGCCGGGGATCATGGCAAACAGCCGCTCGCCGAAGGTGATCGGAACCACGCGATCGCGCGCGCCGTGCAGCACCAGGATCGGCGCCTTGACCTTGGCGATGTGCAAATCGGAGCGGAATTGGTCTTTCATGAACAGCCGCACCGGCGCGAACGGATAGGCGGCGGCGCCGATATCGGCGGCCGAGGTGAACGGCGTCTCCAGCACGAGGCGGGCGACGGCGGCCGCCGCCGCCAGCGCGATCGCGACCGCGGTGCCGAGCGACTCGCCCCAGAGCGCGATGCGGGCGGCGGGGTAGCGCGCGGCGGCGAAGGCATAGGCGGCGCGCGCGTCCTCGATCAGCCCGGCCTCGCTGGGGCTCCCGGTCGAGCCGCCATAGCCGCGATAGGAGAGCGCAATCAGGCCGGTGCCGTCCTCGATCAGCGCGCGGAAGCGGTCCGCTCGATAGGCGAGCGAGCCGCCATTGCCGTGGAAATAGAGCAGCACGAGCTTGTCGCCCCGCGGCGGCACGTGCCAGACGACGATCTTCTCGCCGTCGGCAGTGGTGAGGATCTCTTCGACCGCCTGCGGGAATTCGGCTACCGCCGGCGGCGTGCGCGCGCGGTCGGGGAAATACATGAGCGAGCGCTGGAAGAAATAGAGCGCGCCGACCGCCACGCCATAGAAAACGAGCGCGAATACGAGGATCGATTTCAGCGTGGCCATGGCGACGGAGATAGCACGGCGTTCGCGTGGCGGCCTCATGCTTCGAGACGCGGCGCTTCGCGCCGCTCCTCAGCATGAGGCCTCGTCCTGAGGAGCGGCCCGCAGGGCCGCGTCTCGAAGGACGAGGCCGTTGGACGCCTTCGTCAGTGGCTCAGCGCCTTCACGATCGCCTCCGTCATCTTCTTGGCGCCGCCGAACAGCATCATGGTGTTGTCGCGATAGAACAGCGTGTTGTCGATGCCGGCATAGCCGGACGATGACAACTCGTGAGTCAAGCCGGCGCCGGGAGACTGCGCAACCGAACGACAGGGCCATCGGCGATCGGCCAATGGAGCAGCGCGGCCAGTACGCTCAGTGCGATGGCCGCAACCCAGACCGACTCGTACGACCCAGCCAGGTCGAAGGCCAGCCCCCCAAGCCACGCACCCAGAAAGCTTCCGAGCTGATGGCTGAAGAATACGACGCCAAACAGCGTGGACATGTAACGGACACCGAAAATCTGGGCCACCAGCCCGCTGGTCAGCGGCACCGTGCCGAACCACAGGAAGCCGATGGTGGCGGCAAATACCATCGCCGAGATTTCACTGAGCGGCACCATCAAGAACGCGAAAATGATCGCGCCCCGCACGAGGTATAGAGCGGCGAGCAGATACTTCTTCCGCAAATAGCCTCCCGCCAGTCCCCAGAGAAATGATCCGACCATATTTGTAACGCCGACGAGAGCGAGCGCGGTCGCACCGACCATGGGCGAAATTCCCTTGTCCGTGAGATACGCCGGCAGATGCGTGGCGATGAATGTCACCTGGAAGCCGCAGACGAAGAAACCAGCGGTCAGAAACCAAAAGCCGGGATGGGTAGCGGCCTCAGCCAACGCGGCCGCAAGCGTCTGATTGTCCTTGCCGCCAGTCGCAGGAGAAGCGGAGGATGGATTGCCCGCCAGGCCGAAAGCGAGAAGCGACATCGAGAGCGCGACCAGCGTCAAGGCCAAGAGCGCATTCTGCCATCCGACTATTTCCATCAAGGCCTGAGCCACGGGAAGAAACAGGAACAGGCCCAATGACCCTCCGGCGGTAGCGATTCCAAGCGCCGTGCTGCGCTGAGCCTCCGTCACCGTGCGCCCGACCGCGCCGAGCACCACGGCGAACGTCGTCGCCGCGAGACCCAGGCCGACGAAGACGCCGAGACCAAGCAGAACCCCGACACCCGAATCGGTTGACGCCAAAATCCAGAGTCCGACGGCATAAAAAAGACCGCCGACGACAACTGCCCGCCCGGCACCGAGGCGATCCGCAACCGCGCCCGCAAACGGCTGGGCCACGCCCCACACCACCTGTTGGACGGCGATCGCCATGGCGAATGCCTGGCGCGTGATCGTGAGGTCCATGGTGATCGGGCGCATGAAGAGCCCGAACGTCTGCCGGATGCCGAAACTGATCGCCACGACGAGCGCGCCGCACACGATCGCGAACCACGCCTTCCGAGACATTGTCGCCTCCTCGCGTTCAACTCAGTTCACCGACCGGCACTCCTTCGATAATTCGAATATTTTCGAAATAAGCGGACAAAAAAATTACGCGGCCTTTCGCTGGCCTTGGCGGCCGACCGCCGGAGCCTCGCCCGCGAACGACGCGATCAATTCCAGCGCCGTAGGGCTGATTGTGCAGTAGACCGACTGGCCGCGTTTCTCACTCACGACCAACTGCGCCGCTCGAAGCTCCTTCAGATGGTGCGAGACGGTCGACATGCTGAGGCCGGTGCCGGCAGCCACGTCGCATACGCACAGCTCCGGATTGTTGTCATGGCAGCGCTCGGTACCGACACGACGCAGCCGTTCGAAGATCGCCAAGCGGTGCGGGTTGCCGAGCGCCGCGAACATGCGTGCGAGCCGTTCAGAACGTATCTTTTCGATATTCTTCATAATATCGAAATATACTCCGGTTCCCTCGTTTGTCAACGGGGGCCGCATCCGGCGACGTGATCGCATGCGCCGTGCCGCCAAGCGGCTGAAAATGAACGACAATATACTGAATGCGCCGAAGCGGCCCGAGCTCACAGCGCCTTCACGATCTGCTCGGTCATCTTCTTGGCGTCGCCGAACAGCATCATGGTGTTGGCGCGATAGAACAGCGTGTTGTCGATGCCGGCATAGCCCGAGGATAGCGAGCGCTTGGAGAACATCACGGTCCCCGCCTTCCAGACCTCGAGCACCGGCATGCCGAAGATCGGCGAGGTCTTGTCCTCCTTGGCCGCCGGGTTGGTCACGTCGTTGGCGCCGATCACGAAGGCGACGTCGGCCTGGGCGAATTCGGAATTGATGTCCTCGAGCTCGAACACTTCGTCATAGGGCACGTTGGCCTCGGCCAAGAGCACGTTCATGTGCCCGGGCATGCGGCCGGCGACCGGATGGATCGCGTATTTCACCTCGACGCCGGCGGCCTTCAGCTTGTCCGCCATCTCGCGCAGCGCATGTTGCGCCTGCGCCACCGCCATGCCGTAGCCGGGCACGATGATGACCTTGGACGCGTTCTTCAACACGAAGGCGGCGTCCTCGGCCGAGCCCTGCTTCACCGGGCGCGCCTCGGCGCCGGCCGCAGCCGCCACCTCGCCGCCCCAGCCGCCGAGGATCACCGAGACGAAGCTCCGGTTCATGCCCTTGCACATGATGTAGGAGAGAATCGCGCCCGAGGAGCCGACCAGCGCGCCGGTGATGATGAGCGCGGCGTTGCCGAGCGTGAACCCGATGCCGGCCGCGGCCCAGCCGGAATAGGAGTTCAACATCGAGATCACGACCGGCATGTCGGCGCCGCCGATCGGGACGATGAGCAGGATGCCGATCAGGAACGCGAGCAGGGCGAGCGCCCAGAACCAGAGATGGCTCTCGGTGCGCACGAACAGGACGACCGAGAGGACGAGTGCCGCGCCGATCACGAGATTGATCACGTGGCGCGCGGGCAGCACGATCGGCTTGCCGCTCATGCGGCCGGAGAGCTTCAGGAACGCGATCACCGAGCCGGTGAAGGTGACGGCGCCGATGGCGGCGCCGAGCGACATTTCCACCAGGCTGGCGCCGTGGATCGCGCCCACGGTGCCGAGGCCGAAGGCTTGCGGCGCATAGAGCGCGCCGGCCGCGACCAGCACCGCGGCCATGCCCACCAGCGAATGGAACGCCGCGACCAGCTCCGGCATCTGGGTCATCGCGATCTTGCGCGCGATGTAGGCGCCGATGCCGCCGCCGACCGCGAAGCCGCCGATCACCAGCGCCCAGCCGCCGATGCCGGACGGCGGCGAGGCCGCCAGCGT
>JAHFPN010000004.1:0-42192 GCA_023269635.1 Hyphomicrobiales bacterium | reverse complement strand
GATCACCGAGGAGATCGCGTTGGTGACGGACATGAGCGGCGTGTGCAGCGACGGCGTCACCGACCAGACCACGTAATAGCCGACGAACACCGCGAGCACGAAGATCGAAAGCCGGAACATGAAGGGATCGACGTCGCCGCCGGCCGCGAGCGGAAACGCGCCCACGGGCAACAGCGCCTCGTTCGCGCTTTCCGCGACAAGCTCGAGCGGCAGGAGATCGATCATGGCCGTCCTCCCTTGAAACTCGGATGCACCACGGCGCCGTCCTTGGTGAGCAGCGTCGCCTTCACGATCTCGTCGTCCCAGGGCACCGCGAACGCCTTGGTCTTCTTGTCGAACATGGGCTCCAGAAACGCGAACAGGTTCTTGGCATAGAGGCTCGAGGCGGTGGCCGCGAGCCGGCCGGGCACGTTGAGCCAGCCTACGATCTTGACACCGTTCACGTTCGCGACCTCGCCGGGCTTGGCGAGCTCCACGTTGCCGCCGCGCTCGACCGCGAGATCCACGAGCACCGAGCCCGGCCGCATGGATTCGACCATCGCTTTCGACACGAGCCTGGGCGCCGGCCGCCCGGGGATCAGCGCGGTGGTGATCACGATATCCTGCTTCTTGATGTGCTCGGCGACCAACGCGGCCTGCTTGGCCTGATACGCCTTCGACATTTCCTTGGCGTAGCCGCCCGCGGTCTCCGCCGCCTTGAACTCCTCGTCCTCGACCGCGACGAACTTGGCGCCGAGGCTCTCCACCTGCTCCTTGGCCGCCGGGCGCACATCGGTGGCGGTGACCACGGCGCCCAAGCGGCGCGCGGTGGCGATCGCCTGCAGGCCGGCGACGCCGGCGCCCATGACGAACACGCGCGCGGCGGGCACGGTGCCGGCCGCGGTCATCATCATGGGCAGCGCCCGGCCATATTCGGCGGAAGCGTCGATCACCGCGCGATAGCCGGCGAGATTGGCCTGGCTCGAAAGCACGTCCATGCCCTGTGCGCGGGTGATGCGCGGCAGGAATTCCATCGTGAACGCGATCAATTTCGCGCCGGCCAGCTCGCCGATCGCGGCGTCGTTGCCGAAAGGATCGAGCATCCCGATCAGGAGCGCGCCGGGCTTGTAGGCGGAAAGTTCCGCCTTGGCCGGCCGCCGCACCTTGAGCACGATATCGGCGTCGGCGAGCGCGGCCTTGGCCCCGCTCGCGACCTTGGCGCCGGCGGCCGCGAACTCGGCATCGGGGATGCCCGCGTTGTTGCCGGCGCCGCTTTCGACCGTGACGGTCGCGCCGAGACCGACCAAGCGCTTCACGGTGTCGGGCGTCGCGGCGACGCGCGGCTCGTTCGCATCGGTTTCGACCGGGATCGCGATGTTCATGGTCGGTCAGGTCAAGACGGCGCGCGCGGGCGCGCGCTCTGCGGGTACAGCGAGGCGGCGGCGGTCAGTAGACGAAGACCCAGAGGAACACGAGCACCATCGCGACCGCGAGGATCGACCATTTCAGGATGGTGACGAAATCGCGATAGGTCCCCACGTGCTGGGCGTAGTCGTTGCCCTCGGCGGTGGTGACTTTCTCCTGGTGCCCATGATGCGCGTGCTCGGCCATCGTCCGTCCCTCGAAATCGTCGGAAACTCTTGCGAGGCAGGCTTTAGCGGAAACCACCGATCCGGGCAACGCGACGTAAGTGCCGATTTCCCACCTCCCCCTGAAAGGGGGAGGTCGGCGACGCCCGCGAAAGCGGGCGGAGCCGGGAGGGGGTCCGACACCTCCCCGGATCGCCTGCGGCGATCCGACCCTCCCCTTTCAGGGGAGGGTGAAGTCAAGAAACGAAATCGAGCCCCGCGCCGGAGAGCGCTGCCTGCTGGCGCGCGCCGACCGTCCGCACCGAAAAATCGGCGATTGCCGCCTCGAACAGGCGGTGGAAGTTCAACTCGGCGCGCAAGTGCAGGAATACGCCGCCGAGCCCGATGGCGGCGCGGTCCATGAACACGAACTCGCGCGGCACCCTGACCGGGCCCTTGCTTTTGAGCGCCTGGTGCACCTGGAACGCTTGGCGGCGCCCGTATTTCGCGGGCTCGACCCCGTCGGCGATGGTGCGCACGCGGTCGTCCATCAGCGGGCCATAGATGAAGCGCGCCCAGATATTGAGCGCGTCGATCAAGTCGCGCGACAGGCCCTGGAAGCCCCAGGTCTCGTAGGCGTGCACCACGCGCGCGTCGTCGCCCTCGCTCAAGCCGCGATAGAGATCGACCACGCCGCCGACGAAGCTCGGCGGGAAAATGCGGATGCAGCCGTAATCGAGAAGATTGATGCCCGCCGGCGTCCCCGCCTCGTCGAAGACGGTGTAGTTGCCGAGATGCGGGTCGCCGTGGATCACGCCGAAGCGGCTGAACGGCAGCCACCAGGCGTGGAACAGCGACTGCGCGAGCCGGCTTCGCACTTCCAGCGATTCCTGCTTGTGGGTGAGCAGCCGCGTGCCCTCGAGCCAGTCGAGCGTGAGCAGCCGGCCGGTGGAGAGCGCGGGCCACACTGTGGGCACGCGCACCTCGGGCACACGCTCAAGCATTTCGCGATAGAGCGCGACGTGCTTCGCCTCGCGGCGATAGTCCAGCTCCTCGCGCACGCGCGCGCCGATTTCCTTGGCGATCTCGCGGGTGTCGATGATCGGGTCCATGCGGCGGTGGATCGCGAACAGGACCTCGAGCTGGGAAAGGTCGGCTTCGACCGCCGACTGCATGTCCGGGTACTGGAGCTTGCAGGCGAGCGGCTTGCCGTCCTTCGAAGTCGCGCGGTGCACCTGGCCGAGCGAAGCGGCGGCCGAGGGGCTATGTTCGAACGCGGCGAACCTTGCCTGCCAATCCGGCCCGAGCTCCGCGCTCATGCGCCGCTTGACGAAGGCCCAGCCCATGGGCGGCGCCTCGCTCTGCAATTTCATCAGCTCGGTCGCGTATTCCTCCGGCAACAGGTCCGGAATGGTGGCCATGAGCTGCGCCACCTTCATGAGCGGCCCTTTGAGGCCGCCGAGCGCGGCCGCGAGCGCGACCGCGCTCTCGCCGCGGTCGAGGTCGATGCCGAACACGCGCGCGCCCACGAAGCGCGCGGCCAGCCCGCCCACATTGGCGCCGACGCGGGCGTAGCGCGCGGCACGGGCGGAGAGACGGTTGCGTTCGCGGTCGGTCATTTCTTTGGCAGGCTGTCCCTGATCCAGCGCGCGAGACCTTCCTCGCTGATCTCACCGGCGGCGAGCGACAAAATCATGGCGGCCGCTTCAGCCTCGGGAACCACGAAGTCGATCTTGTTCAACCCGAGAAAGGTGTAGATCGCCAGCAGCGCTGTCCGCTTGTTGCCATCGACGAACGGATGGTTCCGCGCGAGTCCGTAACCGTATGCCGCAGCGAGCTCGGGAAACTTCGCCTGCTCGTAACCCCACTTGTTGCGCGGACGGTTTAGCGCGGACTCCAACAAGTCCGAATCTCGCAAACCGGAAGAGCCGCCGTGAATGGCGAGTTGTTCATCGTGGATGGCGACAACCATCGCGGTCGTCAGCCAGAACGGCTCTTTCACTTCGCAAGCTCGGCGAGAGCGTTGCGATAGATTTTCATGCCTCGGCGGGCGACCTTCATCGCCTTCTCGAAGTCGGGGTCGTATGGCGTGAATCGAATCCCACCTTCGGGCGTCAGCGTCGCGAAGAACTTGTCACCGGCGCTCAAGTTGAGGCGCGCCATCACTTCCTTCGGCAAGATGACGCCGGTGGAGTTGCCGATCTTTTTCAACTCGACGGTTGCAACGACCTGGCTCCTCGGGTCGCCTTCGATCTTCTTTTGAACGGTCATGGATCACCTCGACGTAATACAAAATGTATAACACCGTTATACATTTCGTACAACGTCCCCTTATTGCGGCTTCAAGAAGTTTAGGATTGCGCCTGACGATCGAGCGCCTCGACCTCGCCGATCATGCGCTCGATCACGCTCAAGCCGCCCTGCCAGAAGGCCGGGTCGCGGGCGTCGAGCCCGAAGGGCTTGAGCAATTCCGCATGGTGCTTGGTGCCGCCGGCGGCGAGCATCGCAAGATAGCGCTCGGCAAAGCCGGCCTCGGCCTGCTCGTAGACGGCGTAAAGCGAGTTCACCAGGCAGTCGCCGAACGCGTAGGCATAGACGTAGAACGGCGAGTGGATGAAGTGCGGGATATAGGCCCAGAACGTCTCGTAGCCCGGCCCGAGCCGGATCGAGGGGCCGAGGCTCTCGGACTGCACCTCCAGCCATAGCTCGGAGATCTTGTCGGCGGTGAGCTCGCCGTTCTTGCGCTCCAGGTGCAGCTTGCGCTCGAAGCTGTAGAACGCGATCTGGCGCACCACCGTGTTCAGCATGTCCTCGACCTTGTGCGCGAGCATGGACTTGCGCTCGACCGGATTCTTGGTGTCGGCCAAGAGCGCGCGGAAGGTCAGCATCTCGCCGAACACGCTTGCGGTCTCGGCGAGCGTGAGCGGCGTCGGCGCCATCAGCGCGCCGTTCGGGGCCGCCAAGACCTGATGCACGCCGTGGCCGAGCTCGTGCGCGAGCGTCATCACATCGCGCGGCTTGCCCTGGTAGTTCATCAACACATAAGGGTGCACCGAGGGCACGGTCGGGTGCGAGAACGCGCCCGGCGCCTTGCCCGGCCGCGCCGGCGCGTCGATCCAGCGTTTGTCGAAGAAGGCTTGAGCGATCTCGGCCATCTGCGGCGAGAACGCGCCGTAAGCGTTAAGCACCCGGTCGCGCGCCTCGTCCCAGCCGATCACGCGGGTTTCGACCTTCGGCAGCGGCGCGTTCCGGTCCCAATGGTCGAGCTTGTCCTTGCCGAACCATTTCGCTTTCAGTGCATAATAGCGGTGCGAAAGCCGCGGGAACCCGGCACGCACCGCCGCGACCAGCGCCTCCACCACCTCGCGCTCGACGCGGTTGGACAGATGGCGCGCGTCGGCCACATCCTCGAAGCCGCGCCAGCGGTCGGAGATCGCCTTGTCCTTGGCGAGCGTGTTGGTGACGAGCGCGAACAGCCTTAAATTAGCACGCAGCACCTCGGCCACCGCGTCGGCCGCGGCGTGGCGGCGCGCCTCGCTCGGGTCCTGCAGGAGCGTGAGCGTCTGCTCGAGGGTCAATTCCTTGCCTTCGAGCTTGAAGCGCAAGCTCGTCATGGTCTCGTCGAACAGGCGGTTCCAGGCCGCGCGGCCGGTGACGGATTTCTCATGAAACAGCTGCTCGACCCGGTCCTCGAGCTGGTAGGGCTTCTCCCGGCGCACGTCCTCGATCCACGGCCGGTAATGGCCGAAGGCCGGCTCCTTCAGCGCCGCCTCGATCAGCGCGTCGTCGATGCGGTTGAGCTCGAGCGCGAAGAACAGCAGGTGCGATGAGGCCGCGGTGATCTTGTCCTGCACGTCGCCGTAGAACTTGGCGCGCTTGGAATCGGAGGTGTCGCCGGCATAGAGGAGCCCGGCAAACGACATGATCCGGCCGAGCAGCTCCTCCACTTTCTCGAAGCGGACGACCGCGGCGGCGAGCTCGGCCCCGGCACGCTCCGAGCGGGCGATGTCGCCGAGCTTGCCCTTGTAGGTTTCCTCGAAGGCGACGCACTCGGCCTCGGCCCGCGCGAGGTCGGCGGCGACTTCGGGCGCGTCGATCGCCGGATAGAGATCCGCCAGATTCCATTCCGGCAACGCGCCGAGCGCGTCGTCGGCGCGGGCGGCGGCCGCGGACGGGTTCGCAATCTTCTGCTTGGACACTCGAATCCCCTTCCCCTCCCATATCGCGTGCCGCGTCGGCCGGTTCAACTGCCGGCCTGTGGATCGCGGGCGGCGCCGTCTTCAGCTTCCGTTAACGTCGCTCCCGCAATGTGTCCCGGAACGGCACGCCGCTCCCGGAGTTCCCATGCGTACGCGTATCCTCGTGGTCGACGACGATCCGGTCCAGCGCCGGTTGCTCGACGCCATGATCCGCCGCTTCGGCTACGAGCCGGAGCTCGCCGAGGGCGGCGACCAGGCACTGCGCCTGCTCGAAGGCCCGGCCGGCGCCGGCATCGGCTGCGTGGTGCTCGATCTCGTCATGCCCGACCTCGACGGCCTCGGCCTGCTGGGCCGGCTCAAGGAGCGCGGCATCGACGTGCCGGTGATCGTGCAGACCGCGCATGGCTCGATCGACACCGTGATCTCCGCCATGCGGGCGGGCGCCGTCGATTTCGCGGTGAAGCCGGTCGGCGCCGAGCGACTGCAGGTTTCCTTGCGCAACGCGCTGGCCGGGGCCGCGCTCGCCGGCGAAGTGAAGCGCCTGCGCCGCGCCGCCGCCGACGAGATCACGCTCGAGGATCTCGCGAGCTCGAGCGCGCGCATGCGCACGACGTTGAAGCTCGCCGAGAAGGCGGCGGCTTCCGATATTCCGGTGCTGATCGAGGGCGAATCCGGCGTCGGCAAGGAGATGCTGGCGCGCGCGATCCGCGGCTCGGGCGGCCGCGCAGACCGCCCGTTCGTGGCGGTGAACTGCGGCGCGATCCCGGAGATGCTCGTGGAGTCGATCCTGTTCGGCCACGAGAAGGGCGCCTTCACCGGCGCCACCGAGCGCCAGCCCGGCAAGTTTGTGGAGGCCGACGGCGGCACGCTGTTCCTCGACGAAATCGGGGAACTGCCGATGGAGGCGCAGGTGAAGCTCCTGCGCGCCTTGCAGGACGGCGAGATCGACGCGGTCGGCGCGCGCAAAGCCGTCAAGGTCGATTTCCGCCTGATCTCAGCCTCGAACCGCGATCTCGCCGAGCTGGTGCGCGCCGGGCGCTTCCGCGAGGACCTCTATTATCGCCTGCACATCTTTCCGATCACGGTGCCGCCGCTGCGCGAGCGCAAGGAGGACATCCCGGAACTCTTGCGCCGGTTCGTCGCCCGCTTCGCCGCCGAGGAAGGAAAGCGCGTGCGCGCGGTTTCGGCGGAGGCGATGCAGATGCTCACCTCCTTTCGCTGGCCCGGCAACGTGCGGCAGCTCGAGAACGCGGCTTTTCGCGCGGTGGTGCTGGCCGAGACCGACGAGATCGGCGTCGGCGAGTTTCCCCAAATCGCGGCGCAAATGCCCGGCTTCGAGGCGGCCGCCGCAACGGCCGCGCCGGCGGCAGAGCCGAAGCCCGTTTCCGGCCCGCTCGTGCTGGTGCCCGATTCGCCGGCAACGGCGCCCGGGACCGAGCCGCATTCGTTCCTCGGGGCCGACGGCCATGTGCGGCCGCTCGCGGAGCTCGAGGCCGACGCCATCCGTCTCGCCATCGCGCGCTACCGCGGCCGCATGACCGAGGTGGCCCGCCGCCTAAAAATCGGCCGTTCCACGCTCTACCGCAAGCTCAAGGAACTCGGGCTCGAGGCCGGGGCCGAGGGCGGGCCCGATTCTGCCCCGGCGGATGTGGCGGCGGAGTGACGCTCGCAAGGCTTTGATCGGAATAGCGCCGGGAAGGCTTGATTCCCGGTAGCCGGGGCTGTCAAAAAAGGGCTGCAGCGGGACCGGCGGAAGGCTCCACTCGAAGAGGCAACCTCATGATCGGCAAGTGGCGGGAAAAGTTGAACGCGGCGCTGCCGCCGGCAACACCGGATGCGCCCGGGGCGTCGGCGGAGAACCGCGCGCCGATGAATTTCCGCCGCATCGCCCAGCTCGCCATCGCCGCCGCATTTCTGCTCGCCATCGGCTTCGTCGCTTTCTCGCCGGAGCGGCAACTGCCCAAAGTGGTCGCGGTCGAAAGCACCGCGGTCGCGCAAACCACCGCGCCCACGATCCTGCGAGTCGAGGACTATGTGCCGGTGCCGGAGCCGGTCGACGTGCCGCCGCTCAGCCTCGCCGATCTCCTGCGCGAGGGCGGCGAGGTGCGGTACGTGTCGCTCGTGCCCGAGCCGGAGATCGCCGATGTTCCGCCGCCCACGGCGGCCGATATCGGTACCGTGCCGGCGCCGGCGCTGACCGCGGCCGACCTCGCGATCGCCGACAAGCTGCGCGAGGTCGTCGGCAGCCGACTCGATCGCCTGTTCTCGCGCAAGAACGAGCGCGCGGCGGTGGAGACGTTCTACCGGGAGCGCAATTTCGCGCCGCTGTGGATCGACGAGGGCAAGACCTCGGCGCGCGCGGCGGCGGCGATCGCGTTTCTCAAGACCGTGGACGCCGACGGCCTCGATCCCGCCGAATACGCGGCGCCCGACTTCAAGTCGATCGCCGAGGCGAGCGCGCTCGCGGAAGCGGAGCTGAAGTTCACCGGCGCAATTCTCGACTTCGTGCGCCACGCGCAGAACGGCCGCGTGCATTTCACGCGCATCACCTACGACATTCTCTATTTCCAGGACGTGCCCGAGCCCGCCGAGGTGCTGGCCAAGATCGCCGGAGCCAAGGACGTCGGCGCCACGCTCGACGAATTCCTGCCGCAGCACCCCGGCTACAAGGCGTTGAAGGCGAAGCTCGCCGAGGCGCGTGCGCAAGTCGGCGATCCGGGCCCGGCGCACATCGGCGCGGGACCGCTGTTGAAGGTCGGCATGACCGATCCGCGCGTCCCGCTGCTGCGCGAGCGGCTCGGCGTGCCGGGCTCCGGCGACGTCTACGACAAGGCGCTCGCCGACGCGGTGAAGAAGTTCCAGAGCCAGCGCAAGCTCAGCCCCACCGGCAACCTCACCACCGCGACCATCGACGCGCTCAATCCCCCGCGCCGCGAGAACCGGTTCGACACCATCATCGCCAATCTCGAGCGCTGGCGCTGGATGCCGCGCGACCTCGGCAAAGTCTACGTGATGGTCAATATCCCGGACTTCACGCTCAGGGTGGTGCGCGACGGCAAGACGGTGTGGGCCACCAAGATTGTGGTCGGCAAGCCGGGCAACCTGGCGACGCCGATCACCAGCGCGTCGATGCAATACATCACCGTCAATCCGACCTGGAACGTGCCGCCGTCGATCATCCAGAACGAATACCTGCCGGCGCTGCAGCAGGACCCCGACGCGATGACGCGCATCGGGCTCAAGGTCACCACCAATCCCGACGGCACCATCCACATCTCGCAGCCGCCGGGCGACCGCAACGCGCTCGGCCGCATCCGGTTCAATTTCCCGAACAAGTTCCTGGTTTACCAGCATGACACGCCGGACAAGCAGCTGTTCGCGCACGAGAAGCGCGCCTACAGCCACGGCTGCATGCGGGTGCAGGACCCGATCAAGTACGCCGAGGTGCTGTTGTCGATCGTGCTGCCGAACCAGGGTTATACCCAGGAACGGATCAAGAGCATGTTCGGGCCGAGCGAGATCGACATTCGCTTCCCGACCCACATCCCGGTCCACCTGACCTACCAAACCGCGTTCGTCGACGATGCCGGCGCGCTGCAGTTCCGCGAAGACATCTACGGCCGCGATGCGCGCGTGCTCGCGGTGCTGAAGAGCAACGAGCGGCGGATCGCCGACATCGCGGTCGAGCGTCGGGCGCCGGGCACGATCAACCGCGAGGCGCTGCGGCTGCCCGACCAGCACTTCCGCTCCAACAACTTCTTCCAGTGGTTCTTCAACCGCTAGCCGCCGCCTGAACGCGCCAAAGCGCCCGGGACCCCGATTCGACCGAGGAATCCCTTGCAGGACGCGGCCCGGCCGCGGCCGGTGGAGGCACCTTTTCGCCACGATCCGGCTTTAGGCAGGGTCATGGGGGCGGTGGCGGTCATTGGCCGTTAACCCAGCCCGGTAAGTATCGATTCAGCCTAATGGCGCGACGGGGGTCGCGCTTGCAGTCGAACACGACACGCTACGGGACGGGGTTCGTGCCGATAGTCACCGCTGCAAGATTTATCGTTAGTCATCGGTTCATTCGTCCCCTGGCATTTGCCGGGCTGGTCGGCGCTTTTTCCTTTGCACTCTCCGATGGTCTGGAGAACGCGATCGCGAACGGCGATACGCGCGCGATCTCGCTCCACCACATGCACACCGACGAGAGCATCACGATCACCTTCAAGCAGGAAGGCCGCTACGATCCGAAGGCACTCGAGAAGCTGAACTGGCTGTTGCGCGACTGGCGCCGCGACGAGCCGACCCGGATGGATCCGCAGCTGTTCGATCTGCTCTGGGAAGTCCACCGCGAAGTCGGCGGCACCGAGCCCATTCACGTCGTTTCCGCCTACCGTTCGCCCCACACCAACGCCATGCTCCGCCGCCGCGGGCGTGGCGTTGCCCGTTTCAGCCAGCACATGCTGGGCCGCGCGATCGACTTCTTCATCCCGGGCGTCGAGCTTTCCGACCTGCGCATCGCGGGCTTGCGCCTGCAGCGCGGCGGCGTCGGCTTCTATCCCACCTCCGGATCGCCGTTCGTGCATATCGACACCGGCGGCGTGCGCCATTGGCCGCGCATGACCCGCGATCAGCTCGCGCGCGTGTTCCCGGACGGCCGCACCGTGCACATTCCTACCGACGGCAAGCCGATGGTGGGCTTCGAGCTCGCGCTCGCCGATCTCGACAAACGCGGCGTGCGGCCGAGCCAGACCGTGATCGCGGCGCGCACCGACGCCACCGACATCGCGATCGACGGAACCAAGATCAAGCGCTTCGTCGCCAATCTGTTCGGCCGGCGCGACGAGGAGGAAGACGAGACGCCGGGCAAGACCACGCGTTCCCGCCTGCCGCTGCAGACGAACCTCACCGCCGGACCGCCGCTGCCGGGCACGACGCCGCCGCCGGCCGCGACCGCGCCGCGGCCGACTGCGGTCGCGATCCTCGCGCCCACGCTGCCCGAGCAGCGCACGCAGCTGAAATGGCAGACCGGCCCGGCTCCGGCCGCGGTCGTCGCCCAAGTGCCGCTGCCGCGGCCGCGGCCCAACGATGTCGAGACTACCGCTTCGCTGCCGGAGGCGATCGTCGGCCGGAGCGCGGAGGAGCCGATGCGCTCCACCCTCGCCTACGCGCCCGCGACCGGCCTCACGGCGACGCGGTCCCCGGTGGCGACGCCGGCGGTGCTCGCCGCGCAATTGTCGCGGTCGGCCCGCTTCGGCGACGCGTCCACGGCGCCGGCCGAGCTCATGGGCGGGCCGATGGTGCAGTTCGTGGCCGAGCTTTATCACCCGGACCTGACCGCGACGCGCGCATTGATCGAGCCGGCGCGGGTGACGCTCCGCGTCACCTTCAGCCACGACGGCTGGCTCGCGCCGCACACGGCGCGCTTCGCGGGACCGGCGGTCGCGCCGTTGCCCACGATCGCGTTCGACCGCAGCGTCACCAACTCGCGCTGGGCGAGAGCCAACTAAGCCGTCAGCTCTTCTCTTGAATGCCGGTTCTAGTCGGCCGGTCGGGCGACCACGCGCGCTCGAGATTTTCGGCGCCGGCAGCTCCTACCAACCGCGCCAACCGCGATTCTCCCGCGCGTTCGGCTCGCAAACCGGAGGCCGGCCCTATTGGTGCCCGGCCTGCTTCGCGAACGCGGCCTTCTGCTCGGCGCTCGCCTCTTTCTGATGGCGCCGGCGCCACTCGTCATAGGGCATGCCGTAGACCGCCGCGCGGCTCTCGTCCTTGGTCATGGGCACGCCCTTGGCGTCGGCCGCGTCCTTCATCCAGTTCGAAAGGCAATTCCGGCAGAAGCCGGCGAGATTCATGAGATCGATGTTCTGCACGTCGGTGCGCTTGCGTAAATGCTCGACCAGCCGGCGATAGACGGCGGCCTCGAGCTCAATGCGGGTCTTATCGTCGGGGGCCATGGCAGTTCCCTCCGTCATTCCCGGGCACCATAGCGACGCGCGGCGGGCCTTTCCAGACGCGTCCGCCCTCAAAAATCCTCGAACGGCAGGCCGACATAATTCTCGGCGATCGTCGTCCCGCCCGCGCGCGAGGTGAGCACATAATCGAGCTCGGCAAGCTGCACCCGGCGGTCGAACGGCGTGTGCGAAGGGAAGCGATGCAGGAGCGAGGTCATGTAGTTGGAAAAGCGCACGACCTTCCAGACCCGCCGGAGACAGGTGTCGGAATAGCGCTCGAGCCGCACGTTCGAGCCGGTGCTGAAGAACTCGGCCAGCGCGCGCGCCAACACGCGCACGTCGGCGGCGGCGAGGTTCAGTCCCTTGGCACCGGTCGGCGGCACGATGTGGGCGGCGTCGCCGGCGAGGAACAGCCGGCCGTGGCGCATCGGCGCGGCCACGAACGACCGCACCGGCGTGACCCCCTTCTGAAAAATCCGGCCCTCTTTGAGGTCGCTCCGGCCCTCGTCGCCGATGCGGATATGCAATTCGTCCCAGATGCGGGCGTCGGGCCAGAGCGAGAGGTCCTCATCGGGCGTGCACTGGACGTAGAGCCGGGAAATCCTGGGCGAACGCCGGCTGCACAGCGCGAAGCCACGCTCGTGATTGGCGTAGGTCATCTCCTTGAGCGGCGGCGATTCCGACAATATCCCGAGCCAACCAAACGGGTAGATGCTGTCGTAGAGCGTGAGCACGCCGTCGGGAATCGCGCCGCGGCAGACGCCGTGGAAACCGTCGCAACCGGCGATGAAGTCGCAGGTGAGCGTCTCTTCCTTGCCGTCCTTGCGGTAGCGGATCGCCGGGCGGTCGCCATCGATGCCGTCGAGCGCGATCACCTCGGCCTCGAACTCGATGCGGCCGCCGGCCTTAAGCCGCGCCGCAATCAAATCCTTCACCACCTCCTGTTGGCCGTAGATGGTGACCACCTTGCCGTTGGTGAGGCCCGGCAGATCGAGATGGATGAGCCGGCCGGAAAACCGGATGTCGAGCGCCTGATCGACCATGCACTCGCGGCGCAGGCGCTCCCCGGCGCCGAGCTCGTGCATGAGATCGACCGTGCCCTGCTCCAAGACGCCGGCGCGCACGCGCCCCTCGACATGAGCGCGGGTGCGCGATTCCAGGATCACGCAGTCGATGCCCTCCCGCTGCAAGAGGTGCGAGAGGAAGAGACCCGCAGGCCCCGCCCCCACGATCCCGACCGCCGTGCGATTGGCCAATGGAACCCCGCCAGCCGTTGCGAACGTCAGGTTAGCGTTGCCGACACGGGGCGTCGACCATTGCCGGACTTTGGCGCCGCTTTGACGCGCTGAGCGGCAGCTGCGTCGCGGTGCCGGTCCTGCGCGAGCGTTGCGGGCAGGATGCGCGCGAGCCGCTCCACCCAGTCGGCGACCCCGGCCTCGGCGGCAACGAGATCCTGGCGCACTTCCAGGATCGCGTGGGCGAGCCCGCGGCGCGTGCCGTGGCGCCACATGCAGTCGCCGTGGAGTGCGCCGCTATAAGGCTCGTTGTCGCCGACCTCCAAGTCGCCCTCGGCCCGCAGCGCCGAGAGCAGCGGTTGCGCCAAGCGAGGATCGCGGTCCCAAAGCACCGAACAATGCCAGGGCCGCGGGAACCCGCGCCAAGCCGGCGTGAAGGTGTGGAGCGATAGGATCGCCGGAACGTTGCCGGCGGCGAGCGCGCGATCGATCATCGCGGCAATGGCGCGGTCGTAGGGCCGCCAGAAGCGCGTCAACCGGCGCTCGACCTCGGCCGCGTCGGCCCGCGCGTTGCCGGGGATCACCGCGCCGTCGGAGAGCTTCATCACCAGCGTCGGGTCGTCCTCGCCGCGATTGGGATCGATCAGGAGGCGCGAGAACCGAGACAGCACCGCCGGCGCGCCGAGGCGCTTGGCGAGCGCGCGCGTCAGCGCGGCGGAGCCGAGGTCATAGGCGATGTGGCGCTCGAGCTCGGCCGCCGGCAGGCCGAGATTGGCGAATTCGGCCGGAATATCGTTGGAGGCGTGGTCGCAGACGAGCAGGAAGGGAGCGAGCGCGGGCCCCTCCACGAGCTCGAACGCATTGGACGCGCTCACGGATGATGGGGTCGTCTCGGTCGCCTCGACCATGCCAAATAGATAAGCGGACTGCGGGACTTACGCCATGGGGCGCGTGGCCGCGCGGCAACCGGCCTAGTCCGCGTCGCCTGCCGTTCCGCCATTGACCGTGAACGCAACCTTGGCCATGGCTCCCATCGTCCCCGGCATGAGGCTCACCGATGCGCCCGACGGCCGAGCCCGCAGGCGTGCCCGTATGAATCCGACGCAAGCGCGCGCTCTCCTGCGCCGGCTGTTCGATGCCGCGGTCGCGGCCGCGCATCCGAGCCGCTGCTTGCCGGCGGCGCTGCCGCCGCCGCCCGAACGCGGGCGCATCATCGTGCTTGCCGCCGGCAAGGCCGCCGGCGCCATGGCCGAGACGGTGGAGCGACACTATCTCGGCGCGCTCGGGCTTTCGGCCGAACGGCTGGTCGGCGTCGCGGTCACGCGCCGCGGCTATGGCCGGCCCACGCTCCGGATCGAGATGATCGAGGCCGGTCATCCGGTTCCCGACGCGGCCGGACTCGCGGCCGCGGGCCGCGCGCTCGCGCTCGCGGACTCCGCCACCGAGCACGACCTGGTGCTTGCGCTGCTTTCGGGCGGCGCGTCGGCGAACTGGGTCGCGCCCGCGCCCGGGGTCGCGTTCGCGGACAAGCAAGCGCTGACGCGCGCGCTCCTTGCCTCCGGCGCGACCATCCATGAGATCAATACCGTGCGGAAGCATCTCTCGCGCATCAAGGGCGGCAGGCTCGCGGCCCGCGCCGCGCCCGCGCGCGTGCTCACGCTCGCGATCTCCGACGTGCCGGGCGACGACCCGTCGGTGATCGGCTCCGGGCCGACCGTGCCCGATCCCTCGACGCTCGCCGACGCGCGCGCCGCGCTGGCGCGACACGGGATCGACGCACCCGCCTCGATCGTCGCCGCGCTCGCCGAGCCTAAGAACGAGAGCCCGAAGCCGGGCGATCCGGCGTTCGCGCGCACCGAATTCCGCCTGATCGCGCGGCCGGCCGACGCGCTCGCCGCCGCCGCTGCGGCCGCCCGCGAACTCGGGCTCGAGCCGATTTCGCTCGGCGCCGATCTCGAGGGCGAGGCGCGCGATGTCGCGGCCGAGCATGCGGCCCAAGCGCTGGCGCTGGCGCGCGAGCGCCGCCGCGCGGTGTTGATCTCGGGCGGCGAGCTAACGGTCACGATCCGGGGCCGCGGCCGCGGCGGCCCCAACCAGGAATATGCGCTCGCGCTCCTCCATGCGCTCGCGGGCGCTCCCGGAATCGCCGCGCTCGCCGCCGATACCGACGGGACCGACGGCGGTGCCGGCGCGCCCGACGACCCGGCCGGCGCCTTCGTGGACGAGACCTCGCCCGCCCGCGCCCGCGCGCTCGGCCTCGATCCCGCCCGCTTCCTCGCCGACAACGATTCGACCGGCTTCTTCGAGCCGCTGGGGGATCTGCTGACGACCGGGCCGACCTGCACCAACGTCAACGACTTCCGCGCGGTGCTCGTTGACACCTGACCGGCGCTTAAGGGAAATGGCGCATGTGCCGCTGCTTCGCGCTCACCCTCTGCCGCACATGAGACGCCGCCGGCTCGCCTTCCGGTTCACCCTCGCGCGGCTCGCGCTCATTCTGGCTGCGCTTGCCTGGGCGGCCGATGCCTATGCCGATTTCCGCCTGTGCAACCGCACCGGCAGCCGGGTCGGCGTCGCCATCGGCTATAAGGACCAGGAGGGCTGGACCACCGAAGGCTGGTGGAACGTCCCGGCCAATACCTGCGAGACCCTGATCCGTGGGCAGTTGGTGGCGCGCTTCTACTACGTCTACGCGCAGGACTACGATCAGGGCGGCGAATGGGCCGGCAAAGCCTTCATGTGCACGCGCGACAAGGAATTCACCATTCGCGGCATCGAGGATTGTCTCGCGCGCGGCTATGATCGCACCGGCTTCTTCGAAGTCGATACCGGCGAGCAGAAGAACTGGACGCTGCAGCTGACCGAGAAGGGGCAGACCCAGCAGTTCCTGCAGCAGCCAATGCAACCGCGGCCGGGGCCGCCAACGCGATGAGGCGCGAACGCCGGACCAAGATCGTCGCGACACTCGGGCCCTCGTCGTCCGATCCTGTGGTGATGGAGCAGATGTTCGCCGCCGGCGCGGACGTGTTCCGCATCAACATGAGTCACACGGCGCATGACCGGCTGCGAACCTACGTGCAGGCGGTCCGCGGGGTCGAGGAGCGGTGCGGCCGGCCGGTCGGCGTGCTCGCGGATCTGCAGGGGCCGAAGCTCCGGGTCGGCACATTCGCCAAGGGCAGCGCCGAGCTCAAAGCGGGTGCCACCTTCCTGCTCGACGACGACGAGTCGCCGGGCGATGCCAAGCGGGTGCAGCTGCCACACTCGGAAATCTTCGCCGCCATCGAGCCGGGCCACAAGTTGCTGCTCGACGACGGCAAGATTCAGCTCGTGGTCACCGAAGTCACGCCCCGGCGGGTCGCGACCCGAGTCGAGGTCGGCGGCCAGGTCTCCGATCGCAAGGGCGTGAACCTCCCCGACACCACGCTCCCGCTCTCCGCGCTGACCGAGAAAGACCGCTCCGACCTCGAGGCCGCGCTCGAGGCGGGCGTCGACTGGATCGCGCTTTCCTTCATCCAGCGGGCGGACGACATCGCGGAGGTCAAGAAGATCGCGCGCGCGCGGGCCGCGGTGATGGCCAAGATCGAGAAGCCGCAGGCGGTGACGCGGCTCAGTGAAATTCTGGAGGCCGCCGACGCCATCATGGTGGCGCGCGGCGATCTCGGGGTGGAGATGCCGCTCGAGCGCGTGCCCGGGGTTCAGATCCGGATCATCCGCAGCGCGCGCCACATGGGCAAGCCGGTGGTGGTCGCGACCCAGATGCTGGAATCGATGATCACGGCGCCGGTGCCGACGCGCGCCGAGGTGTCGGACGTCGCGACCGCGATCTTCGAAGGCGCCGACGCGGTGATGCTGTCGGCCGAGTCGGCTTCGGGGCAGTATCCGGTCGAGACCGTCGCCACCATGAACCGCATCGCCGAAGCGGTGGAGCTCGACCCGGTGCGCGGCTCGATCCTGGAGGTGCAGCGGGAGGCACCGGAGGCGACCGGCGCGGACGCAATATCCGCCGCGGCGCGGCAAATCGCCGAAACCCTCGATCTGCCGGCGGTCCTGTGCCTGACCAGCTCGGGCGCGACCGCGCTCCGCGTTGCGCGCGAACGGCCGCGGCCGCCGGTGGTGGCGCTGTCGCCCAAGCTCGCGACCGCCCGCCGGCTCGCGCTGGTGTGGGGCGTGCACTGCGTGGTGACGCCCGATGCCGGCGACCTCGACGCCACCGTGGCGCAGGCCTGCCGCATCGCCTACCGCGAGGGCTTCGCCAAGCCGAATCAACGCGTGATCATCGTCGCCGGCGTTCCGCTCGGCACGCCGGGTGCCACCAACATGGTGCGCATCGCCTATGTCGGCGCGGGCGACGTGGGGGACTGAACAATAAGAGCCGTCATCCTGAGGCGGCCGCGAAGCGGCCCTCGAAGGATGACGTGCCCTCAGCTCAAATATCCCGCCCCTCGACCTTGTCGGTCAGCTTCTTGATGAACTCGGGCACCCCCTGCAGGTGGGGATGCACCTCGAGCGCGCGGCGGAACGCCTCGAGCGCGCGCTTGTCTTCGCCGAGATCCTGCAAGATCACGCCGAGGCCGGTGAGCGCGCCGAAGTGGCGCGGCTCGCGCGCGATCACCACGCGCAAATCCGCGAGCGAGTTCGCCAGGTCCTTCTTCAGGTAATGCAGGCTCGCGCGCCGCGCCCAGGCCTCGGTGAAATCCGGCTCGAACGTGATCACCGCGTCGAGGAGCTCGATTGCAAGACCGGTCTCGTGCGCCTCGATCGCGGCGCGGGCGCGGATCATCAAGAGATCGGCGGTGTCGCTGCCGGACTGCAGCATGGCCGCCTCGATCCGCTGCTCGACGGTCTTGGCGATCTGGGCGTCGGGCGAGCGTTTCAGCACCTCGAACAGGGCATCGAGCCGCGCGTTGCGATCGGTCCGCGGCGCGCGGAGCGGGCGGCGATCGGCCTTGAGTTCGGGCGTTGCGGGGGCGGGATCGGGCGCGGGCGCCGGCGCCTGGGCGAACGCAGCCCCGCCCGCCGCGAGCGCGGCGGCGAGAATCAGCGCTGACAGCAGCGGCCTTCGCATCAATCAATTCTAGGCCGCCCGGAGGCGGCTGGCAAAGCCGGAGAACGGAAGAAGGGCCGCGGAAGCGGCGTTCAGCCCTGACGCGCCTTGTAGCGGCGGTGGGTCTTGTTGATGACGTAGACGCGCCCCTTGCGCCGCACTAGGCGATTGTCGCGATGGCGGCCGCGCAGCGAGCGGAGCGAATTGCGGATTTTCATGGTGCGGTTCCGACTTCAGGGGCGGTCTTAGGGGCCGGGCGCAAGCGTGTCAATTCAGCAGCTTGCGTCGAATGGTGGGCGCGACAGGGATCGAACCTGTGACCCCTACCATGTCAAGGTAGTGCTCTCCCGCTGAGCTACGCGCCCATCCGCGCGGACTTCTCACGCGGAAATTTCTATATCGGCTCGATCGCGTGGCCGCAAGGCGCGGCGGGTCAAGCGGCTTTGAGCAGCCGTTCCACTTCATTCACGAGATCGCGCAGGTGGAAGGGCTTGGACAGGACCTTGGCGTCCTTCGGCGTCTTGTTGTCCGGGTTCAGCGCCACCGCGGCGAAGCCGGTGATGAACATGACCTTGAGATCGGGATCGAGCTCGGTCGCCTTGCGCGCGAGCTCGATGCCGTCCATCTCCGGCATCACGATGTCGGTGAGCAGGAGCTCGAACGGCTCCTCGCGCAGGCGCTGATAGGCGGAACGGCCGTTGTCGAAGGCGACCACCTGGTAGCCGGCATTGGCGAGCGCCCGCTCGAGGAAATGACGCATGTCGCCGTCGTCTTCGGCGAGCAGAATTTTCGGCATCGACGCGATACTCCCCCCACGCCCGGCGGCAGCTCCCGACCCCCTCTGCCCGGCCCTCATTTGCACCGGCCCCGGTAAACGGCCGGTGAAGGCGGATTGGCACTTTGGCGCCCTTCACAAACGGCCCCGAACCCTTGCAATATGCGGCTTCCGGGGGTTCCTCCCCGTCCCGGACGGCGGTCCCGCGGGGGCCGGCCGCGAGCCAAGGCTGAGCCGCCGAACACGACCATGAGCGCCGAGATCGTCGACGAGTTCGTACCCGCCTTCGAGGTGCTGGAGCCGGCCGCGCTTGCGGGCCCGGTGGTCTGCAACTCGCCGCACAGCGGGCGCTCCTACCCGGCGAATTTCCTGGCGATGACGCGCCTGGACCTGCCGACGCTCCGCCGCTCCGAGGACACGTTCGTGGACGAGCTGTTCGCGGACGCGGTGCGGCTCGGGGTGCCCTTGATGCGGGCGCATTTCCCGCGCGCGTTCCTGGACGTGAACCGGGAGCCCTACGAACTCGACCCGCGCATGTTCGACGGCCGGCTGCCGAATTTCGCCAATACGCGCTCGCTCCGGGTCGCGGGCGGGCTCGGCACCATCGCCCGCGTGGTCGGTGACTCGCGCGAGATCTATGATCGCCGGCTCCCGGTGGACGAGGCGCTGCGCAGAATCGAGCTCTACTACAAGCCCTATCACCGCACGCTGCGCCGGGTGCTCTTGGATGCGCAGAAGGCCTATGGCCACGCCGTGCTGGTGGACTGCCACTCCATGCCCTCGAACGCGAGCAGCCGCGACGAGCGGCCGCGGGCCGACTTCGTGCTCGGCGACCGCTACGGCACCAGCTGCGCGCCGCTGGTCAGCGACGTCGTCGAGGAGACGCTGCGCGATCTCGGCTACGCGGTGGCGCGCAACAAGCCCTATGCCGGCGGCTTCATCACCGAGCACTACGGCGATCCGGCCGCGCGTTTTCACGCGGTCCAGGTCGAGATCAACCGCGCGCTCTACATGGACGAGCGCTCTTACGCGCGGACCGCACGCTTCGAGCGCGTGCGCCTCGACCTCGCGCGGGTGGTGGGGAAGCTCGCTTCGGTGACCGCCGCGGGCATCGCGCCCATGCGCGACGCGGCGGAATAGGTCAGCCGGTCTGCCGAAAAGAAAAGGGGCCGCTTGCGGGAGCAAGCGGCCCAAGTCTAGGGAGGAAACGCCCAAGGAGGGCGGCGATAACGCGACGCCATCGCGCTATCGCAGTGCAACAATATGTCATTGCAACGCAATATGAGCAAGCAAATAGCCATGCGAAAATCGCATAGCAGCAATACCAAATTGTCCGCGGCGATGACGAATAGCCCTTAGGCCGGAAGTGCCTGCTCGTGGGCCGGGTCGCGCGCCTTGAGATAGATCGCCGTCGAAACCGCGAGCACCAGCGCCTCCACCGCGAACGCCGCGCGATAGGCGTCGAGCGGATAGACGCCGTCCTTGGCCGGGAACAGGTCGACCACGAGACCGGTCGCGAACTGAACCACGAACACGCCGCTCATGGTGCCGAGATTGAGCAGCGTCAGCCCGCGGCCGACATATTCGGGCGGGAACAGCGAGCGGCCGTGCGCGGTCAAGAGCGGCGTAAAGGCGGTGGAAATCCCGAAGGCGACGAACCAGACCGTCAGCGTTCCGACGCCGGGCCGGCCGACATAGGCGAGCCAGACCAGCAGCAGCATCGTCACTACGGCGCCCGCGATCACCGGCCGCTTGTAGCTCGAAAACAGCCGGTCCATCGGACCCCAGGCAAAACTTCCGAGCAGGCTCGCGACCGCGAGCACGAACAGAAGCTCGCCGCGGCGCTCGAGGTCGTAGCCGTAGACGTGCGCGAGATAGGGCCCGCCCCACAGACCGAGCACGGTCACCAGGATCGAATAGCCGGAGAAATGCATGGCGAACAGACGCGGCACCGAGGGCGTGCGCGCGACCACCGCGAGCCCGCGCAGGCTCTCGGCGAGACTCTCGTGCCGCACCGGCGGAACCGTGCCGGGCGGATAATCGCGCGCGATCACGAACACCATGAACCCGATCAGCGCGGTGATGACGGCGGCCGCGAGATAGCTCGCCCGCCAGCCGAACGCGGCGGCGGCGAAGGCGAGCGGCGCGGTGGCGGCGAGCGTCCCGATGCTCGAAACCCCGAGCTGGATGCCGACCACGGTGGAGAAGCGCTCGGGCGCGAACCAGCGCGAGTAGATGGTGAGCGGCGCGATGAAGAAGCTCGAGCAGCCGATGCCCGTGAGGATGCGGCCGAGGAGCAGAAGCTCGGCCGACGCTGCGGTCGCGAATACCAGCGTGCCGATCACCGCGACCGCGCTCGAAATCGCGAGCACCAGCCGCGGACCGAAACGGTCGATGGCGACGCCGAGCGGCACCTGCGCGGCGGCAAAGCTCATGAAGAAGGCGCTGGCGAGCAGCCCGATCCCGGCGGCGCTCAAGCCGACCTCGCGGGCGAGATCCGGCGCGATCACCCCGATCGAGGTGCGCAGGAATTGGCTCATGGTGTGGATCGCGCAAAGCGATCCCACCAGCGCGACCGCGGTCATGACGCCGATGCCCGCGCGCCCGCCTGGTCCGGCTAACTCGACGCTCATTGTCGCTTCCCCGCCGGCCCGGCGCGCGGCGCGATGACGAGTGCCACGCCGCGAGCCCGCCGACAACGGGGGCCCGCCCAATGCCGCCATGCCGTGCCGGCATGGCGAAATGCTCCCGGATTAGAATGATCTTCCGCGATCGCCGGCATGATCGCCCGCCAATCGGCGCGGGCGCAGGGACGGTTGCGTTCAAGGGCCAGAACGCGCAACGATTGGTTCAGTTGCGGACCCGATCAGCCGGCCCTCGCTCACGGGCGCCAACAAGAACGCCGGCAATCGGCAAGAGCCCAAGGTCAGTCAGTTCTGGACCTATGATCCGAAATGGTTCTTGCAGCAGCCGGTCTATTCGCGCGATTACCCGCCGTTGAAGGGCTGAGGGCAAGACCGGGGGCGAAGACAAAGCGGATCACGTTTGCGATCATGGGAGCCGCCGGCGCCAAGGCCGCCGGTGGCCGATCTTGCAGCACCGAGGGGGGAATATCCGTGACCCGGCTCCGCCAACCTGGAGCGAGAAGACACGGGCCATGAACCTGACCGTGGTTCTGGCCATCAACAGCGTCACGCTGGGCGGCCTTCTGTTCCTGCTGTCGGCGGGATTCTCCCTGATCTTCGGGCTGATGCGCATCCCGAACCTGACGCATGGATCGTTGTTCATGCTCGGCGCCTATCTCGGGGCGACCTTCGTCATCTGGTTCAAGCTCGACTTTTGGCTGGCCGCTACTTTAAGCGCGCTCCTGGTCGCCTTGTTCGGCGGCATCGTCGAACGCTTCCTGTTGCGCCAGCTCGCCGGCCAGCAGCAGGCGCAGGTGCTGGTCACGCTCGGCATCGCCTTCATGATCGCCGACGTCTGCCTGATGGTGTGGACCGGCGATCCGATCGCGGTCGAGACGCCGCAGTGGCTGGTGGGCACCACCAATCTGCTCGGGGTAGTGTTTCCGGTCTATCGGCTGGCGGTCATCCTGATCGCGGTCGCGATCGCGGTGGTGCTGTGGCTGCTCCTGGAGCGCACGCGGCTCGGCGCCATGATCCGCGCCGGCGTCGACGACCCGGAAATGGCGCGCGTCGTCGGCATCCGCGTCTCGCGGCTGTTCACCGTGGTGTTTTGCTTAGGAGCCGCGCTCGCGGGCTTCGCGGGCGTGATCGGGGCGCCGATCCTTTCGGTCTATCCCGGCCTCGATTTCGATATGCTGCCGCTGGCGCTCGTCATCGTGATTCTCGGCGGCACCGGGAGCCTGCTCGGCTCGTTCCTCGGCAGCTTCATCGTCGGGTTCATCTATAATTTCGGCCAGGCGCTGTTGCCCGAGCTCGCCTACTTCGTGCTGTTCCTGCCCATGCTGCTGATGCTCTTGCTGCGGCCGCAGGGGCTGTTCGGCAGGCACGTGCCATGACCGGCCGCTGGCTCGGCCTCGTGCTTGCGCTGGTGGCGCTTGCGGCGCTGCCGGCCTGGATGCCGGGCACCTATTACGTCAACGTCTCGAGCCAAATTCTGATCTACGCCGTGTTCGCGCTCGGCATCAACGTGCTCGCGGGCTATGGCGGGCTGGTTTCGCTCGGCCATGCCGGGCTGTTCGGCATCGCCTGTTACGCGGTCGCCGTTTCGCTGGCGGCCGGAGCGGGCCACTTGGCCGCGATCCTGGTCGGGCTCGCGGTGACGTTGCTCGGCACCGCGGTCTTTGCCGCGCTTTCGTTGCGCACCACCGGCATCGGCTTCCTGATGATCACGCTGGCGCTCGGGCAGATCCTGTGGGGATTGGCCTATCGCTGGATCGGCGTCACCAACGGCGACAACGGCCTCACGGTGGCGTCGCGCCCGGCGCCGTTCGGATTTTCGCTCGAAACCGCAACCGCCTTCTACTACGCGACGCTGCTGACGTTCCTGCTCGGCGTGCTGGCAATGGCGGTGTTCGCCAATTCGCCGTTCGGCGCGAGCCTCGCCGGCACGCGCGACCAGCCGCGGCGCATGACCGCGCTCGGCTACAATGTCTGGATGATCCGCTTCTATGCCTGCATGTTCTCCGGGCTCTTGAGCGGCATCGCCGGCATTCTGTTCGTCTACTACAACCAGTTCATCAGCCCGCAGTCGTTGTCGCTCACCGCTTCCGCGGAAGTGGTGTTGATGGTGATCGCGGGCGGTACCGGCACGCTGATGGGGCCGATCGTGGGCGCCGCGCTCGTGGTCGTCATGAAGAACGTAGCCAGCGCCTACATCGAACGGTGGAATTTTCTCCTGGGCGCGATCTTCGTCGCCATCGTCATCTTCATGCCCGAGGGGCTGGTGCCGGGCACGGTGCGGCTGCTGCGCTGGGCCATGCGTTCGCTCGCCGGCAAGGCCGTGCCGGCCGGCGGGGACGGCGGCCGATGAGCGCTCTCGTCAGCCGCGGGCTCGAGAAGTCGTTCGACGCACTGCGCGTCACGCGCGACGTCAATCTCGACGTCGAACCGGGCGAGCGGCGTCTCATCATCGGGCCGAACGGCGCCGGCAAGACCACCCTGTTCAACCTGATCTGCGGCGAAATCCGGCCCGACCGCGGCTCGGTCACGCTGTTCGACCGGGAACTCACGCGCGTTCCGAGCCGGCGCCGCGCCCATCTCGGCCTGTCGCGCACCTATCAGATCATCACGCTGTTCCCGCGCGATACGCTGTTGCGGAACGTGATGTTGTCGCTGTTGGGTCTCGACCGATTGCGGTGGAGCCCGTTCGTCAGTCTTGGCGCCCAGCGGCATCTGGCGGAAAGCGCCCGTCGCGCCCTCGACCGGGTGGGGCTCCTGCATCTCGCCGATCGGCCGATGGCGCATACTTCCTACGGCGAGCGCCGCCGGGTCGAGATCGCGATGGCGCTCGCGCAGAATCCGAAGCTGCTGCTGCTGGACGAGCCGTTCGCCGGGCTCTCCATCGACGAGCGCGGCGACGTGCAGAAACTGCTCAATGCCATCCCGCGCGACGTCACCATTGTCATGATCGAGCACAACATGGACGTGGCGCTCGAATTCGCCGAGCGCATCAGCGTCATGCACTTCGGCGAGGTGGTGGTCGAAGGCACCCGCGCCGAGGTGGTGGCCAATCCGCGTACCAAGGAGATCTACCTTGGCGAATGACGCGCTCGAGATCGACGCCGTCGAGGCGTTCTACGGCGACAGCCACGTGCTGCACGGCGTCTCCTTCGCGCTCGCGGAAGCACGGCTGCTCGGGCTCCTGGGCCGGAACGGCGCCGGCAAGACCACCTGCATGAACGTCGCCATGGGAATTCTTTCGCCGCGCGGCGGACGGGTCGCGGTCTATGGCGCGGACGTGACCGGGCAGCCGCCGGAATCGATCGCGGCGCAAGGCGTCGCGCTGGTCCCGCAAGGCCGCCGGATTTTTCGCAGCTTGAGCGTGCGCGAGAACCTACAGGTGGCCGCCCGCCCGCCGCGCGGCGGCGGGCAGCAGGCGCCCTGGACGCTGACGCGGGTGTACGAGACCTTTCCGCGGCTCGAGGAGCGCAAGCACCAGCTCGCGGGCCATCTTTCCGGGGGCGAACAGCAGATGCTCGCCATCGGCCGCGCGCTGATGTCGAACCCGCGCGTGCTGCTGATGGACGAGCCGTCCGAAGGGCTGGCACCGCAGATCGTGGCCGAAGTGATGGCGACCATTCGGCGTCTCAAGCAGGACGGTCTTTCGATCGTGCTGGTCGAGCAGAACGCCAAGCTCGTGTTCAACATCGCCGACGACGTGGTGATCCTGAACAGCGGCCGGGTGGCGGTTGCGGGGCGCACGTCCGAGCTCGCCGGCCGGGGCATCGACCTGCACGAGCACCTCGGCATCTATTGAAAACGGGTATTCGGGCGGTGGCGTTGCCGCGCTCGCATGACGCGGCTATGAGGGGATTCAAGGGAGCGTGAACCATGCCCGCGGTCGAATTCGCCTCGTTCGTGGACGAGCTTGCGACGGTTGCGGGCGATGCGATCAAGCCGTTCTTCCGCACCGCGCTCGGGGTCGAAAACAAGGCGCATCCCGGCGGCTTCGACCCGGTGACCGCCGCCGACCGCGCGGCGGAAACGGCGATGCGCGCGCTGATCAAGAAGAACTTCCCGGGCCACGGCATCATCGGTGAGGAATTCGGCGACGAGCGGGCGGACGCGGCCTATGTCTGGGCGCTCGATCCGATCGACGGCACCAAGTCGTTCATCTGCGGCATGCCGGCCTGGGGCACGCTGATCGGACTCCTGAAAGACGGGATGCCGGTCTACGGCATGATGTGCCAGCCGTTCATCGGCGAACGCTTCTTCGGCGACGGCAGGCGCGCGCGCTATCGCGGCCCGGCCGGCGAGCGGCGGCTCGAGGTACGCGGGTGCGCCAACGTCGCCGACGCCGTGCTGTTCACCACCAGCCCGCTTTTGATGAGCGACGACGAGCGCAAGCGATTCGAGCGCGTCGAGCGGCAGGTGCGGCTCTCGCGTTACGGCGGCGATTGTTACGCCTATTGCATGGTGGCGGCGGGCTTCGTGGATCTGGTGATCGAATGCGGCCTGCATGCGCACGACGTGGTGCCGCTGATCCCGATCATCGAGGGCGCCGGCGGCCTCGTCACCAACTGGGCCGGCGAGCCGGCGCTCAAGGGCGGCCGTATCGTCGCCGCCGGCGACCGGCGCGTGCATGCGCAAGCGCTCGCGCTGCTCAACGCCTAATCCTCAACGGAACATCGCCGAGCCCGGCACGAAGGCGTCGAACGCGGCCCAGAATTGGCTGCGGTAGATGTCGCGCTCCATCAGGATCTCGTGCCGGCTGCCGGCGATCACCAGGTGAGAGCCGGCGCGCAGCCGCGAGGCGAAGCGGGCGACGGCCGTGGTCGAGACGATGTGATCGTTGCCCGCGGCCGCGAGCAGCATGGGCTGCCGAATCGAGGCCGGATAGACCGGATCGGCGAACGCACTCATGAGCTCGAAGGCGGCGCGCATCCAGCCGATGGTGGGCGCGCCGATCGCAAGCTCCGGCGCGGTCTCGAAGATCGCGCCGATGCGGGCGTAGCGCACCGGATCGGAGGTGATCGGATTGCCGAGGAACGGCCGGGTCTTGGTCGCGATTGGGCCGCCGCCCGGCACATAGAGCCGGCCGAGGCCGAGCATTGAGCCCACGCGCACGAGCGTACGCGCGAGCCGCGGCCGCCGGATGCCGACGAGCGAGATCATCGGCGAGCAGAGCACCAGCCGGTCGAACCAGCGGCGGCCGAGCCGCACCGCCTCAAGCAGGATCGCCCCGCCCATCGAGTGGGCGAGCGCGAAGATCGGCGGCGGGCAATCGGGCAGCACCACCTCGCGCATGAAGACCTCGAGATCCTGCTGATAATCGTCGAAGCTGCGGACGTGCCCCTTGCGGCGGTCGCGCAACAGCCGGTCCGAGCCGCCCTGACCGCGCCAGTCGAGCGCCGCCACCGCGAAGCCGCGGATGCGGAGCTCGGCCACGACCTCGAAGTATTCCTCGATGGCGTCGCCGCGGCCCGGGAAGATGCAGACCGTCCCGCGGCGGGGGGCAACCGGCGCCCAGCGTGCGAAGCGCACGTGCACGCCGTCGGCGGTTGCGAGCTGGCCGGTCACGGCGCCAGCGGGCACCGGATTCGCCGGGATCGCGTGCAGGGTCATGACGCTCGAATCGCGGGAGAAACGCAGACGGGCCTTGAGCGTTACAACAGGCGGTCCACCGCGGCAATCGGCCGGACGGCTCAGCGCCGCGCCGGCGCGCTCAACTGGCGTACGCCGTCGATCGTGCCGGTGTGCGAGTTGACCACCAGGCGCACGCGCTCGCCGCGCTGGCCGGTGGCCTCGAAGATATAGGTGGCGCCGCGCTGCTGCACGAAGGCGACGTCATGGAAGCCGCGCGTCTGCAACGACGCGGTGGCCTCAAGGGGGGTGAGCTGCTTGCGCGGCGCCACGCGCGGCGGCCGATCGGTGTAATAGCCGGGCACGCGCCGGCGCTGGCGCGGCGACAAGATCACGCCGCCGAACGGCCCGCGCTCGGTGATGCCCTGGGCGTGGCTGGTCGGCGGCAGGGTCGGGCCGGCGCCGAGGGCGATGGCAAGTGCGAGCGCCGCCAACGCAAGCGTTCCCCGAAACATCGCGCCTCCACATCATCGTCGCCGCCGCGACGATCGCCGCAAGCATAACCGCCGCGACGACCGCCGGCCGGATGCCGCAATCGTCACGAAGACCACACCCCCAATTTCCCTCTAGCCGCCAAGGCCTGAATAGGCCCCGACGCCAATATTCATCGCCCGTTCATGAAATTCGCCGCCAGCGTGGGCGCTCGGATTTCGCTCAACATCTTGTGAAATAAGAGGTTTTTTCAAACCGCCGCGGGGTTGAAAGCCCAGCGCCCGCTTCCCATATCGCGGCTGCGCGGGCCCTTAAGGCCGCGCAAACAAACCGGACCCGGCTTCGGCGGGTCCACCCAACGCATTTCGCTTCAACAGGAGGATATGCATGCGCACGTTCGATCTCACTCCGCTCTATCGTTCCACCGTCGGCTTCGACCGGCTGTTCTCGCTCCTGGATTCGTTCGGGGGCCTGGACGCGGCGCCGACCTACCCGCCCTACAATATCGAGCGCACCGGCGAGAACGCGTACCGCATCTCGGTCGCGGTCGCCGGCTTCACCGACAAGGAAATCAATATCGAGGTGAAGGAGAACACGCTCACCATTCGCGGCGAGAAGCAGGTCAGCGAGAAGGAAGAGAACGGCGAGACGCTCTATCAGGGCATCGCCGCCCGCGCCTTCGAGCGCCGCTTCCAGCTCGCCGACCACGTGGAGGTCAAGGGTGCGACCCTCGAGAACGGTCTCCTGCACGTCGACCTCGTGCGCGAGATCCCCGAGGCCATGAAGCCGCGCCAGATCCCGATCGGCGGGGCCAAGGCCAAGGTGATCGAGGGCAAGGCCGCGAAAGCTGCCTGAACGGCCAACCAGCAGTTCTGAAACGAGGGGCGTCCCGGGCAACCGGGGCGCCCTTTGGCTTTTTCGGAAGCAGCGCCGGCCTGCTTACTCGAAGCCCTGAACGGGCGGGAACACCGAGCTGGTGGTGCTCGCGGCCGGCGTAGGCGCGGCTACCGGTGCAGTTACCTGTTTCGGCGGCGCGGTGGTTTCCTTGGGCGGAGCGGGCGGAGCGGGCGGCGCTATCGGCGCGGTTGTAACCGCGGCCTCGGGCCGAGGTTTCGGCAGCGGGACGGCGCGCGGTTTCGCATTCATGGGCCGCACGGCAGATGGCGGCACCGGCGAAAGATCGATCTGCCGGCCGTCGCGCATGACCACGCGCGGACCCGGCGCCTCTAATGTGCCAGTGACCGGCCGTTGCGGCCGCATCGGCCCGGGCGCGCCCGGAACGCCGACGATCGGCCGGCCCGGCGCGAGCGGCATGTAGGGAATCTCGTCCACGTCCAGGATTTCGCCGCTGCCCGCACGTACTACGACCTGGACCTGGTCGCCGTCGCGAGTCACGGCCGGGGCGATCCAGACCCAGCCGCGCTGTTGCGGGCTTGCGAGCGGGCGCAAGCCCAGCCGTTGCAAGGCGGCGGCGACCTCGTAGGGCGCGACAATCGTCGGCCGCGGAGCGGTCTGGGCCGACGCCGGCACGAAGCCGAGCGCAAGCAGCGGAAGTGCCACCAATGCGCAAGCCACGATTTTCGGATTTCGGCTCATGAGCGACCCCTTAGTCGAATCCGCCCCTCTCCCCGACCGCAAATTCCGCACGCGATCTGGGCAGCGGTTGGGCCGTGGCCGGGCCCCGCCAAGGCGGTTTCGCACAAGTTCCTTGCGCGCCGGCCTTGCCCGGCCCCGGCAGCGTTGCGGGGATCGGCTCCGGCGGGCAAGAAACGCAAAGATTTTGGGTGCCGAGCGGCTCTGCACGCTTGTGCCTATCGGGGAAATCTGCCATCTTAAGAGAAAGGACAGTGATGCTGTCCCATTAGCCCGAAGGCGAACGGCGCGCCTAGGAGAAAACGCCGTATCGCGCGGCGCCACCGCGGCCTTAAGCCGGTGACGCCGCGCCGACTGGCGGGCCGGCGCAGGCGTAGCGCGGCCAAGGGCTCGGCTTCCACCGAGAGGCGGCGAAGGCCGCGGGCGCGCACTAGGCGGGCCCGCGAATGGCGCCGCGACCGCGCTAGAATGCAAGGGCGAGGCAGGGATGGAGCGCGTGCGTAACAGCGGAAGCCACCCGAACGGCGCCGAGCCGCGCGCCGCCGCCGTGGATTCCACGCGCGCATCGTTCCCCTCGCCCGCCGGCATGTTCGATCCGTTCCGCGAGCACGACGCTTGCGGCGTCGGCTTCATCGCCGACATCAAGGGCAGCAAGTCGCACAAGATCATCGAGGACGCGCTCAAGATCCTCCTGAACCTCGAGCACCGCGGCGCGGTCGGCGCCGACCCGCGCGCCGGCGACGGCGCCGGGATTCTCGTCCAGATCCCGCACAAGTTCTTCGCGCGTGAAGCCAAGCGCCTCGGCTTCGCGCTGCCCGAGCCCGGACATTACGCAGTCGGCGCGCTGTTCATGCCGCGCGACGACGCCTGGCGGCAGGAGATCATGGACACCTACGCCGCCGAAGCGACGCGCGACGGCATGAAGCTCCTCGGTTGGCGCCCGGTGCCGACCGACAACTCGACGCTCGGCGTCTCGGTCAAGCCGACCGAGCCCGTGCACCTGCAGGTGTTCATCGCCAGGAATCCGAAGACCAAGACCGACAGCGATTTCGAGCGGCGGCTCTATGTGTTGCGCAAGACCATTTCCGGCACACTCTACGGCAAGCGCGAGCGGCGCGCGTCCGGCTATTACCCGGTGTCGCTGTCCTGCCGCACCGTCGTCTACAAGGGCATGTTCCTCGCCGACCAGCTCGTCACCTATTACCCGGACCTGCACGACAAGGATTTCGAGAGCGCGCTCGCGCTGGTGCACCAGCGCTTCTCCACCAATACGTTCCCGACCTGGTCGCTGGCGCATCCCTACCGGATGATCGCGCACAACGGCGAGATCAACACGCTGCGCGGAAATCTCAACTGGATGGCCGCGCGCCAGGCCTCGGTCTCCTCGCCGCTGATCGGCGACGACATACAGAAGCTCTGGCCGATCTCCTACGAAGGCCAGTCCGACACCGCCTGCTTCGACAACGCGCTCGAGTTCCTGGTGCAGGGCGGCTATTCGCTCGCGCAAGCCGTGATGACCATGATCCCGGAGGCCTGGTCGCAGAACCCGCTCATGGACGAGGCGCGCAAGGCCTTCTACGAATATCACGCGGCGCTGATGGAGCCCTGGGACGGGCCGGCCGCGATCGCCTTCACCGACGGGCGCCAGATCGGCGCGACGCTCGACCGCAACGGCCTCAGGCCGGCACGCTGGTTCGTCACCGCCGACGACCGCGTGATCATGGCCTCGGAAGCCGGCGTGCTGCCGATCCCCGAAGAGCAGATCGTCCGCAAGTGGCGGCTGCAGCCGGGCAAGATGCTGCTCGTGGACCTGGTCGAAGGCCGCATCATCGACGACGAGGAGATCAAGGCCGAGCTCGCGCGGAAGCATCCCTACAAGAAGTGGCTCGACCGCACCCAGATCGTGCTCGAGGACTTGCCGGCCGTGCGCTCGAAGAACGGCCGCACCAACGTGCCGCTCCTCGATCGCCAGCAGGCCTTCGGCTACACGCAGGAAGACTTAGGCATGCTGATGGAGCCCATGGTCAGGAACGGCGAGGAGCCGGTCGGCTCCATGGGCAACGACACGCCGATCTCGGCGTTATCGGATAAGTCCAAGCTGCTGTTCACTTATTTCAAGCAGAACTTCGCCCAGGTGACGAACCCGCCGATCGACCCGATCCGCGAGGAGCTGGTCATGAGCCTGGTCTCGATCATCGGGCCGCGGCCGAATCTGTTCGACCTCAAGGGGCTCGCGAAGAAGAAGCGGCTCGAGGTGCGCCAGCCGATCCTCACCAACGAGGACCTGGAGAAGATCCGTTCGATCTCCGAGGTCGGCGACGGCGAGTTCCGCTCCAAGACGTTCGATACCACGTTCCCGGCCGACAACGGCACCACCGGCATGAAGCACGCGCTCGAGGAGCTCTGCCGCGAGGCCGAGGCCGCGGTGCTCGACGGCATCAACATCATCATCCTCTCCGACCGCCGCGTGGCGCCGACGCGGGCGCCGATCCCCTCGCTGCTGGCGACCGCGGCGGTGCACCACCACCTGATCCGCAAGGGCCTGCGCACCTCGGTCGGGCTCGTGGTCGAGTCCGGCGAGCCGCGCGAGGTGCATCATTTCTGCTGCCTCGCCGGCTACGGCGCCGAGGCGATCAATCCCTATCTCGCATTCGAGACGCTGATCGCGGCCAAGGACGACATCGCCGAGAATCTCGACGAGAAGGAGATTCTGAAGCGCTACATCAAGTCGATCGGCAAGGGATTGCTCAAGGTGATGTCCAAGATGGGCATCTCCACCTACCAATCCTATTGCGGCGCGCAGATCTTCGACGCGGTGGGCTTGAAGACCGAGTTCGTCGACAAGTATTTCGCCGGCACCGCGACGCGGATCGAGGGCGTGGGGCTCGCGCAAATCGCGGAAGAGACCATGCGCCGCCACCGCGAAGCGTTCGGCGAGTCGCCGGTGTTGCGCGAGGATCTCGACATCGGCGGCGAGTACGCCTTCCGCATCCGCGGCGAGGCGCACGTCTGGAACCCGGAGAGCGTCGCGGCCTTGCAGCACGCGGTGCGCGGCAATTCCTACGAGAAATTCCGCGCCTATTCCAAGATCGTGAACGAACAGGCCGAGCGGTTGCTCACCATCCGCGGCCTGTTCCGCCTGAAGCCTGCGGAGGAGAACGGCCGCAAGAAGATCCCGCTCGAGGAAGTCGAGCCGGCCAAGGAAGTCGTGAAGCGCTTCTCCACCGGCGCCATGTCGTTCGGCTCGATCTCGCGCGAGGCGCACACCACGCTTGCCATCGCCATGAACCGGATCGGCGGCAAGTCGAACACCGGCGAAGGCGGCGAGGAATCCGACCGCTTCAAGCCGCTGCCGAACGGCGACTCGATGCGCTCGGCGATCAAACAGGTGGCCTCCGGCCGCTTCGGGGTCACCGCCGAGTATCTGGTCAATTCCGACATGATGCAGATCAAGATGGCGCAGGGCGCCAAGCCCGGCGAGGGCGGCCAGCTACCCGGGCACAAGGTCGACCGCATCATCGCCAAGGTGCGTCACTCGACCCCGGGCGTGGGCCTGATCTCGCCCGCGCCGCACCACGACATTTATTCGATCGAGGATCTGGCGCAGCTCATCTTCGACTTGAAGAACGTGAACCCGGCCGGCGACGTGTCGGTGAAGCTGGTCTCCGAGGTCGGCGTCGGAACGGTCGCCGCCGGCGTTTCCAAGGCGCGCTCCGACCACGTCACCATCGCGGGCTTCGAGGGCGGCACCGGTGCCAGCCCCCTCACCTCGATCAAGCACGCGGGCTCCCCGTGGGAGATCGGCTTGGCCGAAACCCACCAGACCCTGGTCTATCAGGGCCTGCGCGGCCGCATCGCGGTGCAGGTCGACGGCGGCATCCGCACCGGCCGCGACGTCGTGGTCGGCGCGCTGCTCGGCGCCGACGAGTTCGGCTTCGCCACCGCGCCCTTGATCGCGGCCGGCTGCATCATGATGCGCAAGTGCCACCTGAACACCTGCCCGACCGGGGTGGCGACCCAGGACCCGGTGCTCCGGAAACGCTTCAAGGGCACGCCCGAGCACGTGATCAACTTCTTCTTCTATGTGGCGGAGGAAGTGCGCGAGCTGATGGCCGAGCTCGGCTTCCGCACCTTCAGCGAGATGATCGGGCAGATGCAGATGCTCGACAAGCAGAGCTTCGTCGAGCACTGGAAGGCCAAGGGCCTCGACTTCTCGCGCCTGTTCCACAAGCCGGACGTCCCGGCGAGCGTCGCGCTCTTCAACTGCGAGCAGCAGGACCACAAGATCCACAAGATCCTGGACCGCAAGCTGATCGCCGAAGCGCAAGCCGCGCTCGACCGCGGCGCCAGGGTGCGGATCGAGACCGCGATCCGGAACACCGACCGCACTACGGGCGGCATGCTGTCGGGCGAGGTCGCCAAGCGCTACGGCCACGAGGGCCTGCCCGACGACACCATCCACGTGAAGTTCAAGGGCACCGCCGGCCAGAGCTTCGGCGGCTGGCTCGCGCGCGGCGTCACCTTCGAGCTCGAGGGCGAGACCAATGACTATTGCGGCAAGGGGCTTTCGGGCGGGCGCATCATCGTCTATCCGCCGCGCGAATCCGCGATCGTGCCGGAGGAATCGATCATCGTCGGCAACACCGTGCTGTACGGCGCGATCGCGGGCGAGAGCTACTTCCGCGGCGTCGCCGGCGAGCGCTTCGCGGTGCGCAATTCCGGCGCCACGGCGGTGATCGAGGGCACCGGCGACCATTGCTGCGAATACATGACCGGCGGCGTCGTCGTGGTGCTCGGCAAGACCGGGCGCAACTTCGCGGCCGGCATGTCGGGCGGCATCGCCTATGTGCTCGACCAGGACGGCAACTTCGAGAAGCTCTGCAACCGCGCCATGGTCGCGCTCGAGGACATGCCGGAGTGGGACGAAGGCGAGATCCACGGCGACCTCACCGACATGACCCAGTTCGACAACGAGCGGCTGCGCCGGCTGATCGCCAACCACGCCCGCTATACCGGCTCGCGCCGCGCCGCCGAGATGCTCGCGCGCTGGAACGAATATTATCCGAAGTTCCGCAAGGTGATGCCGCACGAATTCCGCCGCGCGCTCGCCGAGCTCAAAGCGGCGGAAGAAGCCGCGCCCCGCCTCGCCGCCGGGGCCTGAGCCCGTGGGCAAGGTCACCGGCTTCCTCGAATACGAGCAGCACGACCGGAAATACCAGCCGGTCGAAGAGCGCGTGCGCCATTACCACGAGTTCGTGAAGCCGCTGCCCGAGCCGGAACTGCGCGACCAAGCCGCGCGCTGCATGAACTGCGGCATCCCCTATTGTCACACCGGCTGCCCGGTGAACAACCAGATCCCGGACTGGAACGACCTCATCTACAAGAACCACTGGGAACAGGCGGCGCGAAACCTGCACTTGACCAACAATTTCCCGGAGGTGACCGGCCGCGTGTGCCCGGCACCGTGCGAGGCGTCCTGCACGCTCAACATCGAGGACATCCCGGTCACCATCAAGACCATCGAGTGCGCCATCGCCGATAAGGCGATCGCGAACGGCTGGATCAAGCCGGAGCCGCCCGCGCACAGGACCGGCAAGAAGATCGCGATCGTCGGCTCCGGGCCGGCCGGGCTGGCTTGCGCCCAGCAGCTCGCCCGCGCCGGCCACGAGGTGCACGTTTTCGAAAAGCACCCGAAGGCCGGCGGGCTGCTCCGCTACGGCATTCCCGACTTCAAGATGGAGAAAGAGATCGTGGACCGCCGGGTGACGCAGATGGAGGCGGAAGGCGTCCGCTTCCACTACGGCGCGCACGTGGGCGCGAACCTGCCGGCGGAGGACCTACTCAAGGATCACAACGCCGTGGTGCTCGCGGGCGGCGCCGAGAAGGCGCGGGATCTGACAATCCCCGGCCGCGAGCTCGACGGCATCCATTTCGCCATGGACTACCTGCCGCAGCAGAACCGGCGCGTCGGGAACGAACCGCAGGACGGGGTCAAGCCGATCCTGGCCGGCGACAAGAACGTGGTGGTGATCGGCGGCGGCGACACCGGCTCGGACTGCATCGGCACCGCGTTCCGCCAGGGCGCGCTCTCGGTGAGCAATTTCGAGATCATGCCGGAGCCGCCCGTGAAGGAGAACAAGCTCCTCACTTGGCCGGATTGGCCGTTGAAGCTCCGCACCTCCCCCAGCCACGAGGAGGGCGTGCATCGCGACTTCGCGGTGATGACCACGAAATTCAGCGGCGAGAACGGCCGGGTGAAGAAGCTGCACTGCGTGCGCGTCGACGAGAAGTTCAAGCCGATCCCCGGCACCGAGTTCGAGCTCGACGCCGACCTCGTGCTGCTGGCGATGGGCTTCGTGCATCCCGTGCACGAAGGCCTGATCAAGAACCTCGGGCTGAAGCTGGACCAGCGCGGCAACGTGGACGCCGACACCGTGAGCTACAAGAGCTCGCTCGAGAAGGTGTTCGCCTGCGGCGACATGCGCCGCGGCCAATCGCTGGTGGTGTGGGCGATCCGCGAAGGCCGCCAGGCCGCGCACGCGGTCGACAAGTTCCTGATGGGATCGACGCTATTGCCGCGCTGAGCGTTCAGCGCGGCACGCCCGGCTGCACGGTCGCGGCCTGGCCGGTGGTCTGCGGCTGGGTTGCCGCGGAGGGCTGCGGCCAGCGGAAATCGTCGGCGCGGCCCGCCACCGGCTCGGCCGGCAGGCCTTCCACCAGCGTACGGATTGCGACCGAATCCATCGGCACCGTGCGCCGGGCGGAGCCCGCGAGCGCGCCGGTCTGGCTGGTCGGCGTGGTCAGCGAGATCACCGGGCCGGCGATCGGCCGGACGGCTTCCGGAACCGGCTCCGGCGTCGCGTCCTGCGGCGCGGAAGGCAGGGTGCGCGCGCCGAATAGGCGCACCAGATCGCGTTCCACGTAATGCGCGAGCTTGCGCATGCCGAAGCGGGTGAAGTGAATGCCGTTGTTGGCGCGCAGCCGGCGCATCTGGCCGTCGAGGGCGGGGCCGGTGATCACGTAGTCGCCGCGCTCGTTTACGAATCCATCCCAAATATCGACATAGGTGACGCCCACCTTCTGCGCGCGCTCGCGGAAGATTTCGTTGATGTGGGGGAAATCGGTCGTGAGCCGCGGGTTGCCCATGGAAGGCAGCCCGACGATGAATACCGCTACCTTCGTTTCCTTCAGCTTGGTGAGGAAGTCCTCGATCCGCTTGGTGTAGATTTCGCGCCAGCGATTGGACAACGGCTCGTGCGCCCCGGTTTCGTCGCGGATCGGCTGACGGTCGTTGCTTCCGAGCATGACGACGACGGCGGTCGCCTTATCCGCGGCGACGAAACCGGGCGCCTGCGCCGGCCAGTCGAACACGTCGGTGCGCACGAAGCCGGAAATGTCGCGGGTCTTCTTGATGATGGCGACTTCGGGACGCTCGGTGACGAAGGCGTCGGCGAGCCCTTGCGCGAGCTGGTCGGCTAGCGAATCGCCGAGCACGAGCACGTATTCCTTGACCGGCTCGGTGCGCAGGCGGTCGGCGTCGGCGGCCGAGTTGTACACGGTGCCGCCCTGCTGCTCCTGCCGCGGCTCGGCGGGAAGCGGCGGCGGCGTCAAGAGCTCGCGCGGCGTCGTGATCAGGCCGCGCTGCGGCCGGAACGGATCGCGCAGCATGAAATAGCGGTCGTCGCGCATGTCCTGCTGTGCCGCCGCCGGCGCGGCGAGCGAGCCCGCCAACGCGGCGGCGAGAACGAGAGTTCTGAACCAAGGCCGGAACATCGTGCGGCTTTTGAGTGGTTGCGGCGGAACAACCGATGGCCGAGTTTAGCGGCCAATTCAAGGCCGTGCACGCCGAACGCGGCTGCTTGGGCCGCGGGTGAACGAACTATCGCCGGCGCAGGCGTTCGAGCAGGGCCGCGGTCGCGAAGCCGTCGGGCACCAGGCCGGCACGCGCCTGGAAATCGCGCACCGCCGCACGGGACCCGGCGCCGAGCCGGCCGTCGGCCTCGCCCACATAGAGGCCGAGCGCCGCGAGCCGCTCCTGCATCTCGACCCGCTCGGTGCGCGACAGCATTGTTTCGTCGCGCGGCCAGGTTTGCACGAACGGATCGCCGCCGCGGATGCGGTCGGCGAGATGCCCGACCGCGAGCGCGTAGGATTCCGACGGGTTGTAGCGCAGGATCGAACGAAAGTTGCCGATCAGCAGGAACGCCGGCCCGCGCGCCCCGGCCGGAACCAGGAGAAAGGCCTGATCCGCCGGTCGCGGAAACGGCTTGCCGGCGGCACGGCGCACGCCGAGGCGTTCCCATTCGGCGAGCGATTTCCGGATCGAACGGTCGGCGAGCAGGAAATCGAAATTCGGCGGCAGCCGCACCTCGTAGCCCCAGCTCGCGCCCGGCTGCCAGCCGTCGCGCTTGAGATTGTTGGCGGTCGAGGCGATGACGTCGGGAATCGAGTTCACCACGTCGCGCCGGCCGTCGCCGTCGAAATCGACCGCGTAGCGCTTGAAGGCGGTGGGCATGAACTGGGTCGGGCCGAAGGCGCCGGCCCAGGAGCCCTTGAGGTCGGCAGCGGGCACGTCGCCGCGCTGAAGAATCTCGAGGGTGGCCAGGAACTCGTCGCGGAAATAGTCCTGCCGGCGGCCGATGCAGGCGAGCGTCGCGGTCGAGCGCAGCACCGGCCGCTCGCCGGCCTGGGTCCCGTACTTCGACTCGATGCCCCAAATCGCCGCGATGATGTGGCGATCCACGCCATAGGCGCGCTCCACCGCCTCGAAGGTGGCGCGGTGCTTGGCGAGGAGCTCGCGCCCCTGCTGCACGCGCTCCTCGCTCACCAAAAGATCGAGATATTCCCAGACCGGCCTGGTGAACTCCGGCTGGGCGTCGAGGAGCTCCATGATCTTGAGCTCGGGCTCGAGCCCGCGCGTGGCGAGCTCGAAGGTCTCGCGCGACACGCCGCGCCTTTGCGCCTGCGGCCACAGCGCAGCGAGGCAATTCCGGAAATTGGCCGCGGCGGCAAGGATCGCCTCGGGCGTCATCAGCGGGTGAACCGACGCGTCGACCCGCGCCGGCGCTGAGGGCACCACGGCAATGGTACCGAAGCGGTCGTCGTGCACATTCTGCGCGCGCACCGGTGCAAGCGCGATCGTCGCGGCGAGCACGCCGGCGACGAGCTTCCAGGTCCAGATTGTCCGCATCGTCAGCGCTGAAGTCTCAGGCCCAGGAGCGCCACGTTCGCCGTGTAGTCTTGGCCCGGCAGATCGGAGCGCAGCCGCTCATGGCGCAGCTCGCCGCGCAACGCAAGCATGCGGTTGAAATAATAGGTCAGGCTCGCGCTCGCGCGCAGGCGATGGTCCACGAGGCCGCTGCCGCGATAGTCCTCGATGCCGTAGCCGAGGCTCACCGAGCCGAGCAGCCAGCGGCGGAACGCGTGCTCCACGGTGATGCGGGCTTCGTGGCGGAACAGGCCGGAGGCGCTCGGCACCATGGTCTCGTCGATGGTGGAAACGGCATAGAGCGTGACCTTGGTGAGCGGGGTCGCGGTCCAGACCAGGGAGGAATCGAAGATCAGCCCCGAAATCTCGGGCAGCGACGGGTCGCGATAGCGGCGCTGCAAGTAGCCGGCGGAAACCTCGCCGGTCAGGAAGCCCTTGCGCTCGAAGGCGAACCCGCCGCGAACCAGCCAGCCGTCCGAGCCGCGGCGGATGCCGGTGAAGTCGATCTCCCGGTCGAACATGCGCCGATCGACGCCGATCTCGACGAACGGCTTGATCCCCTCCGAAAGCTCGTAGCTGCCGCGTAAGCGCAGGCCGGGGGCGACATAGTTGCGATCCGATAGATCGAAAATCGCGCCGGAGGTCAGCATCGCATTCTCGTAGGTGTACCGATCCACGAGGCCGCGCAGCGCAAGCTCGAACCGGTTGAAGCGCTGCATCACGCCGATCGTGCTGCCGTAGGAATAGACGTTCGGCGGCCGCACTGCCGTGCTGACCGCGTCCGGGCTGCCGGGGCTTTCGGTGGTGAGCGCGGCGCGGCCCTCGATCTCGAGGCGCGTGAGCGTGCTCACGTCGATGCGGCCGCGGATATTGGCGTACGCCTCGGGCCGGTTGTTCGCGCTCACGTCGTAGTAGGAGGAGTAGGAGCCGCGCAATTCGGCATTGAGCTCGTGCCGCGCCCAGTTGGAGCGGAGCGAGAATTGCGGCGCCACCACGGTGAACCAGGAACCGGGCCCACCGGGTGTGCGCAGTGCGTTGGTGTCGTAGCCGGCGCTGAGATCGAGGATCGAGCGTAGCGTGAAGCTGCCGAACGGGATCCCGGCCGGCCCGAACGGCTCCTCGTCTTCGAGACGGCGCGGCGGACGGCGCACCGGCGCAATCGCGCCGGTGAGGTCCGGATTTGCGCGCGCTTCGGTAGTGGTCGCGGCTGCGGCCGGCGCCGGCACGGCGGGACGCGTGGTGACCGATTTCTTGGCCTTGCGCGCGCGCCGCGGATCGAAGCCGGTCGAGATGAAGCCGGTCGGGCCCGCGCCGATGCCGGGCGGCGACAGGTAGCGGATCGTGCCCGGGGTCGTGGCGTCGGTCGCGCGCGGCGCGGGTGCGGGCGGGGTGGTCGTCGTGGCGGCAAGCGTGCTGCGCAGGACCGGCTTCGCGGGATCGTCGGTTACCTGCGCCCAGGCCGCCGCGGCGCCGCAGGCGAGCGCAAACGCGCCGAGCACGGCGCGGGTTTTCGCGGAGCGAGGACGAAGGAACAAGGCCCAAACCCGTGATCGAACTGGTTAACGAAACTAGAACCAGCATGGTTAACGGACCCTTTTCCCCGCGAGTTTGCAGGCCTCCGGTGGCCTCGCCAGCCTTGCCCGTGCTAGGGATTTCCAGGGTTAGCGGGGAGTTCCTGGATGGCCGGGGCCAAGGGCCGCGTCGCGCCGAGGAAAGAGCCTTCGTCCGAGCTTCTGCGCTCGGCGCTCCGCACCATCGCGACTGAGATGGCCGGGCTCGAGGCGCTTTCCAGCGTCATCAATGACGGGCTTGGCACCGCGTTCGTCGAGGCGGTGGAGAAGATCCGCGGCGCCAAGGGCCGCCTCATCGTCACCGGCATGGGCAAGAGCGGCCACGTGGGCCGCAAGATCGCCGCCACTTTCGCCTCCACCGGCGCGCCCGCCTATTTCGTCCATCCCGGCGAGGCGAGCCACGGCGACCTCGGCGCCATCACGCGCGACGACGTGATCATCGCGCTCTCCTGGTCGGGCGAGACGGTCGAGCTCAAGGACCTCACCGATTATGCCAAGCGCTTCCGCGTGGCGATGATCGCGGTCACGGCCAACGCGGAATCCACGCTCGCGCGGGCCGCCGACGTGGTGCTGACGCTGCCGGCGGCGCGCGAGGCCTGCCCGCTGGGCCTGGCGCCCACCACCTCGACGCTCCTGCAGCTCGCGCTCGGCGACGCGCTCGCGGTGGCGCTGTTCGAGAGTCGCGGCTTCACCGCGCTCGACTTCAAGGCGCTGCACCCGGGCGGCCGGCTCGGCGCCAGCCTCACCTTCGTGCGCGACGTGATGCACACCGGCAAATCGCTGCCGCTGGTCGCGCGCGGCACGCGCATGACCGAAGCCGTGGTGGAGATGACCTCCAAGGGCTTCGGCTGTGTCGGCGTCATCGACGCCGCCGGCGGGCTCGTGGGCATCATCACCGACGGCGACCTCCGGCGGCACATGCGCGAGGACCTCCTGGCCCGCGCCGTCGAAGAGGTAATGACCAAGAAGCCGAAGGCGGTGCGGCCGGATCAGCTCGCCGGCGAGGCGCTGGAAATCTTGAACGCCAACAAGATCACGACCCTGTTCGTGGTCGAGGGTGCCAAGGCCGTGGGCCTGGTCCACTTCCACGATCTGTTGCGGATCGGGGTGGCGTAAACCTGCTCGCCGTCCCTTGCTATTTCGTCATGGCCGGGCTTGTTGTTCAGCCTGGACACATCACTGACGGGTGTTCGGGGACATAGCTGACACATCATAGGCATGGAATCGGCTGCCAGGGAGGCGATCCATGCCGTGGCGAGAGGTGTCGGTTATGGAGCAACGGCGCGAGTTTGTACGGCTGGCGATACAGGAAGGGGTGAACCGGCGGGAGCTGTGCCGGCGGTTCGGGATCAGTCCGGACGTCGGTTACAAGTGGCTGGCGCGCTGGGCGGCTGGTGACGAGGAGTTGGCGGATCGCTCGCGCTGTCCGCATGTGAGCCCGCGGCGCAGCGATGCGGCGGTCGAAGCACTGGTGCTGGGAATCCGCGATGCGCATGCGGCCTGGGGAGCGCGCAAGATCGCGCGCTGTCTCGAACGCCAGGGGGTGAAGCCTCCCGCGCTTTCGACCGTGCATGAGATCTTGCGGCGGCACGACCGTGTCGTTCGGCCGGCTGGCACGCCCGGCCAGCCCTATCAACGCTTCGAGAAAGAAGCACCGAACCTGCTTTGGCAGATGGACTTCAAGGGTTGGGTGCCGCTTGCGAATGGATCGGCATGTCATCCGCTGACCATGGTGGACGACCACTCGCGCTATGCGCTGTGCCTGAAGGCCTGCGCCAACGAGCAGGGCAACACGGTGCAAGGCCAATTGGAGACGACGTTCCGCCGCTATGGGCTGCCGAATGCGATCTTCGTGGACAATGGTTCGCCCTGGGGTGATTCATCGGGGCAGCGCTGGACCCGTCTGGGCGTGTGGCTATTGAAGCTCGGCATCGGGGTGCTGCACAGCCGGCCCTATCACCCGCAGAGCCGCGGCAAGAACGAGCGCTTCCACCGCACGCTCAAGGCCGAGGTGTTCGCGCTGCAACGCTTCCGCAATCTCGCCGAGGTGCAGCATGCCTTCGATCGCTGGCGCAGCGTGTACAATCTCGAGCGGCCGCACGAAGCGCTCGGCCAGGAGGTACCGGCGAGCCGTTATCGGCCAAGCTCACGCTCCATGCCCGATCGCCTTCCCCGGGTGAACTACGATGCGCACGAGATCGTCCGCACCGTCCCCACCAGCAAGGACTATGTCAGCTTCAAAGGCTGCTTATGGAAGGTCCCGCAGGCCTTCCGCGGCGAACGCGTCGCCATCCGACCTCAGACCATCGATGGATGTTACGGCATCTTCTTCGGCGCCCATGCAATCGCAACAATCGACTTGACCAGTCCCAAAAGTGTCAG